>NZ_JAJEJT010000001.1:1589670-1907604 GCF_021390645.1 Paraburkholderia flagellata
CCGGCCGCGGCCCGTCACATCCACCTGCGCGCCCTCACGTTTTGGCCCGAGATCGTCGGGGGCGACGGGCCGGTTCACACGGATGATGTCCGCCCCCATGTCAGCCAGCAGCATCGTGCCGAAGGGAGCCGGACCGATTGCCTCGAACTCCAGTACGCGAAAACCGCTCAATACGCCCATTCCTTGTCTCCGTTGCGTTGTTGCCGTATCGATGAACATACGGCAAAACGTCGCGGTTGAACCCACCCGGTAGCGGTGGGTGCGGCCGGCGCAAGGGAATGGCTCGACAAGGGGCGCGAACGCGCCGCCCTGTGCTTACATATTCGGATAATTCGGTCCGCCGCCACCTTCGGGGGTGACCCACACGATGTTCTGCGTCGGGTCCTTGATGTCGCACGTCTTGCAGTGCACGCAGTTCTGCGCGTTGATCTGCAGGCGGTCTTCTTCCTGCTCGTCCTTCACGAACTCGTAGACGCCTGCGGGGCAAAAGCGCGCCTCGGGTCCTGCGTAAGTCGTGAGGTTGATACCAACGGGCACGCTCGCGTCCTTGAGCGTCAGATGCGCAGGCTGGTTCTCCTCGTGGTTGGTGTTCGAGATGAACACCGAGGAGAGCCGGTCGAACGTGAGCTTGCCGTCAGGTTTCGGATACTCGATCGGCTTGCACTGCGAGGCCGGTTTCAGCATCTCGTGGTCGCGATGCTGGTGATGCAGCGTCCACGGCACGTTGCCGCCCAGGAGCTTCTGCTCGATGCCGACCATCAGCGTGCCCAGGTACAGGCCCTTGCTCATCCACTGCTTGAAGTTGCGCGCCTTGTAGAGTTCCGTGTGGAGCCACGACTGCTTGAACGCTTCCGGATAGGCCGCGAGTTCGTCGCTCTGGCGGCCGGCCTGCACGGCTTCAAAGGCGGCATCGGCCGCGAGCATGCCGGTCTTGATCGCCGCGTGGCTGCCCTTGATGCGCGAGGCGTTCAAAAAGCCCGCGTCGTCGCCCACGAGCGCGCCGCCCGGGAACACGAGCTTGGGCAGCGACATCAGGCCGCCCGCGGTAATCGCGCGCGCGCCGTACGATACGCGCTTGCCGCCTTCGAGGTACTTGCGGATTTCCGGGTGCGTCTTGTAGCGCTGGAATTCCTCGAACGGCGAGAGATACGGGTTCTGGTACGCCAGACCGACGACAAAACCCACCATCACCTGGTTGTTGTCGATGTGGTACAGGAACGAGCCGCCGTAGGTGTCCGATTCGAGCGGCCAGCCGGCGGTGTGAATCACGAGACCCGGCTGGTGCTTCGCCGGATCGATCTCCCAGAGTTCCTTGATACCGATGCCGTAGACCTGCGGGTCCGAATCCTTGCCCAGCTTGAACTTCTCGTTCAGCTGCCGGCCCAGGTGACCGCGGCAGCCTTCGCAGAACAGCGTGTATTTGGCGTGCAGCTCCATGCCGAGCTGGAAGTTCTCGGTGGGCTCGCCGTCCTTGCCCACACCCATGTTGCCGGTAGCGACGCCCTTGACCGAGCCGTCGTCGTTGTAGAGCACCTCGGCAGCCGGGAAGCCCGGGAAGATCTCCACGCCCAGCGCCTCGGCCTGCTGGCCCAGCCAGCGCGTTACATTGGCAAGGCTGATGACGTAGTTGCCGTGGTTCTTGAAGTTGTCGGGCAGCGCCCAGTTCGGCACCGATTTAGCCCCCGTTTCGGAAAGAAAAAGGAACTTGTCCTCGGTCACAGGCACGTTCAGCGGTGCGCCTTGCTCTTTCCAGTCCGGAATCAGCTCGTTCAGGGCACGCGGATCCATGACCGCGCCCGAGAGGATATGCGCCCCGATTTCCGAGCCCTTTTCCAGCACGCACACGCCGATTTCAGCGCCTTTCTCCGCGGCCAGCTGCTTCAGGTGGATCGCGGCGGACAGGCCGGCCGGGCCACCGCCGACGATCACCACGTCGTATTCCATCGACTCGCGTGGGCCGTATTGCGCAATCAGATCACTCGACGACATATCCTCTTCCTTGCTTGCTTGCTAACTGAGCTCGCTTACTGAGCGCCCTAAGCGCCCGATCAAAACTGCACTTCGCTCAGCGAGAGCACGCCAGCGTCGCCCTTTGCGGCCAGGATCGACGTCTCGAGGCCGCCTGCCTGCGGGAGAATGTGTTCGGCGTAGAACTGCGCAATCGCGATCTTCGCGCCGTGGAACTCGGCGTCGTTCGCGAGTTCGCGTTGCGAGACGAGCAGCGCGCGCGCCATTTGCCAGCCGCACAGCACGACGCCCGCGAGCTTGAGATACGGCACGCTGCCCGCAAACACTGCGTTCGGGTCGCTCTTGACGTTCGCAATCACGTAGTCGATGACATTCGCCAGTGCGCGCGCGCCCTTCTCCAGTTGCTCGCGCATCGATGCCGCCGCCGCGCCGCCGGCCTGCCCGAGTTCTTCAGCAGTCCGGGCGATCTCGCCAAGCAGCGCCTTCGCAACCGCGCCGCCGTCGCGCACCGTCTTGCGGCCGACCAGGTCGTTCGCCTGGATCGCCGTCGTGCCTTCGTAGATCGCGAGAATGCGCGCGTCACGGTAATACTGCGCTGCGCCCGTTTCCTCGATGAAGCCCATGCCGCCATGCACCTGGACGCCGAGGCTCGTCACCTCATTGACCATTTCCGTGCTCCAGCCCTTCACGACCGGCACGAGGTATTCGTAGATCGCGAGATTGCGTGCGCGCACTTCTGCGTCAGGATGATAGTGAGCATTGTCGCTATAGGCGGCTGCGACATAAGCGAGCGCACGGGCGCCTTCGGTCATGGCGCGCATCGAGCCGAGCATGCGTCGCACGTCCGGGTGATGGATGATGGTGGCCGACTGCTTGAGCGAGCCATCCACGGGGCGGCTCTGCACACGCTCCTTCGCGTACGCCACGGCCTTCTGGTACGCGCTTTCAGCCACGCCCACGCCCTGCATGCCGACGCCAAAGCGCGCCGCATTCATCATGATGAACATGTATTCGAGGCCGCGATTCTCCTCGCCCACGAGATAGCCAATCGCGCCGCCATGGTCACCGTATTGCAGCACGGCCGTCGGGCTCGCCTTGATGCCGAGCTTGTGTTCGATCGACACGCAATGCACGTCGTTGCGCGCGCCGAGCGAGCCATCGTCGTTCACGAGGAACTTCGGCACGACAAAGAGCGAAATGCCCTTCACGCCTTCGGGCGCGTTGGGGGTGCGCGCCAGCACGAGGTGAACGATGTTCTCCGCCATGTCGTGCTCGCCCCACGTGATGAAGATCTTCGTGCCGAAGACCTTGTACGTGCCGTCACCCTGCGGTTCGGCGCGCGTGCGCACAAGTGCGAGGTCGGAGCCGGCCTGCGGCTCGGTGAGGTTCATCGTGCCGGTCCAGTCGCCGGAGATCAGCTTCGGCACGTAGCGCGTCTTCAACTCGTCGCTGCCCGCGGTGAGCAGCGCCTCGATGGCGCCGTCGGTCAAGAGCGGGCACAGCGCGAACGAGAGGTTCGCCGCGTTGAGCATTTCGATGCAGGGCGTGGCGATCAGCTTGGGCAGCGCCTGGCCGCCGAACTCGGACGGATGTTGCAGACCTTGCCAGCCGCCTTCGACATACTGGCGGAACGCCCCCGCGAAGCCCGGCGTGGCCGTGACCTCGCCGTCGCGCCAGCTGCTGGGCGCGCGGTCGCCTTCTACGTTCAGCGGCGCGATGACTTCGCTGGAGAGCTTCGCGCACTCGTCGAGCACGGCTTGCGCAGTGTCGAAACCAGCGTCTTCGAAACCCGGCAGGGTTG
Organism: Paraburkholderia flagellata; assembly: GCF_021390645.1. Classification (GTDB taxonomy): domain Bacteria; phylum Pseudomonadota; class Gammaproteobacteria; order Burkholderiales; family Burkholderiaceae; genus Paraburkholderia; species Paraburkholderia flagellata. The sequence continues at coordinate 1,593,440 of NZ_JAJEJT010000001.1, forward strand.
CGACGGCGTCGATGCCGGCCAGCTCTTTCAGCACGAACAGCATGTCCTTGACGGGGGCGTTGTAGCTCATGATCGGTCCTTCCAGTCACTCAGGGGTCAAATTGGATGCGCCGCCGGGCCAGGGATGTGGCCACCTTGCGGCAGTACAGGACGAATCGTAGCGGCAATCGGTCGCCAAACCACTGTCCAAACCGGACCACATGGTGACAATTCTGGCCACGCTATCGGCTGCTGTGCCCACCCGTCATGGGTGGGCGCCCCCGCTTTGTGTCGCGCGACCTTCGGCCGCCCGGCCGCTCAGCCGCGACGGCGGTAGGTGCCGGGCGTGCTGCCCGTCCAGTGGCGAAAGGCGCGATGAAAGGCGCTGGGATCGTCGAAACCCAGATCGCCGCCAATGGCCGCGATCGTGTCCTGGGTGTCGGTGAGGCGCTGGATCGCCACGTCGCGGCGCAGTTCGTCCTTGAGCGCCTGGAAGGTCGTCTCCTCCGCCGCGAGGCGCCGGCAGAGCGTCCGCACCGAGCAGTGCAGGCTATCGGCCGCCGCTTCGATGGTCGGCAGATCGGGCAGTTGCGCGGCGAGATACTGACGCACGTTGTGGCTCACGAGCTGCTCGCTGAAGGTCTCGAAGATCCAGTCGCCGGGCGAGCGCGCGAGAAACGCGCGCAGGTTGCGCTTGCTCTGCCGGATCGGCATGTCGAGATAGGCCGCGCTGAAGCGCATCAGCGTGGCTTCCTTGCCAAAGCGCACGGGCCCATGGAAAAAGTAGCGGTGATCGAGCGCATGTGGCGGCTGCGCGCAGGCGAAATCGACTTGCAGAAGCGGAATACGCTGGCCGATCAGCCAGGAGCACACGCCGTGCGCGAGCTTGAGCGTCAGTTCCTGCCCGAGCGGCCCGATCGCGGCATACGTCGGATTGGCGCGTAATGCCACCTGGGCCACGAGCCCCTGGCGGCGCGATTCGAGCCGGAAATCGTCGAGCACGATGTGAAAGAACTGGTCGAAGCGATGCAACGCCGTTTCGAGGTTGCGCGCATCGAGCAGGCTCAGGCAGAGGAACTTGAGCGTGCCGCTGCGCAGCGGCCGGCTGAAGATGCCGGGCATCTCGTCGTCGAGTTCGATGGCGAGCGTCTGGTAGAGCGTGGAGAACTGCTCTTCCGTCACACGGCCGCCCGGCTTGGCAAGCAGTTCCAGCGCGATGCCCGCCTCGTTGAGATAGCGGCGGATCACGGCGGGCTCGGCACCGGCACCGGCGAGAAAGCCGTTGACGAGCGAGATGGGAACGGTAGCGCTGAGCGATGGCATGCGTTGACGATGGGAGTCCGCGGAAACGGACAGACAGAGGGGTCAGCCCGCGCGCGCCATTCTAAATCGGCGCGGCCAAATCGGCGCGGGCGCGCCCCGAAGTCTCGTGCTGCCGCGAGCCGCTTACTGCGCTGCGTCCCTCGCCCGCGCGAAAGACGCAAACCACGCGAGACTTTCCGGGTTGGCCATGGTGTCCGGATTGGCCACCTTCTCGAGCGGCTGCCCGAGCAGAAGCCGCTTGATCGGCACCTCCATTTTCTTGCCCGAGAGCGTGCGCGGAACGGCCTCTATCTGATGAATCTCGTCGGGCACGTGACGCGCCGAAAGCGCCTCGCGCACGCGTGCGCGAATGCGTTGCGCGAGCGCGTCGGTCAGCTCGACGCCGGGGCGCAACACCACGAAGAGCGGCATCGACGAGGCGCGTCCCAGGTACTCCAGATCGACCACGAGACTGTCCAGCACCTCGGGCACCGACTCCACCGCGCGATAGAGCTCGCTCGTGCCCATGCGAATGCCGTGGCGGTTGATGGTGGCGTCCGAGCGACCGTAGATGATCGCGCCGCCTCTCGGCGTGATGCGCAGCCAGTCGCCATGGCGCCAGATGCCAGGAAACATGTCGAAGTAGCTTTCGCGGTAGCGCCGGTTCGCCTCGTCGCGCCAGAAGTAGAGCGGCATCGAAGGCATGGGCGCGGTGCACACGAGTTCGCCGACTTCGTCGATGCGCGCGTGCCCTGATTCGTCGAACGCCTCGACTCGCGCGCCAAGGCATCGGCACTGCATTTCGCCGAGATAAACCGGCAAGGTCGGCACGCCGGCGAGGAAGCACCCCGCGAAATCGGTGCCGCCCGAAATCGCGTCGATCCACACCGGCCCTACGTGCTCGAGTATCCATGCATACGCTTCGGGCGGCAGCGGGGAGCCGGTCGAGCCGACCGCGCGCAGGCACGAGAGATCCGCCGCCGCACGCGGCTCGACGCCGGACTTGAGGCACCCCTGGAAATACGCCGCCCCCGCGCCGAAGAACGTGACACCAGTCTCGCCCACAAAGCGCCACAACGCCTGCGCGTCGGGATACGCGGGGTTGCCGTCGTAGAGGCAGAGCGTCGCGCCCGCGAGCAGCCCACCCACCTGGCAGTTCCACATGATCCAGTTCGTGCTGGCGTACCAGTGGAAACGGTCGCCGGGGCTCAGGTCGAGGTGTAACGCAGTGAGCTTCACGTGCTCCACCACGATGCCGCCGTGCGAATGCACGATGGCTTTGGGCATGCCCGTCGTGCCCGACGAATAGACGATCCACAACGGATGATCGAACGGCACGCTCTCGATGTGCAGCGGGACGTTGCCCGCGATGGCGTCGCGCCATGCCGTGGCGCGCGGGTACTCCCTCACGTTGACGTCCGCGTCGAGCTGCGGGACGAACACGAGATGCGCCACGCTCGGCAACTCGCGCAGCAGATGGTGAATCAGCTCGCGCCGGTCGTGCGGCTTGCCGCCGTAGCGATAGCCGTCCACGGCGAACAGCACCTTCGGCTCGATCTGCCGGAAGCGGTCGAGCACTGCGAGCGGTCCCATGTCGGGCGAGCACACCGACCAGATCGCGCCCACGCTCGCAGTGGCGAGGAATGCCACGACGGTCTCGGGCGTGTTCGGCATGAAGGCCGCCACACGGTCGCCGCGCGTGACGCCCATGCGCCGCAGCGTGGCCGCGCAAGCCGCCACCTGGCGGCGCAGTTCCGCCCAGCTCAATTCGCGCGTGCGCCCGGCCAGGGGGCCGCTCTCGCTGCGCGAAACGATCGCGGGCCGCGCGTCGCTCGCAAGCTGAAAAGCCCGTTCGACGTAGTTCAGCTCGACGCCGGGAAACCAGCGCGCGCCGGGCATCGCGGCATCGGCGAGCGCTGCGCCGCGCGGCTCGCGCGAGGGAATCTGCGCCCAGTCCCACAGCGCGCACCAGAAAGCGTCGACGTTCTCGACGGACCAACGCCATAGCGCGTCGTAGTCGTCGAACGAGAGACCGCGCGTATCGCCGAGCCACTTCATGAACTGGGTGATGCGGGCCGATTCGACCTGCTGCGGCGTCGGCGTCCAGGCCGGAGGGGATGCGGGAAGCGTTTCGTTCATCTCGTTGCGCGGTGCGCTTGCGGGTTCGTCTGACCTAATGGTGCCGGAGCCGGTGCGCCTCGAACAATGCAGGGAAACCAGTGGAAGCGGCTCGCCTACATTCGCTGACGACGAGATCCGCTAACGCGTTGTCCCGCACAAATAGAGCGAAACGTGGTGGGCCTCTAACCCGGCGTCGTGATGGGCTACGACCGCAACGCCGATACGAATAGGCCGCGGCGCCCTGAATCGACTCGAACCGGTGAGTATTCCCGACGCTGAAACGGGAATGGGCCTCAAGGCAAAGTGCGCACGCGCGTGAGCACGCAGAGGCCAGGGATGATCTTCTATTGAAGCTGGCCTACCTGGCCTGAGAGCGGACGCCTGAAACGGCGCCCTGTTGCGTGTTTGCGCCCGCCTACTCCTCGCGTGCCGGCGGCATGACCTGAGCGCTGATCGTGTGATCGCGCCAGAACAGGTTGTTGATGCGGCCCTGCAATCTGCGCAACCCCTCTTCGCTCGCGGCGTGGAAGGTGACCAGCGCGCTGGGACGCCCCGCCCCTTCGATGCGCTGAATCGCGTCGTACGGCGGAAAACCGTAGCGCTCCAGAAACTCGTTGATTTCGGCGTCCGTGACGTGTTCGTCGATATTTCCCAGCAGCAGATCGGCCATGGTCTACCCCTCGTGAGCGCTCAATTGTGATGATAGTGTGGTTTGATCCGACGTGACGAGAAGCCGCGCCGGATGGCGCGCGCCGCTCAGTACTTCTCCTGCACGTACTTGTAGGGGTAGTCCGGGTCGCGGTAGCCTTGTGCCTTCTGACGCTCGGGCAGCGTGACCTTCTCGCGCGGCAGCGCTTTGTACGGAATGGTGTTCAGAATATGGCCGATGACGTTCAGGCGCGCGCGTTTCTTGTCATCGGAACGGACAACGAACCACGGGGATTCCGGCGTATCCGTCATGTCGAACATCTCGTCGCGCGCACGTGAATAGTCGTACCAGCGGCTATACGACAGGAGGTCCATCGGCGAAAGCTTCCAGATCTTGCGTGGATCGTTGATGCGCCCTTCGAGGCGCCGGGTTTGCTCTTTCTGGCTCACTTCGAGCCAGAACTTGATGAGGATCGTGCCCGAGTCGATGATGGCGCGCTCGATGAGCGGCACGCCGCGCAGGAATTCCGTCGCCTGTTGCGGCGTGCAAAAGCCCATCACGCGCTCGACGCCCGCACGGTTGTACCAGCTGCGATCGAACACCACGACTTCACCGGCAGCGGGCAGCAGCGGCAGGTAACGCTGAAAGTACATTTGCGACCTCTCGCGCTCCGTGGGCGCGGGCAGCGCGAATACGCGAAACACGCGCGGGCTCACGCGTTCGGTGAGCGCCTTGATCGTGCCGCCCTTGCCTGCGCCGTCGCGGCCTTCGAACACGATGCATACCCTCAGGCGCTTCTGTACTACCCACTCCTGCAAGCGCACGAGTTCGCCATGCAGGCGCTCGAGTTCCTTTTGATAGGCTTTTTCGCTGAGTTTTTCCGCCGGCTCCGCGGCGCTCGCGGCCTTGACTTCATCTTTCTTCGCCATTAAATGCTCCCCGCTTCGGACGCCTCCCACGAGGCATCCATCCACTATGGTGTGTGGACGAGGGGCGCGCAATAGGACTTTGGACTAAGGCACGGGTCGTCTTGACCTACAGCAACCACGCTCGCGCGAGAGCGTCAATCGTGCGCGTAGTTGAACTCGGGCATGGCCTTTAGCTGCGTCTTGTCGGTCTGCAGTACGATCTGTTTCCTGTCGATGCGCAGATCGTTGAACGGCACGGCCACGAGATGCTTGCCCATGCCGAGAAAGCCGCCCACCGAGAGAATCGCGAAGGCGCCTGCATCAGGCGACTCGAGCACGATGTCGTCGATCGCGCCGATCTTGCTGCCGCTATTGTCGTAGACGTCGGAGCCCACGAGCTTCGATGCGCGAAAGCCGGTGCCCGATTGCACGGTCGCCATACGCTGCACCGCGATCGATTGCGGTGCGCCCTGCGCGAATGCGGCAGACGGAGCGCACAGCGCGAAGCCTAACGTGCACCCAAGCCCGATGACGAGCGCGGATGCGCGGCGGCAAGCCAGGTCACGCAAATCCTGCGGGTGATTCGATTGTGTCGTCATGGTATCCCCCTCCCTTGTGCGAATGCACGGTGAATACCGCGCAAATGCAAGCGCTGTGCCCGGCGCCGTCACGCCTGCGCGAGCCAGTACTCGATCAGCGGCCCACGTTCGCCATAAAGAGGATCGCTCGCGGGATACGTTAGCGCCTGCATGGCGTGCAGTTCCGCCGATGTCAGCGCGTCGCGATGGATGTTCCATTGCGAGGCCGCCAAGCTCAACGTGAGATGACTGCAAAGGTCCTTGCGCGGAGAGCTGCAACCTGCGTACCGAGGCGAGCGGCCGGGGGCGTACTGCGCGGCACGGCGCTTGCGGTACGCCGGGCAAATGGATTCGCGCGAACGCGGGACCGTAATGCATCGGGCGCACGCGTCGCGCATCCCGGAGAGGTCTATGCGTTCGAATTTTCTTCTTGCCGTCCGTTTCCTACGGACTCCCGAGGCCCATCTGCCGACCGAGGAGCCCGATAATCCGCGTCGCCCAACACCGCCTCCGGTGCCGGACGTCGAGCCCCCGCCGATACCCCAAGGTGATCCGCCACCTGAAGCGCCACCGGAGCGGCTGCACTGACGCCCCGGCGCTACGCGGGCGCGGCAGGGCTCAGCCGGAGGCTTGCAACCGGCGCGACAGGCCAGCCTTCACCTCGGGCCACTCGTCCTCGATGATGCTAAAGCGCACGGAGTCGCGCTTGCGGCCATCGGGCATGATGCGTTCGCGGCGCACCACGCCCTCTTCTTTCGCACCCAGGCGCAGGATCGCGGCGCGCGACTTCGCGTTGAGCACGTCGGTCGTGAACTGCACGCGCACGCAGCCGAGCGATTCGAAGGCGTAACTGAGCATCAGAAACTTCGCCTCTGTGTTCACGATGGTGCGCTGCGCCGAGGCAGCGAGCCACGTGGAGCCGATTTCCAGCTTGCGGTTCTCACGGTCGACCTTCCAGAAGCGCGTGCTCCCCACCACACGGTCACTTGCGAGCAGCCGGATTGTGAATGGAATCACGGTGCCGGCACGCACGCCATCGAGCGCCCTGGCAATCCAGGCGTCGACGGTAGCGGGACTCGGCACCACGGTCACCTTGAGGTTCCAGAGTTCACCATCCGCCGCCGCGGCGACGAGGCGCGGCGCGTCCTGCGCGCAGAGCGGGTGCAGCGCGACCGTGCGACCGTTCAGGGTGGGCAGGCCGTTCGGCACGGAAGTGGCTTCGACAGCTGTTCTGGATGCTGGGCCAAGTATGTCGGTCATGGCGGGAATCGATGGAATGTGGCGAGAGCGTGAGGCAACCCAGGGCGAAAGGCTCACGCATTCTAGCGCCGGACTGGCGGCGGAGGCGACGCGCCAGCCGTTACAATCGCGACTGCAATTTCGCCACTAATCGGGCCGGCGCTCCCACGCCGCGCGAACGCCGTGGCGCTGCCCATCCCCATTTTTTCGCATCGCATATGGCCCGCATCGAGCTCCACTTTCCCGAAGACCAGTTCTATTACTCGACGCACCTCACGGTGCGCGTTACCGACATCAATTCGGCCAATCACCTCGCCAACGATTCGATGATCTCGATGATTTCCGAGGCGCGCGCGCGTTTTCTGTTCGACGCGGGCATCGAGGGCATGAAGGACGCGCACACGAGCATCATCGTGACCGATCTGGCCACGACCTATCGCGCCGAAGCCTACGCGCGCGACGCGCTCTGCTTCGAGGTGGGCATCATGGATTTCAACAAGTACGGCGGCGACATCATCTTTCGCATTACGCGGCCCGCCGATGGCGCGCTGATCGCCATGGCGAAATCCGGTTTCGTGTTCTTCGACTACGAGGCGAAAAAGGTCGTGCCGATGCCGCAGGCCTTCCGCGACAAGTTTCCGCAGGTCAATACCGTCGGTTGACGATTGCGCCGCTCAACGCGGCTGGAACATGATGAGCGCCATGCCGGCCAGCGTGAAGCCGATGCCGGCCCAGTCCCAGGGGCTTGGCCGGATCGCCTCGACGGCCCACAGCCAGAGAATCGCCACGCAGACGTAAACGCCGCCGTAGGCCGCATAGGTGCGCCCGGCGGCCGTGGGATGGAGCGTGAGCAGCCAGGCGAAGAGCGCGAGCGAGACCGCTGCCGGCAAGAGGGGCCACGCGCTCGCGCCTTCGCGCAGCCAGCGGTAAGGCAGATAGCAGCCGATGATCTCGGCGAGCGCGGTCACGACGAAAAGCACAAACGTCTTCATGGGCGCAGGACAGTGGCAGGGGCGCCCATGGTAACGCAGGCGGCCATGCCGCCTGCAAGAGCCGCGCGAAATACGGCTTACGGCCGCTCGCCGCGGGCAAGCCGCGATTCGATCTCGCTCACCACGGGCAGCAGGTCGGCGACGCTGTCGATCACATAGTGCGCGCCCGCTGCGCGCAGGCGTTCAACGGCCGCGGCGCGGCGGCGTGCGAATTCATCGGGCGCTAGCGCGTGGACTTCGTCCTCGGTGAGTCCGAAGGCGTTGCCGCTCACCGCGACCCCCACCGCCCACGTCCCGCCGTTAATGCCCTCTTCGATGCCGACTTCGGTGTCGTCCACCTTGATCGCATCGCGCGCGAGCCACACGCCGAGTTGCGGCAGCGTGCGGTAGATCATGTACGGCGAAGGCCGGCCCTCAGGTGTGTCGCCGGTGCAGACGATGCTGTCCGGCTCGAAGCCCTGCGCCTTCGCGCCCGGCACGATCTGGTCGATGATCTCGCGCGTGTAGCCCGTGGTCGAGCCGATGCGTACACCATCGGCGCGCAGCGCGGCGGTCACGGCCGCCACGCCTGGAATGACGTCGCTGTACTGCGCGGCCACGGCGACGTTCTTCGGCACGAAGACGTCGTACACGGCGTCGATATCGGCCTCGCCCGGCGCGTGGCCGTAGCGCGCTTCCCATGCCGCCGCGACGCGCGGCAGCGCCATCAGCGCTGCGATGTGCGGACGCTTGGCCATGCCCATCGGCCCGCGCGCCTCTTCGATCGTGACCGGCACGCCGAATTGCTCGAAGGTCTCGACGAAGGCGCCCATTGGCGCGCGCGAGCCGTAGTCGACCACGGTGCCGGCCCAGTCGAAGATCACTGCCTTGACGTGTTTCATTGCATGCGTCCTGCTAAAAATCGATGGTCTGTAGTCTTAACGATAGGCGCGTATCAAGCGGCGAGCGCTTCGCGTGCGCCGAGATCGACCGGCGCGGGCGCAGCACTCGCCACGCCGAGCGAGTGCAGCGCTTCGCCGCATGCGGCGACGACGCGGCGCATGACGGTTTCGTCGAGCGCGCCGATGCAGCCGATGCGAAAGCTCTCCACGCTCGTCAGCTTGCCCGGATAGATGATGAAACCCTGCGCCTTCATTAGCTCGTAGAAGCGCGTGAAGTCGAATGCGGGATCGGCCGGCGAAAAGAAGGTGACGATGATGGGCGAGCGCCAGCCTTCGGTCAGCAGCGGCTCAAAACCGAGGCCGCGCATGCCTTCGACGAGCACGTCGCGGTTGTGCGCATAGCGCGCGAGGCGCCCCGGCTGACCGCCTTCGAGCGCGTGCAGCCGCAGCGCCTCGATGAACGCGGCCACTGCGTGCGTGGGTGGCGTGAAGCGCCACTGGCCGGTACGGTTCATGACATCCCATTGATCGTAGATGTCCAGCGCGAGCGAGTGGCTCACACCTTTGGCGTTGCTCAGGACTGCTTTTTTCGCGATCACAAAGCCGAAGCCAGGCACGCCCTCGATGCACTTGTTCGCCGAGGAGACGAACGCGTCGCAAGGCAGCGTGCGCACGTCGAGCGGCACCGCGCCGAACGCGCTCATCGAGTCGATCAGGAGCCGCCTTCCCTGGCGCGCCGTCACGGCCGCGATCTCCTCGATCGGGTTCAGAATGCCCGAGCTGGTCTCGCAGTGCACGGCGACGACATGCGTGATGTCCGGGTTCGCGACCAGCAGGCGCTCGACGTCTTCGGCGCGCGGCGGCAAGTAGTCGCCGGTATCGTGCACGGTGTGCTGGCGCCCCAGGTAGCGCAGCGTCGTGGCAATGCGCTTGCCGTACGCGCCGTTGGCGAGCACGAGCGCGTGGCCATCTCGCGGCACGAAGCTGCCGAGCATCGCCTCGACGCAATAGCTGCCACTGCCCTGCAACGGCACGCAGTCGTATTCGCCATGTACGTCGCCCGCGATCTGGAGCAATGCAGCGCGCAACTGTGCGGTCATGGCGCGGAAGTCGGCGTCCCACGAGCCCCAGTCGCGCTGCATCGCGGCCTTGGTCGAGGCCGCGGTGGTGAGCGGTCCGGGGGTCAGGAGATACGGCTCGGCGGGGGTGGTCATGCGGGCTCCGGTGGACGTCAGGGCTGTCAATGTGCCAATGCCCACACGTTAGCGCAGCGCTCTCCATCGGTAAAATCGATATAATCGATGTCGATATAAGTCAAACTTATCGCCCGTAACCGGAGCGCTTCGACATGCAATACGCACAGTTGCGTGCTTTTCACGCGGTCGCCGAACACGGCGGGTTCTCACGCGCCGCGCAGGCGCTCTCGCTCACGCAGCCGGCCGTGTCCGATCATGTGAAGCGGCTCGAACAGGATTTCGGGGTCAAACTCTTCGAGCGCGGGCCGCGCGGCGTGGAACTCACGGAACTCGGGCGGCGGCTATTCGCGGTGACACGTCAGATGGTGGGCTGCGAGCGCGACGCGCGACGGCTGCTCGAAGCGGCAGGCGCGCTCGAATCGGGTGAACTCGCCCTCGCCGCCGACGCGCCGGACCTCGCAATCAAGCTGATCGGCGCGTTCAGGCGGCGCTATCCTGGTGTGGTGATCAAGCTTTCGATCGCAAACGCGACCGAGTGCATGCGCCGCGTGCTGGCGAGCGAAGCCGACGCCGCGATCACGGCGGCGCGCCAGGTGCACAGCCGGCTGCAGGCGCGTGTGCTGCGCGAGGAACCGCTAGTCGCGGTGGTGCCCGCAGAGAGTCCCGCCGCGAAAAAGCGCCGCATGACTTACGAGGAACTCGTGCGCGAACCGATGGTGTTTCGCGAAACGCATTCGGTCACGCAGCAACTGCTCGAAGCCGAACTCGTGCGCAAAGGGTTGCAGGTCCAGCCGGTGCTCTACGTGGATGGCCGCGAGGCGCTGCAAACGGCCATCGCGCAAGGCGTGGGCGTGGGCGTGATCGCGCATGCGGAATTCGGCGAGTCGCGGCGCATTCGCATGCTGCCGCTCGTGGACTGCCAGGTGCGCATGGTCGAATCGCTCACGCGCCTCTCCGACACGTCCTCGTCGAACCTGCTCGACGCGCTCTTTGCCACACCGCTCGATTGAGCGCAGTGGCCGGGCCGTCAGGCGACCACGATAGCCGTGCCGACGGCATGGAGCAGATCGCGCAGCGTCTCGGCCTGCTCCATGCGTGCGCCGTGGCGCAGGTGAATGCGCAGCGCTCGGCCCGCAATGCCGTCGACCGGGCGCGCGAGCCACAGCTCGACGGCGAGCCCGAGGCCGTCGGGCGCATCGGGCACGACCGGTTCGACGACGCGCGGATTGAAGGAGGCGGATTCGGACATGGCGAGACCTCGGTGGCGGGATCGGCTTCATCGTAGCGAGGCCATACGCCCGCGCCAAACGAGAAATCCGCGTATGCAAATGAGCGCCGCCCGGCATTGGATCGCGCTGGCAGTGGCATGCACGCGCTGCGCGCGACGCGCGCACCGTTATCGCTGCGTGCGCGGGTTTGCTTTACGAGCAGCGTATGCCCGCGAGTGGCAAACTGAACGCATCGTTGTGCGGCAATTTGCCTGCAACGGGATGGGAGGACCTCCTCATGGAACGCCCCTTTACCGATCGCCGCGAGGCGGGCCGGGTGCTCGCCGGCTCGCTCTCGGCCTACGCGGGCAGACGCGACGTGATCGTGCTCGCGCTCCCGCGCGGCGGCGTGCCGGTAGGCTATGAAGTCGCAAATGCACTGCACGTGCCGCTCGATGTCTTGCCCGTGTGCAAGCTCGGCTTGCCCTGGCAGGCGGAACTCGCGATGGGCGCGCTGTCGTCGAACGGCGCGCAGTACGTGGACAGCTCGCTCGTGCGCAGTGCCGGCGTGAGCGAAGCGCAGTTGCAGAGCGCCATGGCGCTCGCGCGCATCGAGCTTGGCCGCCGCGAGGTGCGCTACCGCGGCGAACGTGCCCCGCTTGCGGTGGCGGGCCGCGTCGCGGTTGTCGTCGACGACGGGATGGCCACCGGCGCGTCGCTCAAGGCGGCGGCGCTCGCGCTCGCCACGCTTGGCCCCGCACGCATCGTCGCTGCGCTGCCGGTTGCGCCCGCGGGCTCGCAGGAGCGCCTGGGCGGCACCGTGGACGAATTCGTTTGTGCGCGCATGCCCGAGGCGTTCTACAGCGTCGGCCAGTTCTATCTCGACTTCGATCAGGTCAGCGACGACACCGTGCGCGACCTGCTGGCTCTTGCGGCGGCTGACGACGCGAACGGCGAGACGCAAATCTGAACCGCGCCGGTTATGCCGCCGTTACTAGCCCTCGTGCCTTATCGCACCGGATGCGAAGCCGCTTCGCCCACCACCGTTTGCCAGGGCCGCACGCGCCAGTGCTTCACGAGCCCCGAGCGCACATACGGGTCGGCGCGCGCGAACGCTTCGGCGGCGGCCGGGCTGTCGCCCTGGAAAAGCAGCAGCGCGTTGTCGACGGGATCGGCAATCGCCCCCGCGAGCAGCAACTCGCCGCGTTCGACGGCGGCCCATGCGAGCGCCAGGTGAGCGCTGCGGTGTTCGGGGCGGCGTTCGAGATAGTCGTCTGCGAGTTCGTACATCAAGAGGTAATGCATGTGTGTTCTCCGCGCTGTTGCGGCCGCGTCGGACTGGGTTGACGGCCGATAGCGAACATTGTGCAGCAGCGCGCGCGTCAACCGAACACATCGCTGCGTCGTTTTAATAGCGGCTTTGCCATAATGGCGGCGCGCAAGGCGCACCGGCCATATACGGCCTGGCCGCACGGCTACTCAGAACGTCCAAATTCAAGGGAGTGAACGATGAAGATGCAATCCGTCATTGCTGCAATCGTGCTGGGCGGCGTGCTGGCCGCGCCGGCGTTCGCGCAAACCGCCGCGCCCGCCGCTCCCGCGGCGAACAGCCAGCAGAACAAGATGAAGGCGTGCAACACCCAGGCCGGCGACAAGAAAGGCGATGATCGCAAGGCATTCATGAAGCAGTGCCTTTCGGCTGCCGGCGTCCCGGCTCCGACGATGACCCAGCAGGAACGGATGAAGGCGTGCAACGCCCAGGCCGGCGACAAGAAGGGCGACGACCGCAAGGCTTTCATGAAGACGTGCCTCTCGACGAAGAGTTGAGCGAAGCGAGTTCAGGCCCCTTCTGCATCTGCAGGATCCGCGCGCCGCAGCGTTTGCTGCGGCGCGTTTTTTATGCGCCGGTTTTGTGCGTTGCAGCGTCTTCTCGACCTCCGCGCGCCTACGTCTTCGGTTGTGCGAAGCATCGCCGAAGTATGCGAAATCACTTGAAAGCGCACGAATTTGCCTAATCCTGCGCGTTCGGCCGCGCCGTTTTTCTCCTATGATGGCTGGAGCGGCGGCCCCTCCCCGCGAAATCACACATTAGCCATCGGGCTGCCGCGTTGACGTTGATGCCAAAGGCATCGAACGGAGGCGCAGATGGCATGGAGACACAAGAACCGCTGGTTTCGGCGCTGGCTGATGGTGATCACCTTCTGGCTCGTACCGGTGATGATCGTCGTGGTGCGCGAGGTTCAGGACGAGATGGCGTACAACCGCGCGGATTTGCAGCGCGCGCTGACGACGTGGGTCTTCACCGATGCCGAACGTGACGCCGGCGCCGCGCTACGCTGCCACGGCACGCCCGAAACCGCGCGTGCGGCCGGCTGCCCCGCCGGGGTGCTCGCGGCGAACGCGCCACGCCAGCAGGAAGCGCGGGACGAATACGCGGTACGGCGCGCGACGCTCGCGGGCTATTTGTGGCACGCGTTCGTCGGTTACTGGGTGGTGCCCGCTGCGGCGCTGCTCGCGATCGGCTTACTGATCGGCGGCGTGAAGCGCGCCCTGCGGCGGCCGACGGCCAAGCCCGTGCCGGAGCACTAGCATTTTTCGTGCATGCGGCACGGCGCAGCGATTGTGATGCACAGTCTCAAAGTACAGATCGGGACGTTCGGGTATAACAAATGGACGCCGTGACATCACGGCGCCCGGAAACCAGAACGGAGAACAAGATGACCGCATCTCGCTTCTTTTTGAAGGCTTCTGTCGCGGTTGCCCTCGCTGCCGCGGCGCTCTCGGGCTGCACCACCACCGGCAGCCAGGCACCCAACGCCGCGACCGACGCGTCGCGCGCCCAGTCGATCAACGCCGACGTCGACGCAACGCTTTCGCGCCTCTATCAGACGGTGCCGGGCTCGCGCGAACTGGTCGGCAAAGCGCGCGGCATTCTCGTGTTTCCGCGCGTGATCCAGGCGGGCATCGGCGTGGGCGGTGAGCACGGCGACGGCGCGCTGCGCGTGGGCGGTAGCACGGTCGGCTTCTACAGCACGTCGTCGGCTTCGGTCGGCGCAACGCTCGGCGTGCAGTCGAAGTCAGTCATCTATCTCTTCATGACGGAAGACGCGCTCGCGAAATTCCGCAATTCGAGCGGCTGGTCGGCAGGCGGTGACGCATCCGTCGCGCTCGTGAAGGTCGGTGCGAACGGCTCGATCGACACCACCACGGCCACCAAGCCCGTGCAGGTCTTCGTGCTCACCAACAGCGGGCTGATCGGCGACCTCTCGCTTGGCGGCACGAAGATCACGAAGCTCGACCTCTAAGTCGACCTCCAGGCGCACTCCGAACGTCCGCGGACTCAACTCGCGGACGTATCGATCACCTTGAAGCGCGAGCGCTTGTTCGCGCGAATCACGGCCTCATACGCCTGCACGTACTCCTGCGCCATGCGGTGCGAGGTGAAACGCTCTTCGAAGCGGCGCCGCACTCCTGCACGCGGAACGCGCGAGATGCGATTTACCGCCGCCACGGCGCCAATCTCGTCCTCGACGATAAAGCCCGTCACGCCCTCTTCCACCACCTCCGGCACCGAGCCGCGATTGAACGCGATCACGGGCGTGCCGCACGCCATCGCCTCGATCATCACAAGGCCGAACGGCTCCGGCCAGTCGATCGGGAACAGTAGCGCATGCGCGCCGGAGAGGAATTCGGCCTTCTGGCTGTCGTTGATCTCGCCCACATACTCGACGTGCGGTAGCGCGAGCAGCGGCTTGATGTCGCGCTCGAAATACTCGCGGTCGGCTTCGTCGACCTTGGCGGCGATGCGGATGGGCAATCCACAGCGCCCGGCAATGCGTATTGCCGTGTCGACGCGCTTTTCCGGCGAAATACGGCCGAGAAACGCAAGATAGCGCTGCTCTACGGGCTGCGGTGTATAAAGCATCTCGGGCAGGCCGTGGTAGACCGTGCGCAGCCAGCGCGCTTGCGGCATCGGCTGACGCTGCGCATTCGAGATCGAAATGACGGGGGCGGTGTTGAATGTATCGAACACCGGCTGCTGCTCGGGCAAATCGAGACGGCCGTGCAGCGTCGTCACAAACGGCGTTTCCTGGCGCTTGAACACCGAAAACGAGTAGTAGTCCATATGGAAATGCAACACATCGAACTGGTCGGCCTGGCGGCGCACCATTTCCATGAGGAGCATGTGCGGTGCGATGCGGTCGCGAATGCCGGGGTCTAGCCGCAGCGCGCGCGGCCACACAGGCTCGAGCTTCGCGCTCGTGAGCGAATCGCCGCTCGCGAACAGCGTGACGTCGTGCCCGAGTTCGACCAGCGCTTCGGTGATGTATGACACGGCGCGCTCGGTGCCGCCATAGAGCTTCGGCGGGACCGATTCGGTCAGCGGGGCGATCTGCGCAATTCTCATCGAGTGTCTCCAGGAAACGGGGCCGCGTTGCCCGTTCTTGCGGTGCTGGTCATTCTAAGCCAGGCGGAGGCGGCGTCCGCGGCCCGAGCTTCCTTCGGGTTAGCACGGATTGTTGCGGGGGTCGAGTCCGGTCGGGGTCCGCTCAGTGTCCGCTCAGGCATCGGCGACGCGGGTGTGTCAGGTATCCCATTATTCGGCAAGCCGGCGGCGCGCGCCGTCAGTCTTTCAATTTCTATACGGTGTTACATGCCGAAACAACCCCTGCGTTTGCCCTACCGGCCTACCTGGCGGGCCATTTCCACGCCGGTACGTCAAGCGTGTCCGGATCGGCGAACCCTGTTGCGCCGAGGCGCCGTTCGAGCACGACCGACTGGCTGCCCGCCTCGCGCTCCAGCGCCGCCACGAGCCGCGCCGCGTGCGAGACCACAATGACCTGCGAGTGCCGCGACGCCCGCGCGATGAGCCGCGCGAGCGACGGCAGCAGGTCCGGGTGCAGGCTCGTCTCGGGCTCGTCGAGCACCAGCAGGCCGGGCGGCCGCGGGCTCAGCAGCGCCGCCGCGATCAGCAGGTAGCGCAAGGTCCCGTCCGAGAGTTCCGCGCCGCGCAGCGGCCGCAATAGCCCCTCCTGGCGCAGCGCCACCTCGAAGCGGCCTTCGTGATTCACGATCTCCACGCGCGCGCCCGGAAAGGCGTCGCCGATGGCGGTGTCGAGCGCCTCGCCGTCGCCGATCTCGCGGATCGTCTGCAGCGCGGCGGCGAGGTTTGCGCCGTCGTCGGCGAGCACCGGCGAATGCGTGCCGATCTGCACCTGGCGTGCGCTCGCGTGCTCGTCGGTGCGGAAGTGGTCGTAGAAGCGCCACGAGCGGATCTGCTCGCGCACGGCGATCATTTCGGGCGCGCTGCGCGGGTCGGCGTACTCGGTCATCATGCTGTCGAAGCTGGCCACGGGCTGCGCGAGCGTCGTCCATTCGCCCGAGGCGTCGCGGATGCGGATCATCGGCCCCTGGCGGTCCACGAGCAACGCCGAAGGTCGCAGGATCGGCCCGCTCCAGATGCACTCGCGCTTGATGACCGGGTCGAGCGAAAACTGCGACGTCGACGAAGGCAGCGGCAATCCGAGATCGATCGCGTAGCCAAAGGCGTCGCCCGCGAAGCCAAGGCGCAGACTCACTGCATCCTTGCGCACCGTGCCCTGCACCGCGTATTCACCCGCGGCGACCGCGCGCGAGAAGCGCTCGGGGCCCGCCCAAAGCGTGGATTGCAGGCCGCCCTCGCGCGCCAGCGACGGAATCACGCCGCCGCGCGCCGTGAGCGCGAGCAGACGCAGCGCGCGATAGAGATTCGACTTGCCGCTGCCGTTCGGGCCGGTCACGACGTTGAGCGCGCCAAGCGGCACGATGAGCTCGCGCAGCGAGCGGTAATTGGCGATGGCAAGCGTAGTCAGCATGAACGTGCGTGGCGAGTGCCTGGAGTGCCTTGGGATGCCTGGAACAGCCACGCATCATACGCAATCGTGCAGGCACGCGAACCGCCTGTGCCCCGCATCAGTCAGCGCGGCTGGGGCACTGCCGCGAGATCGCGCAGGAAGCTGTCTCGCCACACG
This sequence comes from Paraburkholderia flagellata, assembly GCF_021390645.1. Taxonomy (GTDB): domain Bacteria; phylum Pseudomonadota; class Gammaproteobacteria; order Burkholderiales; family Burkholderiaceae; genus Paraburkholderia; species Paraburkholderia flagellata. The sequence continues at coordinate 1,610,504 of NZ_JAJEJT010000001.1, forward strand.
CCCAGATCGTTGCGTCTGAGCGCCTCCATGTTGGTGTGGTAGCGCGCCTGGCGCTCTTCGAGCGGCATCGAGAGCGCGCGTTCGAGCGCTTCCGACATGCCGGCCGCGTCATGAGGATTCACGAGCAATGCCCCGGTGAGTTCAGCCGCCGCGCCAGCGAAGATCGAGAGCACGAGCACGCCCGGATCGCCGGGATTCTGCGCGGCCACATACTCCTTGGCGACGAGGTTCATGCCGTCGTGCAACGGCGTCACATAACCGATCTGCGACTCGCGAAAGAGCGACATCAGTTTCCAGCGGTCGTACTGCTGGCTCAGATAACGGATCGGCGTGTAATCGAGGCCCGAGTAGCGGCCGTTGATGCGCCCCGCCTCGCGCTCCAGCTCCTCGCGTATCACCTTGTAGCTCGCGACGTCCGAGCGCGTGGGCGGCGCGATCTGCACGAGCGTGACCTTGCCGCGCCATTCGGGCGACGTCTCCAGCAACTGCTCGAACGCATGGAAACGCTCGACGAGCCCCTTCGAGTAGTCGAGCCGGTCCACGCTCATGATGAGCTTGCGCCCTTCCAGACTCTGCTTGAGATCGAGCACGTGCTGGCGGCTTTCGTAACGCGCAGCCTGCTCGGCGATTTCGTCCGGAAACACGCCGATGCGGTAGACACCCGTGCGCAGCTTGCGGCCATACGCCTCGACTTCGCCATGCTCCGGATTCTCCGCGCTCGCCACCACTTTGCCGCGCGCCTCGCGCGCGATGTAGTCGTGAAACGCCTGCTGGTCGTTCTGCGTCTGGAAGCCCAAAAGGTCATAGCAGCATAGCGATCTGACGAGCTCGTCGTGCGGCGGAATGGTTTGCAGCACCTGCGGCGAAGGAAACGGAATATGCAGGAAGAAGCCGATACGGTTGCGCACGCCTTCTGAGCGCAGCGCCTCGGCGAACGGGATCAGGTGATAGTCGTGGACCCAGATGTTGTCGTCCGGGTGGATCAGCTTCATGAGCTTGTGCGCGAGCCACGCGTTCACGCGGCGGTAGCCCGCGTATTCGTCGCGCTCGTAGCGCGCGAGGTCGTTGCGGTAGTGGAAGACCGGCCACAGCGTGGCATTCGAGAACCCGCGGTAGTACTGATCGTAGTCTTTGCGCGTGAGGCCGACGGTCGCAAAGGTGACGTGGCCTTCTTCGACGAGCGTGGGTCCCGCGTTCGCCACCGTCTCGCTCACCACGTCGCCGCTCCAGCCGAACCACACGCCGCCCGCGTCCTTCAGCGCGCCGAATACGCCAACCGCGAGCCCGCCCGCCGAGCCCTTGGTTTCCGTCGGCGTCGCCACGCGATTCGAGACGACTATCAGTCTGCCCATCTTGCTGTTCCTCCTCCTGTCTTCACACTGCTGCATCGACTGCGGCAGGGATTGCACCGGCAGCGCGCCGCAGTTGTCGTTCGCCGTCGCTCAGCCTCCTTCGCGACGACTTTCGGTCGCTGGCTCGCGCGCGCTGGTTGCTTCGGCCGCGTTGGCATCCGTCGCTGCGGCCGGCTGCCCCGGGCGGTGCGCCTCCAGTTCCTCGTTGTCTCCCGGCACGCGCGTGCCTGTCACGGGATCAGCCTCAGTATGTGCCGCCGTGCTCGCCGCCGCCTGCCGCGCCGGGCGCCGCACGAAAGACGGCACTTCGCCGGTGCTGCTTTCGAGTTCCGCCGAAACCTCGGCGCGCGCTCGCGGCAGGAACTGCGGATAGTGCTCGTTGACGAAATCGAGCAGCCCTTCGCGCACGCGGCAGCGCAAATCGAAATTCAGACCGGAATCGCGCGAACTGACCAGCACGCGCACTTGCATGGCGCGCTCGTTGGCGTCGGTGACCTGTAAAACCTGCACGCGGCGGTCCCATTCGGGCGCACCGTCGACGATGCGCGCGAGCGCCTCGCGCAGCGGCGCGAGCGGCATGCGGTAGTCGAGCCACAGAAAGACCGTGCCGATGATCTGCGAGCTGCTGCGCGTCCAGTTCGCGAACGGATTCTCGATGAACCACTGCAGCGGCACGATGAGCCGCCGCTGGTCCCAGATCCGCACCGAAACGTAGGTGCCCGTAATTTCCTCGATGCGCCCCCACTCGCCCTGGATCACGACCACGTCGTCGAGCCGGATCGGCTGCGAGAGCGCGATCTGCAGACCGGCGATCAGATTCCCTAGCACGGGGCGTGCCGCGATACCGGCAACGAGACCGGCAACGCCAGCCGAAGCCAGAAGACTCGCACCGATCTGCCGCACGTTCGGGAAGGTCATGAGCGCCGCACCCACCCCCACGATGATAATGAGCACCATCACCGTGCGCGCGAGCACGCGGGCCTGGGTGTGGATGCGGCGGGCCTGGAGGTTGTCGGCGATGTCGAGCGGATGCGCGGCGATGATGGCCTCGCCGATCGCCGCAGCGCAGCGTACTGAAAGCCAGGTGATCGCGCCGATCAGCGCGAACGCGCACAACTCGCGCAGGCCGCTGATGTGCCGGAGCGTGTCGGGCGCCTGCCACCAGACGAATTCGATCGCGAGGATGGCGAGGACGGCCAGAGCCGGCTTGCGGATATAGCGCAAGAACACGCTGACGCGCGGATATGGGCGGGCGACGCGCAGCAAGACGCGGCCGCCGATCCAGTACATAGCGAACGCCAGAACGAGCGCGAGCGCGCTCACGAGCAGCGTGCCGAGCCAGTCGTATAACGGCGCGTCCGCGAAACGGGAGAGATCGTCGAGTGTAGGCATCTGCGGCCAGTTCCTCCTGAGCATCCTGAGCAATAAGACGACTCTTGGAAACGGCACGGGCGCCAAGCCCGCGGATGGCCACGGCGATGGTCCAGCTGGCCTCGCAGCGGCCTCGATGATGAATGGCGCGGCCAGGGGAAGGCGCCGCGCCGTGCTACTCGTTACGTCTACGACCAGCCGGCTTCAACTGCCGTTGCCGGTCTTGCACGGAAACGCCTTGCCAAGCCCGAGCGAAATGGCGGTGCTGGCGTTGTAGCCGGCCACGTTCGGGTTGTCGGCGATGTACTTGCGCACCGCGTCGGTGAGTTGCGCGGAGCGCGCGTCGGGCGGCAGGCAGAAGTATTGACCCACGCGCGGCCCGGTAGTGCCGCCGATGGCGTCGATGGTGTTGAAGATGCCGTCCGCGGCACCTTCGATATAGGCAGCGCACGCGCTGCGCGAAGCCACGTCAGTCTTCGTGCAGAGCCGGTTGAGGTCGCTTGCCGTGAATGCGAAAGCGGAGAGCGGCAACGCCATCGCGCCCGCACAGATCAGAACCCGCAGCATGGTTCTCCTTGAGTTGTCGTGGGGAGCGGCGCTTCGAGCACGTCGAGCGCCGCCGGCCGGCCGCGTTGGTCCAGTGCGGCCGCCTTCATCCCCATTATTTTGCACTGTTTTGCGGCGCTGCCGGGCTCGCCGTAGAGAGGCCAGCCTGCGTCATGCGCGCCGTCAGGTCCTTGATCGCGTCGGGCGCCTTGTACTGGCGCGCGAAATCGAGCGCCGTCATGCCGATCTGGTTCTTCGTGCCAAGCGTCGCGCCGTGTTCGAGCAGCATCTGGATCGTCGTGAGATGGTCGCCGCGAGCGGCCATCATCAGCGGCGTCGTGCCGTTGGGGGACAGCGCGTTGACGTCGGCCGAATAGCCGATCAGGAGTTTCGCGACGTCGTCGTTGCCGTTCGCGGCGGCGTAGTGCAGCGGCGTCCAGCCCTTCTTGTTGACCTCGGCGCCCTTGGTGATGAGGAGCTTCACGAAGTCCACGTCGCCGTTGAGCGCAGCCAGCATCAGCGCGTTTTCGCCTGCGCGGTCTTCGGCGGCGATGTTCGTCTTCGGGTTGTCGAGCAGCACCGCGCCGACCTTGTCGGACTTCTCGCGCGCGGCGATCACGAGGAGCGGCATGCCCTGGTTGTCCGTGGCGTTCGGGTCCATGCCTTCTGCGAGCGCCTTTTGCACGCCCTTGTCGTCGTCGAACTTGACGCTCTTGATGAGCGAGTCGATCGGCGCGGCGTGTGCCGCGGCGCCAAACAGCGTGGCGGCGACGCCGAGCACGAGCGCGGCGGCATTGCGGCGGACAGGGTTGGTGGCGTGCGGAAGCGGTTTCGAGTTCATGTCAAGCCTTAACGTTATCTGCTATCTCGTTGATATTTAACACCATTGACAGCATGCGGTTCGCGATTCAGGCCTGAGGCTGGATCTTGAAGAGCCGGAAAAAATTCTGTGTAGTGACAGCGCCAAGTTCGGCGTCCGGCAACCCGCGTTGCTGCGCAATGAATCTTCCGACATGGCTGACGTACGCAGGTTCATTAGGTTTGCCGCGAAATGGCACTGGCGCAAGGTATGGCGAATCGGTTTCGATCAACAGGCGCTGGATCGGCACGCGGCGCGCCACCTCCTGCACATCCGTCGCGCTCTTGAACGTCACGATGCCCGAAAGCGAGATGTAAAAATTCTGCGCGAGCGCGCGCTCGGCAATCGCCCAGGGTTCCGTGAAGCAATGCATCACGCCGCCGGGCTCGCCCGCGCGCTCCTCTTCCATGATGCGCAGCGTGTCGTCCGACGCGGCGCGCGTGTGGACGATGAGCGGTTTGCCGGTGGCGTGCGCCGCGCGAATATGGGTGCGAAAGCGCTCGCGCTGCCATTCCATGTCGGCGATCGTGCGCTCGCCCAGGCGAAAGTAATCGAGCCCCGTTTCGCCGATCGCGACAACTTTCGGATGCTCGGCCAGCTCGACCAGTTCGGCCACGCTCGGCTCGCGCATGTGTTCGTGGTCGGGATGCACACCCACCGACGCGTAGACGTTCTCGTAGCGGCTCGCGATGTCGAGCACCGACGGCAGCGTTTCGAGGTCCACCGACACGCACAGCGCGTGCGTGACCGCGTTCTCGCGCATGTTCTCGAGCACCTGCGGGAGGCGGTCGCCGAGGCCCTCGAAGTTGATGTGGCAATGTGAATCGACAAACATGGGTGGTCCTGCGATGAAAGATTCAGGCCTGCGCGTGAGCGTCAGGCGAACAGTTCACGATAGCCGAGAAAGAGTTCCTCGAACACGAGGCGCGCATTCAGCGGATGGTTTTCCACGGCGCGCTGGCGCGTGACCGTTTTCAGGTAGCGCGCCAGCGCCGCAGCGTCGAGCTTCGCGGCGCAGCGCGCGAGGCCGCTAGCGGCCTGCGGGAAGTAGCGCGGGCGGCCTGCCGTGTGTTGCGCGAGCAGATCGTAGACCCAACGCTGCAGCCAGCCGAGCACGAGCGGCACCGGCAGCTTTTGCAGCGTCTCGCCACAGGCAAAGGCGTCGCAAGCCGGGCCCGCCGCGAGCTGGGTCAGCGTCCAGTCGCGCAGCGTGCGGTTTTCGTCGTGCGCGAGCGCAAGCGCCGCGAGCGGCGCGCCACCGGCCTCGGCGAGCAGAGCCGGCGCGTCGTCCACGCCCTGCTGAGCGAGCCAGGCCGCGGCGGCTTCGGGCGCGGGCGTGCCCATTGGCCACTGGCGGCAACGGCTGATGATGGTCGGCAGCAGGCGGTCGATACGCGCCGATACCACGAGGAACACCACGCCCGCGGGCGGCTCTTCGAGTGTCTTCAGCAGCGCGTTCGCGGCGGCGACGTTGAGCGCCTCGGCCGGATACAGCACGACCACGCGCAGGCCGCCGCGGTGCGAACCTACGCCCGTGAAGTCGAGCAGCGCGCGCACCTGCTCGATGCGGATTTCCTTGCTCGGCGCGCGGCCTTTCTTGCCTTCTTCGCCGTCGCCCTTGTCAGCCTTCTCGGCCTTGGCGTCATCGTCGCCGGCCTGGCCGATCTCGCCCGCCAGGGCCTCCGGCACGACGATGCGGTAATCCGGATGATTGCCCTGAACAAACCAGTTGCACGCCGCACAGGCGCCGCACGGCTCGCCGTTGGCCTGCGGCGCTTCGCAGAGCAGTCCCTTCGCCAGGTGCTGAGCGAACTGGAGCTTGCCGATGCCCGCCTGGCCGTGCAGCAGAAGCGCATGCGGCCAGTGGCTGCGCAGTTGTTGCAGCCGTTGCCAGTCGTCGGTTTGCCAAGGATAGATCATCTTCGAAATCAATCGGTTAAACGATTTTTATGAAAATTTACATGAAAGTCATGCGGCCATATAAGAACGCCAAATATCGCCTTGAAATCAAAGCGCTGCGATCACATCCTCGAGTTTCTTGCGAATTACGTCGATGCCCTGCGACGAATCGACGATCGCGAAACGGTACGGTGCCTCTTCCGCGCGGCGCAGGTACTCGGTGCGCGTGCGCTTGAAGAACGCATCGGATTCGCTTTCGAAGCGGTCGGGCTCGCGCGCCGCGCCGCGCCGCTCGCTCGCCGTGTCGGGCGGCAGGTCGAACAGCACCGTCAGGTCCGGCTGGAAACCGCCCTGCACCCAGCGCTCCAGCGTTTCGAGCTTGTCGCGCGGCAGCCCGCGGCCGCCGCCCTGGTAGGCGAAGGTGGCGTCGCTGAAGCGGTCGGACAGCACCCAGTCGCCGCGCGCGAGCGCGGGCTCGATCACCTTGGCGAGGTGCTCGCGGCGCGCCGCGAACATCATGAGCGCCTCGGTTTCGAGGTCCATCGGCTGATGCAGCACGAGTTCCCGGATCGACTCGCCAAGCGGAGTGCCGCCCGGTTCGCGCGTCATGACGACCGTGCGGCCCGAGGGCGCGAGTTTCTCGGCGAGCTGATCGCGAAACCAGGCGAGATGCGTGGTCTTGCCCGCGCCGTCGATGCCCTCGAACGTGATGAATCGGCCCCGCGCCATTTAATTACCCCGGATGAATTTGTCGACGGCCTTGTTGTGGTCGACAAGATTGTCAGAAAAAACGCTGCTGCCGTCGCCGCGCGCCACGAAGTACAGCGCAGCCGTCGATGCCGGATTGAGCGCCGCCTGGATCGCCGCGGCGCCGGGCAGCGCAATGGGCGTGGGCGGCAACCCCAGGCGCAGGTAGGTATTGTAAAGAGTGTCCGACTGCAGATCGTGCTTGCGCAAATGCCCCGCGTAGTTGTCACCCAGGCCGTAGATCACGGCCGGATCGGTCTGCAGCGGCATGCCCACTTTCAGGCGGTTCGAGAACACGGCCGCTACGAGCGCGCGGTCGGCAGCGCGGCCCGTCTCCTTTTCCACGAGCGAAGCAAGCGTCAGCGCTTCGTAGGGCGACTTGAGCGGCAAGCCGGGCGCGCGCGCGGTCCACGCTTCGTTCAGACGCGTCTGCATCAGGCGATAGGCGCGGCGATAGACGTCGAGATCGCTCGAACCCTTGTCGAAGAGATAGGTGTCGGGGAAAAACAACCCCTCGCCGCTGCCGTTCGGCGCGGGCGGCGCGCCGATCGCGGCAAGCAGTTCGGCGTCGCTCATGCCAGCCGTGTCGTGGCGCAGCGCGGGGTTCGCGTCGAGTTCGGCCCGCATGTGCTTGAAGGTCCAGCCTTCGATGATGGTGGCCACGGACTCGTTGACGTCGCCGAGCGCCATCTTCTGCAGCACCTCATACGGCGTGACACCGGCCTTGAACTCGTAGTTGCCAGATTTCAGCTGGCTCTGCAGGCCGAGCACGCGTGTCATGAGCACGAAAAGCTGCGTCTGCACGGGCACGCCGCCGCGCCGCAATTGCAGCGTGACACTGCGCACGGTGCTATGCGGCTTGATGGTGACGTCGAGCTGAGGGGCGGCAAGTTCGAGCGGCGTGGTGGCCCAGCGCCATACGCCGGCCGCCGCAGCGGCACCAATCACGACTAGCGCGGCGCCGGCAACAAGGCATTTCTTCAGGAGGGACATGGAAACACGACTCAGGGGGACCTCATATAATAACTGCTTGCCTTCGCTAAAGTCAGGATTGACTGTTCCCCGAATCCATGAACTCACCGCTTGATCACGCTTCCACGCTTTCCGCTGCTGAATTTGCCCCCGCATTTGGTCCTGCGGGCGCAGCCGACTTCGACGCCGTTCTGAAAGGCGGCGCCTACGCGATCCTGCCGCAGTTCGGCGTGATCGACGCCATTGGCGACGACGCCGCGACCTTCCTGCACAGCCAGCTCACCAACGACGTCCAGCATCTCGACGTGGCCGGCGCGCGCCTCTCGGGCTACTGCTCGCCCAAGGGGCGTCTCCTCGCCTCGTTCCTCACCTGGAAGACCGGCGACACGATCCGTCTGCTCATCTCGAAGGACGTGCAGCCGGCGGTGCAAAAACGCCTGTCGATGTTCGTGCTGCGCGCCAAGGCCAAGCTCACCGACGACAGCGACAAGCTGCTCGTGGTGGGCCTGGCCGGCGACGTACGCGGCGCGCTCGCGACTGTGTTCGATGCGCTGCCCGACGGCGTGCACGTGAAAGTGGACGATCCCGCGGGCACGCTCATCCGTGTGCCCGACGCGGCCGGCGTGCTGCGTTATCTGTGGGTCGGCCCGAAGGAAGCCGTGCGGGAGCGCCTCACGAAGCTCGACGGTGCGCTCAAGCGCGTGCCGTCGGCGGTGTGGGACTGGCTCGACATTCGCGCGGGCGAGCCACGCATCACGCAGGCTGTGAGCGAGCAGTTCGTGCCGCAGATGGTCAACTACGACGTGCTGGGCGGCGTGAATTTCCGCAAGGGCTGCTATCCAGGCCAGGAAATCGTCGCACGCAGCCAGTATCGCGGCACGATCAAGCGCCGGACCGCGCTCGCCAATGTGGCAGCGAGTCTGGACGCCGCGCACGCTGGCGTCGAACTCTTCCATTCGGACGACCCGAGCCAGCCGTGCGGCATGGTCGTGAACGCGGCAGCCGCGCCCGAGGGTGGCGTCGATCTGCTCGCCGAGATCAAGCTTGCCGCGCTCGAAACCGGTAGCGTGCATCTGGGCGCCGCGGACGGCCCCGCGCTGCGCGTGCTGCCGCTGCCGTACGCGTTGCCGGCGGAAGTTTGACGCTGCACACTGCATCCACCGCGAGTGAGGCGCCCTGCGTCTCACATTGCCTGGGCACGGCCCCACCCCCGACCCTGCAAGGGCCAACTCCATGTGCCTGATCGTCTTCGATTGGCGTCCGCGCGCGAGCGCCGGCGCGCTTTTCACGCTCGCGGCCAACCGCGACGAGTTCCTGCGCCGCACCGCCGATCCATTGCACTGGTGGAGCGACTCGGACGACGTCACGTCGCCGGGCAGTTCCGCAACGGGCGTGCTGGCGGGCCGCGATCTCGTGGGCGGCGGCACCTGGCTTGGCATGACGCGCAGCGGCCGCTTCGCCGCGCTCACGAACTATCGCGCGCCGAACGACATGCGCCCCGACGCGCCCACGCGCGGCACGCTCGTCTCGCGCTGGCTCACCGGCGCACAAGGTCTGCCCGATACACCGCTCGGCTATCTCAACGAGATCGCACGCTCGGGCGATCTCTACAACGGCTTCAATCTGATCGTCGGCGACTGGGCGAGACGAGAGCTTGCGTGGTACTGCAATCGCGCGGACCGTGCGCCCGCCTTGCTGCCCGAAGGCACGCACGGTATTTCGAACGCCGTGCTCGACACGCCGTGGCCCAAGCTCGTGCGCAAGCGCGCCGAACTCGCGCAACTCGCGGGGGGCGACGCGCAAGTGCCGCTTGCGCGATTCGTAGACATGATGCGCGACCCGCAAGTCGCGCCCGACCGCGACTTGCCCGCAACGGGCATTTCACTGGAACGCGAACGCGCGCTTTCCGCGGCATTCATCGAAACGCCCGACTACGGCACGCGCGGCACCACGGCGCTGCGTGTCATGCTGCGCGGCAGCCTTCTGGATGTGGAAGCGCTGGAGCGCTCTGACGACGACGGCTCGCATCGCGTCGTCCGCCCGGGCGCGTTCGAGCGCCACGAGACCTACACGGTCGAAAGAGGCTAGGCGCGCTTCAGTCGCCCGTTCCGAGCGCCGCGCGCAGCGCGTGGGCGGCCTGCTGCTGCGCGCTCCGCGCCTCGTCGATGAACGCGCCCATCTTGATGAACTCGTGAATCACGCCGTCGAATCGCACGAGTGTGACCGCGTTGCCCGCATCGCGCAGCTTTTGCGCATAAGCCTCGCCTTCGTCCATGAGCGGATCGAATTCAGCCACACCGATCCACGCCGGCGCGACGCCGCGAAAGTCCGGCTCGCCGCGCGTGCCGTCGAGCGGCGCGAAGCGCCAGTCGTCGCGATCTGCCTCGTCGCGTACGTAGTGATCGAAGAACCACTGGATCGTCGGCGCGGTCAGCAAATAGCCATCTGCCAGACGCTTGTGCGATTCGGTCTGCTGATGCGCGCTCACTGCCGGATAGATCAGCAGTTGCAGCACGGGCGCGATACCCGCGTCGCGTGCGAGCACCGCGCAGACCGTCGCGAGCGTGCCGCCGGCACTGTCGCCGCCCACGGCGAAGCGCGAGGTATCCAGCGCGTATTCGGCCGCGTGCGTGTGGAGCCACGTGTAAGCGTCGAAGGCGTCGTGCACGGCGCTTGGGAAACGATGTTCGGGCGCGAGCCGGTAGTCCACGGAAAACACGGCGCAGCGCGCGTCGCGCGCAAACATGCGGCAGAGCGCATCGTGCGTGTCCACGCTGCCGATCGTGAAGCCGCCGCCGTGATAGTAGACGAGCACGGGCAGCAGCTCTGCCCAGTGCGGCTCGACCGGCAGATAAAGACGCGCGCGGATCGTCGCGCCGTCACGCATTGGCACCTGCAGGTCTTCCACGCCATGCATCGGCGCAGACGGGATTTCGAGCACCGTCGCGCTCTTTTCATACTCGGCGCGCGCCTCCTGCGCCGTCTGCTCGTGATAAGGCGCGCGGCCCGTGCGGGCCACCATGTCGAGCACAAGCGCGATCTTCGCGGTGAGAGGCATGGCACGGACCCCGTGCGCCGCTTTTTATTGCGGCGCTTTCTTGACTTCAGGTTTGAGCGAGAGCGGGTCGGTCGGGTTGCGCAATGTTTCGATATCCTCATGACGCAGCTTCACCGAAGCGAGAATCTGCGGATGCGTGAGGATATAGAAGCGCCCTTCCCGCACGGCTTCGAACGTCACCTTTGCGACGTCGTCGGGCGTGAGCTTGCCGGAGCGCACCGCGCGCTGCAACTGCAGATCGGCGGCCTGCTGCGAGCGCGTGAGCGGCGTTTCGTTGCGCAAGTCTTCGGGGCGGCTGCGCTCGGCGTTCGCAATGCCGGTCGGGACGAAGGCCGGACACAGCAGCGAGCAGCTCACTTTGTCGGTCACGTTCTTCAGGTCGTGATACAGCGTTTCGGTGAGCGAGACCACTGCATGCTTCGACGCGTTATACACGCCCATGGCGGGCGGCGAAAGCAGCCCCGCCACCGAAGCCGTATTGACAATATGCGCGCGCTCGCCCTGCGCGAGCATGGCAGGCGTGAAGCTGCGCACGCCGTTGGCCACGCCCATCACGTTCACGCCGAACACCCAGTCCCAATCCTTCGCGCTGCTTTCCCACACGAAGCCGCCGGTGCCGACGCCCGCGTTGTTGAAAAGCAGATGCACTTTGCCGTAGGCATCGAGCGCAGCCTTAGCGAGTGCGTCAACCTGCGCGGCGTCGCGCACGTCGGTACGCACGCCGATCGCCTGTGCGCCGCCTTCGCGCAATGCATTGACGGTTTCGTCGAGCAGCGCCTGATCGACATCGGCGAGCACGAGCTTCATGCCGAGCGCTGCGGCCTGCTGCGCGAACGCGCGGCCAAAGCCGCTTGCCGCGCCCGTGATGACGGCCACGCGGCCGTCGAACTCAAACGGTTCGGACATTGCGAATCCTGCGGTGAATACAGTGGACGAAAAAAGCGAAGCGCCCTTTCCGGGCGCTTGCGCTGAACAGTGAAACAGTTAGATCAGCTTGACGAGTTGCTTGCCGAAGTTCTGGCCTTTGAGCATACCGAGGAACGCGCCAGGCGCATTCTCGAGCCCGTCGGCCACGCTCTCGCGATACGCGAGCTGCTGCTTCGCGACCAGCGTACCCAGCTCCGTCAGCGCCTGCGGCCACACCTCCATGTGCTCGCTCACGATGAAGCCCTGCACGAGAAGTCGCTGCGTCAGCATCAGCTGCGGATACTTGAGCGGCATCGGCTCGCCGTCGTAGCCTGCGATCATGCCGCACAGCGCGATGCGCCCGAACGCGTTCATGCGTGCAAGCGTGGCGTCGAGCACCGCGCCGCCGACGTTCTCGAAGTAGCCGTCCACGCCGTCCGGCGTCGCGGCCTTGAGGTCCTGATAGAGATTGCCAGCCTTGTAATCGACGCAAGCGTCGAAACCGAGCGTCTCGACGACATAGCGGCATTTTTCCGCGCCGCCCGCAACCCCCACCGCACGGCAGCCCGCGCGCTTCGCGAGTTGGCCGACCACGCTGCCCACCGCGCCGCTCGCCGCGCTCACGACCACGGTTTGCCCGGCCTTCGGCTCGATGATGCGATTCAGGCCGTACCACGCGGTGACGCCTGGCATGCCCACGGGCCCGAGGTACGCGGAAAGCGGCACGTGGGTCGTATCGACGACGCGCAGGTCACTGCCGTTCGACGTGCCGAACTCCTGCCACCCGAACATGCCCACGACCTTGTCGCCGACCGTGAACTTCGCGTTGCGCGACTCGACCACCTCGCCCACCGTGCCGCCGATCATCACCGAGTCGAGCGGCTGCGGCGCCGCATACGACTTGCTGTCGCTCATACGTCCGCGCATGTACGGGTCGAGCGAGAGGTAGTGGTTGCGCACGCGCACCTGGCCCTCTTCGAGCGGTGCGAGCGGCGTGTTGACGAGGCGGAAGTTATCGACGCTCGCGGCGCCTTCCGGGCGCGAAGCGAGCAGGATCTGGCGATTGGTCTGGGTCATGGCGTCCGTGTTGCTTCGTTGGGCGCGGCGAGGCGTTGCAAGCCTGCCGCGCGAGAGAACAGCAATCGGGTGCGCACGAGCAAAGCCCTCGCCCGCGCCCGATTGCGCGTGTTAACCGTCGCTCGGTCCCGGCCGTGCGCTGGGGTCGCTGCGCAAACGCTGACGCGTCACGTCGCGGCCCACCGCAAGCCGGCGCATGTACTTGAAGGTGCCGAGCGCCTTGGCGACGAAATGGCCTTCGCTGTCGCGAATCTCGCCTTCGCAATAGGCCATGGTGGTGGAACGGTGCAGCACGCGGCCGGTGGCGCGCAATTCGCCGCGCCCCGGCTGCATGAAGTTCACTTTCATTTCGACGGTGACGACGCCCACGCCATCGGCGGCGACGCTACGTGCCGCCATCGCAAGTGCAACGTCGGCGAGCGTCATCGTCACGCCGCCGTGCGCGACGTCCCACGTATTCAGATGCCGCTCGGCGAGCGGCAGCACGACTTCGCTCACACCGTCGCGCGCGCTCACGAGTTGCGCACCGAGATGCTCGACGAAGGGACTCTCGATGATCGTGAGCGACGTTTGCGGGTTTTGCTGCGCTTCGCCTGCTGGCGAGCCGCCGCCCGGGGATTGATCTGCGGTACCGATCATGATGCGCTTCAGACCACGTAATCCACGCACTGACGCGACTCGACCACGAGCTTCGCAAACTGCTTCACGACGAGATGCTCGGGGTGGTCCTGATAGCCGTCGAGCGCGGCCTGATCGGCGAAGTCGGAAACGAGCACGAGGTCGAACGTGGAAGCGAGACCCGGCCCGGCCACACCGACTTCGAGGTGCAGCGTGCCCGGCACGAGGTTGCGGCAGCCTTCGAGCAATGCCTTGAACTTCACGACATTCTCGGCACGCGTCGCGCCTTCGGCCGACTCCTTGAGCTTCCACATCACGATATGACGAATCACGAACTCACCTCTTCTGTCTGCATGGGAACAGGCGCCGCACCGTGCGCGCGCCGATAGCCGTCATGATACCCGCAGCGGTTCTAGCGCGAGAGCGGCCAGGCAGGTGGCCTGGCCGGGACGGCGGCAGACTCTCGCGAATCCGCCGCGCCTTGCGTCAAACGACTTCGAAGAGGCCAGCCGCGCCCTGTCCGCCGCCAATGCACATCGTCACCACGACGAACTTCGCGCCGCGGCGCTTGCCTTCGATGAGCGCGTGGCCCGTGAGGCGAGCGCCCGACACGCCATACGGGTGGCCGACGGCAATCGCGCCGCCGTTCACGTTCAGGCGGTCGGCCGGAATGCCGAGCTTGTCGCGGCAGTACAGTACCTGCACCGCGAACGCTTCGTTCAGCTCCCACAGACCGATGTCCTCGACCTTCAGGCCCGTCTGCTTGAGCAGCTTGGGCACCGCGAACACGGGACCGATGCCCATCTCGTCCGGCTCGCATCCCGCCACGGCGAAGCCGCGGAAAATGCCGAGCGGTTGCAGGCCTTCGCGCTCCGCGACCTTCGCGTTCATCACGACGCAGGCGCTCGCGCCGTCCGAAAACTGGCTCGCGTTGCCGGCGGTGATGACGCCGCCTGGCATCGCCGTGCGAATCTTCGACACGGCTTCGAGCGTGGTGTCGGCGCGGATGCCTTCGTCGGCGGCGATCATCACTTCCTTCGTGACGAGTTGGCCCGTCGCCTTGTCGGCAACGCCGGCGAGCACCGTCATCGGCACGATTTCGTCGTTGAAGAGGCCCGCCGCCTGCGCCGCCGCAGCACGCAACTGCGACTGAACGCCGTACTCGTCCTGGCGCTCCTTCGAGATTTCATAGCGCTTCGCGACATTCTCGGCCGTTTGCAGCATGCTCCAGTAGATTTCGGGCTTGTGCTGGTTGAGCCAGCCTTCGGCCATCATGTGGCGGTTCATCTCGTTCTGCACGCACGAGATCGACTCTACGCCGCCCGCGACGAACACGTCGCCTTCGCCCGCAATCACGCGTTGCGCGGCGAGCGCGATCGTCTGGAGTCCAGACGAACAGAAGCGGTTCACAGTCATGCCTGGGACGCTCACGGGCAGGCCCGCGCGCAGCGCGATCTGGCGCGCGATATTCCCGCCGGTCGCGCCTTCGGGGTTCGCGCAGCCCATGATCACGTCTTCCACGCGGGCGGGGTCGATCTTCGCGCGCTCGACGGCGGCTTGCGTCACATGCCCGCCAAGCGTGGCGCCATGCGTCATGTTGAAGGCGCCCTTCCAGGATTTGGCGAGGCCCGTGCGGGCAGTCGATACGATTACGGCGTCAGTCATGCGATGTCTCCCACTACGAATATTGAATCCAGAGGATGTCTTTGATCGAACGTTCAAGCGGACAATGCCAGCACCTCGGCCGATTGCGCACGCTTCACGCCGGCAGCAAGCAACTGCTCCCACGCGGCGGCAAGTGAGCCGTTCAGGTCGATGGCGCGCGAGGCGTCTTCGATCAGCGCGGTTTCGAAGCCCGCGGCGCGCGCGTCGAGCGCGGACCACGCCACGCAATAGTCAGTCGCGAGGCCGCAGCAGTACACGCGCTTCACGCCTACGTCGCGCAGATAGCCCTCGAGGCCCGTAGGCGTCTTGCGGTCGGCTTCGAGAAACGCGGAGTAGCTGTCCACGTCGGCGTGATGGCCCTTGCGGATCACCGCGCGCGCATGCGGCACGTTCAGGTCGCGATGCAGCGCCGCGCCTTCGGTGCCCTGCACGCAATGCACGGGCCATAACACCTGCTCACCGTAGGGCAGCGCCGTCGTCTCGAACGGCGCGCGCCCCGCGTGATTGGCCGCAAACGAAACGTGCTGCGCCGGGTGCCAGTCCTGCGTGAGCACCACGTGGCTGAAGCCCTGCGCGAGCCGGTTGGCGACCGGCACGACTTCATCGCCATGCGGTACGGCAAGCGCGCCGCCCGGCATGAAGTCGTATTGCAGGTCGATCAGCAGGAGCACGTCGTCTGCGCTTCTCATGATGTTCGTCCGCCTGTTCACTCTCGAGAAAACTTAGTTGAACGTACCGCCATTGGCAGCCAGTTCGACGATCGAAGGCGCGACTTCCCACGCCTCGCCATTGCGCTGCTGCGCATAGCGGCGAATGGCGCGCTCGACGTTGTAGAGGCCGACCGTGTCGGCGTACAGCATCGGGCCGCCGCGCCACAGCGGGAAGCCGTAGCCCGTGAGATAGACCATATCGACGTCGGACGCCTTCGAGGCGATGCCCTCTTCGAGAATCTTCGCGCCTTCGTTGGCGAGCGAGAACACGAGACGCTCTACGATTTCCTCGTCGCTGATCTTGCGCCGCTCGACACCGGCTTCCTTCGAGTACGCCACGATCATGTCGTCCACGAGTTTCGATGGCAGCGCGTTGCGCTCACCTGCCTTGTAGTCGTACCAGCCCGCGCCGGTCTTCTGCCCGAAGCGGCCGGTTTCGCACAGGCGGTCGGCGATCTTCGAGTACTTCATGTCCGGATGTTCCTGATAACGGCGCTTGCGAATGGCCCAGCCGATATCGTTGCCGGCCAGATCGCTCATGCGGAACGGGCCCATCGCGAAGCCGAACTTCTCGATCGCGCGATCGACCTGCGCAGGCAGCGCGCCTTCTTCGAGCATATAGAGCGCCTGGCGCACGTACTGCTCGATCATGCGGTTGCCGATGAAGCCATCGCACACGCCCGAAACCACGGCCGTCTTGCGGATTTTCTTCGCGACCTGCATGACGGTGGCAAGCACGTCTTTGGCCGTTTCCTTGCCGCGCACGACTTCGAGCAGCTTCATCACGTTGGCAGGACTAAAGAAGTGCAGACCCACCACGTCCTGGGGACGCTTCGTGAACGCCGCGATCTTGTCGACGTCGAGCGTCGAGGTGTTCGAGGCGAGAATCGCGTGCGGCTTGGCGACTTCGTCGAGGCGCTTGAACACCTGCTCCTTCACGCCCAATTCTTCGAACACTGCTTCGATGATGAGATCGGCTTGCTTGAGGTCGTCGTAGGAGAGCGTCGGGCTGATGAGCGCCATGCGCGCTTCCAGCTTCTCCTGCGTGAGCTTGCCCTTTTTGACCTGGGCTTCGTAGTTCTTGCGGATCGTAGCGATCCCGCGCTCGAGCGCTTCCTGCTTCGTTTCGAGCAGCGTGACCGGCACGCCCGCGTTGAGGAAGTTCATCGTGATGCCGCCGCCCATCGTGCCCGCGCCGATCACGGCCACCTTCTGCATGTCGCGCGTAGGCGTGCTCGACGGCACATCGGGAATCTTGCTCGCGGCGCGCTCGCCGAAGAACGCGTGGCGCAGCGCTCGGCTTTCCGGCGTCTGAACGAGTTCGAGGAAGCATTCGCGCTCGAACACGAGCCCCTTGTCGAAGCCCTGCTTCACGCCGGCCGCGATGGCATCGACGCACTTCACCGGCGCGGGATAGTTCTTCGCCATCGCGCCAACGGTGTTGCGCGAGAACTGCAGGAAGCCTTCGGCGTTCGGATGCTCGATCTTGCGGTTGCGCACGAGCGGATGCGGCCCTTGCTTGTCGGCGGCCTTGCGCGCGAAAGCGACTGCCTCTTCGAGCAGATCGCCTTGCGCCATGGCGTCGAAAAGCCCTGAATTCGCGAGCTTTTCACTCATCACCGGCGCGCCCGTCACGATCATGTTGAGGGCGGCCTCGAGGCCGATCGCACGCGGCAAGCGCTGCGTGCCGCCGGCGCCCGGCAGAATGCCGAGCTTCACTTCCGGCAGCGCGATCTGCGCGCCCGCCGCGGCGATACGGTAGTGCGCGCCGAGCGCCAGTTCGAGACCGCCGCCCATGGCCACGCTGTGGATCGCGGCCACGACCGGCTTCGCACTCTTTTCGACTTCCTTGATGACGGTGTGGAGCGTGGGCTCCTGCATCGCCTTGGGCGTGTTGAATTCGGTGATGTCCGCACCGCCCGAGAACGCCTTGCCGGCGCCCGTAATCACGACGGCCAGAACGGCCGGATCGCTCGCGGCGCGTGCGAGGCCCTCGACAATGCCCGCGCGGGTCGAATGCCCGAGGCCGTTGACGGGCGGATTATTGAGCGTGATGACGGCGACGCCGTCGCGAGTCGTGTAGTCCACTGCCATTTGCCTGCCTCCATGCTTGCGGGCCGCGATGTGCGTAGTCGGTTTCATTGTCCGACATTCCCGGTCAGCTGGCAGAATACCCAAAAAAGAACGTTCGTTCAATTTTTTGCTGCGCTGCGGATGCCAGGGTTTGTACTGAACGCACAAATCTGGCGAGTCGGCGGGTAAAAGTCGGAAGAAAAAAAACGCAGCCAGAGGCTGCGCCGGAGAACCTTGCGCGGCTGCGCGGTGTGGTTTAGTCGCGTTTCGCGATGTCTTGCACCGGATCGAACGGACACCCCTCGAGCGCGAGCGCAGTCGGCAGCACGTACGAGCGGAACTGCTCGCGTAGCTTGAGCTTTTGCAGCTTGCCCGTTGCCGTGTGCGGCAGTTCGTCGACGAACACGGCGTCGTCGGGCTGCCACCATTTCGCGACCTTGCCTTCGAAGAAGGCCAGCAGTTCCTCACGCGTGACCGCGGCGCCGGGCTTCTTCACCGCAACGATGAGCGGCCGCTCGGTCCAGCGCGGATGCGCGCACGCAATGCACGCGGCCTCCGCGATGGCCGGATGCGCCACTGCGATGTTTTCCAGGTCGATCGAGCTGATCCACTCGCCGCCCGACTTGATCACGTCCTTGCTGCGGTCGGTGATGTGCAGGAAGCCGTCGGGGTCGATCGTGGCGACGTCGCCCGTGGGGAACCAGCCCTCCACGAGTGGCGAACCGCTTTCCTGCCGGAAGTAGCGGTCGATCACCCACGGCCCGCGCACATGCAGGTCGCCGAACGTCATGCCGTCCCACGGCAATTCCCGGCCATCCTCGCCGACGATCTTCATGTCCACGCCGAAAATCACGCGCCCTTGCTTTTCGAGCAACGCGTGCTGGGCTTCGCGGGGCCGCTTCGACTGCTCCCAGTTGAGCCTCGAAAGCGTGCCGAGCGGCGACATCTCCGTCATGCCCCAAGCGTGGATCACCTGCACGCCGTAGTCGTCCTCGAAACTGCGCAGCATGGCGGGCGGACACGCCGAGCCACCTATCACCGTGCGGTTGAGCGTGGAAAAGCGCACACCCGCGCCGCGCATATACGCGAGCAGACCGAGCCAGACAGTCGGCACGCCGGCCGAGGCCGTCACGCCTTCGGCCTCCATGAGTTCGTAGAGCGACTTGCCGTCGAGATCCTTGCCGGGCAGCACGAGCTTCGTGCCCGCGAGCGGGGCCGCATGCGGAATGCCCCACGCATTCACATGGAACATCGGCACGACAGGCAGAATCGCGTCGAGCGCGGAAAAGCCCATCGCATCGGGCAGCGCGGCGGCGTAGGCGTGCAGCACCGAAGACCGGTGCGTGTAGAGCGCGCCTTTCGGGTTGCCCGTGGTGCCGGACGTGTAGCAAAGGTTCGACGCGCTGCGCTCGTCGAGTTCGGGCCACGTGTAGTTGCCGTCCTGCGCCGCGAGCAGCGTTTCGTAGCAGAGCACTTCCGTGCGCATTTGCGGTCGATGCGATTCATCGCACAGCGCGATCCAGCCGCGCACGTTCGGGCATTGCGGTGCGAGCGTGTCGACGAGCGCGGCGAACGTGATGTCGAACAGCACATAGCGGTCGTCGGCGTGATTGACGATCCAGGCGATCTGCTCGGGAAAAAGCCGCGGATTGATGGTATGGCACACGGCGCCGAAGCCGGTCACGCCGAAATAGGCTTCGAGATGCCGATAGCCATTCCAGGCCAAGGTGCCGACGCGCTCGCCCGGCGCCACGCCAAGCGCGATGAGCGCCTGGGCGAGTTGCTTCGAGCGTGCCTCGCACTCGCGATACGTGTAGCGATGAATATCGCCCTCGATACGGCGCGAGACGATCTGCGCGCTGCCATGATGGCGCGCCGCATGCGCGATCAACGACGGGAGCGTGAGCGGCACATCCATCATCTGTCCCAGCAGCGGCGCACTCATCGTTGGCGGTCTCCTCGCGTGGATCGGCGTTGTGTGTCGTTGTCTTTCGCGTTTTACTTTCGCGTTCTACTTTCGCGTATCGTGTGGCGCGCCAGCAGGCTTCGAACGTGCCCCAGCACGCCGGCGGGTGCGGAATTACAATATCGAGTATTCAACAGGCCCTCAATATGTCGTTTTCACCAGGCACTACCGAATCCAACAGCGGCTCGTCCGCTACGCACACGCCCGCCACCGGTCCGCTCGCCGACTTCGAACGCGCCTTGATCGTGCCGCGCGACGACGCCTTCGCCGCGCTCGGCGCCCGCTTTTACACGCGGCTGCCCGGCGCGCCGCTGCCCGCGCCCTACGCCGTCGGCTTTTCGAAGGACATGGCCGCGCAACTCGGGCTCGATGCATCCGCTGCTGCCGACCCCGCGTTTGCCGAGTTCTTTTGCGGAAATTTCACGCGCGAGCGCTCGCCATCGGCCATGTCGTACGCAACGGTCTACTCTGGCCACCAGTTCGGCGTATGGGCTGGCCAGCTCGGCGACGGCCGCGCGCTCACGCTCGGCGAGGTCGAATACGAGGGCAAACGCAACGAGATCCAGCTCAAAGGCGCGGGCCGCACGCCCTACTCGCGCATGGGCGACGGCCGCGCGGTGCTGCGCTCGTCGATCCGCGAATTCCTGTGCTCGGAAGCCATGCATCATCTCGGCATTCCGACCACGCGCGCGCTCACGGTCATCGGCTCCGACCAGCCGGTGCGCCGCGAGGAGATGGAAACGGCCGCCGTCGTCACGCGCGTGTCACCGAGCTTCGTGCGCTTCGGCCACTTCGAGCACTTCTACTCGCACGACGACGTGGACGCGCTGCGCGCGCTCGCCGACCACGTGATCGCGCGCTTCTATCCGCAACTGCGCGAAGCCGACGACCCGTACCTCGCCCTGCTCGACGAAGCGGTGCGCAGCACGGCGGCGCTGATGGTCGAGTGGCAGGCCGTGGGCTTCTGCCACGGCGTGATGAATACCGACAACATGTCGATTCTCGGCCTCACGATCGACTACGGGCCGTTCGGCTTCATGGATGGTTTCGACGCGAACCACATCTGCAATCATTCGGATTCGCAGGGCCGCTACGCGTACCGCATGCAGCCGCAGATCGGCTACTGGAATCTCTTTTGCCTCGCGCAAGCGCTCGTGCCGCTGTTCGGCGCGCACTACGACATCGCCGACGAAAAGAAGCGCGGCGAGCGCGTGGTGGCCGACGCGCAAGGCGTGCTCGAGCGCTTCAAGGGGCACTTCGCGCCCGCGCTCGAAGCGCGCATGCGTGCGAAGCTCGGCCTCGAAAACGAGCGCGAAGGCGACGATGCGCTGGCGAACAAGCTGTTCGAAATCATGCATGCCAACCGCGCCGATTTCACGCTCACGTATCGCAATCTCGCGCGCGTGTCGAAGCATGACGCGAGCGGCGACACGTCAGTGCGCGATCTCTTTCTCGATCGCGCCGCGTTCGACGCGTGGGCCGCCGAGTACCGCGCGCGCCTTGCGCACGAAACACGCGATGACGCCGCGCGCGCCGAGGCGATGAATCGCACGAATCCGAAATACGTGCTGCGCAATCACCTCGCGCAAACGGCGATCGAGCGCGCCGCGCAAAAGGACTTCAGCGAGGTCGAACGGCTCGCGAAGGTGCTGGAGCGGCCCTTCGACGAACAGCCGGAGCACGCGTCGTACGCAGGGCTGCCGCCCGACTGGGCCAGTTCGCTCGAAGTCAGTTGCTCTTCGTGAGCGCGCCCCCATCTACGTGATCCTTGTTTCCCACCCGACAGGAACCCAACATGAGCCAGGACGACCATAACTCCACCGCCTACCCGGGCTACAAAGCCGACGAGCAATGGCGGGAGCAGCTCGACGACACGCAATACCAGGTCACGCGCCACGCCGCGACCGAGCGCGCGTTCACGGGCAAGTACTGGGACCACTTCGACCGGGGTGTGTACGACTGCGTGTGCTGCGGCACGCCGCTCTTCGAGTCCGACACGAAATTCGACGCGGGCTGCGGCTGGCCGAGCTACTTCCGCCCGATCAACGGCGAGGTGATCGAGGAGAAAACCGACCGCACGCACGGCATGCTGCGCATCGAGGTGCGGTGCAAGAACTGCGGCGCGCATCTCGGTCACGTATTCGAAGATGGTCCGGCCCCGACGGGCCTTCGGTATTGCATCAATTCGGCTGCGCTACAATTCGAGCCCAAGTGAACGCTGGCAAGGCTGCCCCGCGCGGGGCGCGACTGGGTGAAACAGGGCCTTGAAAGCGTCGTGCCCTCTTTTGCAGGGGCTCATTTCGTAAACTCTCAGGCCGATAATGAAATTCCTGTTTGATCTGTTTCCGATCATCCTCTTTTTCGTCGCCTTCAAGCTGTGGGGCATCTTCACGGCGACGGCCGTGGCGATCGGCGCGACGCTCGTGCAGATCGCGTGGGTGGCGTTCCGCCACCGCAAGGTCGACCCGATGCTGTGGCTTTCGCTTGGCATCGTCGTCGTGTTCGGCGGCGCCACGCTGATGCTGCACGACGAAACCTTCATCAAGTGGAAGCCCACGGTGCTTTACTGGGCGTTCTCGGTCGTGCTGCTCGTTTCGCAAGTGGCATTCGGCAAGAACCTCATCGAAGCGATGATGGGCAAGCAGATCACGCTGCCGCCGCGCATCTGGACGCAACTCAACTTCGTGTGGTCGATCTTCTTCGCGCTGCTCGGCATTCTCAATCTCTTCGTGGCGTTCCACTTCTCCACAGACGCGTGGGTCGACTTCAAGCTCTTCGGCGCGACCGGCATTCTCGTGGTGTTCATCGTCGGCCAGAGCCTGTGGCTTTCGCGTTACATGAAGGAAGAAGAATGAGCGACGTCTTTCTCAACGCCAGCCCGGCTGAGCGCATGGCGCTCATCGAAACGCGCCTCACCGCGGCGCTCGCGCCCGTTTCCATTGAGGTGCGCGACGACAGCGCGCAGCACGCCGGACACGCCGGCGCGGCTGCCGGCGGTCACTATCATGTCACGATCGTTGCGCTCGCATTCACGGGGAAAGCCCGCGTGGCAAGGCATCGCATGGTGTATGATGCGCTGGCCGAGGCCATGCAGCGCGGCATCCACGCACTCGCGATCACGGCGCTCACGCCCGAAGAAGCCGCGGCGCTGCCCCGGTAAGCCCCACGTTAGATTTCGACCTTTTTGTTCGCCATTTTGGTTCGCCCCGTTAGGACTTTCCGATGACCTTGAAGAAGACCCATCTCTGGGTGTTGCTGGCTGCGTGCGCGGCGGCTCCCGCCTTTGCGCAGAACATCGCCGTCGTGAACGGCACGCCGATTCCCAAAGCGCGCGCCGATGCGCTGATCGACCAGCTCGTGCATCAAGGCCAGCAGGATTCGCCGCAGTTGCAAATGGCCGTGCGTGAAGAACTCGTGAACCGCGAAATCCTCATGCAGGAAGCCATTCGCGAAGGCATTCCGAACAAGCCGGACGTGAAGGCGCAAATCGCCGTGGCACAGCAGACCGTCGTGCTGCGCGCGCTGATCGAAAACTTCGTGAAGAACAATCAGCCGACCGACGCCGAAGTCAAGGCGCGCTACGACCAGCTCACAAAGGACGCGGGCGGCAGCGAGTACCACTTGCATCACATCCTCGTGGACAACGAGCAGCAGGCCAAGGACCTGATCGCGAAGATCAAGGCCGGCGCCAGCTTCGAAGACCTCGCAAAGCAGTTCTCGAAGGACCCGGGTTCGGCCAAGAATGGCGGCGACCTCGACTGGTCGGATCCGAAGGCTTATGTGCCGGAATTCGCTGCCGCGGCCACGCATCTGCAGAAAGGCCAGATCACCGATACGCCGGTGCATACGCAGTTCGGCTGGCACATCATCCGCGTGGACGACATCCGTGCGGTGACGCCGCCGCCGCTCGAGCAGGTGCGCCCGCAGATCGTCCAGCAAATCCAGCAGGAAAAGCTGCAGGCCTTCGAAGAGAATCTGCGCAAGCAAGCGAAGATTCAGTAAGGCGGCTCTGGCTGCTGTTAAAAACCCCGCGACCTTCGAAGGCGCGGGGTTTTTGTTTGCGGCTACGCGTTGAGCTCGTAGCTCGTGCTGCGGCCACCACCCTCGGTTTTGCGCAGCACGCCGCGCGCCACCAGATCGTTGATGTCGCGTAACGCCGTATCGGACGAACACCTGGCGATGGCGGCCCACTTCCCGCTCGTGAGCTTGCCTTCGAAGCCGTCGAGCAGACGGTTGAGCAGCTTGACTTGCCGCTCGTTGAACGGCGTCGTGGCCCAGTCGCGCCAGAAACGCGCCTTGCCGAGCACGGCGTCCAGCGTGATCTGCGCCTGATCGACCGCGCGATGCAGCGCGTCGAAGAACCAGGCGAGCCACGGCGTGACATCCATCGAGCCGCGCTGCGTGCGCTCCAGTATGTCGTAATAGCCCTTGCGCTCCCGCTGAATCTGCGCGGAAAGGCTGTAAAAGCGCTGCGCACTGCCGTCCGCGCGCGCGAGCAGCAAGTCACCGATGGCTCTCGCCACCCGGCCATTGCCGTCGTCGAACGGGTGCAGCGTCACAAACCATAGATGACCGAGGGCGGCCTTGATTAGCGGCGGCTCTCGTGCCGGGCCGTTGAGCCAGTCGAGAAAGCGCCGCGTCTCGGCTTCGAGCCGGTTCGCAGGCGGCGCTTCGAAATGCACGCGTTGACGGCCAATAGGGCCCGAGACCACCTGCATGGGCCCGCTCGCGTCATCGCGCCATGCGCCGACGTTGATCCGCGAGAGACCGGCGTAACCCGTAGGGAACAGCGCGGCGTGCCAGCCGAACAGGCGCTCGCGCGTGACCGCCGCGCGGCTGTTGGTCGTCGCGTCGAGCACCATTTCCACCACCCCTTCCACGTGACGGTCCACCGGCGCGAGCGCTCCGATGTCCACGCCCATTCGACGCGCGATGGACGAGCGCACAGAGGCGACATTGAGCTGCTCGCCCTCGATCTCGCTCGTCTTGAGCACGTCCTCTGTGAGGGCCGCGAGGCTCGCCTGATCGCGCAGCGCCATGCCGACATCGGCCAGCCGGCCTACCAGCAAGCCTTGGGCGCGGCTGACCTCGGCCATTGGCTCGGCAAGCGCCGTCAGATCGAAGCGCCACCGTGGCCAGTCGCTGGCTTGCCAGATGTAGGTGTATTCGCCGCTATTCATGCGGTGATTATGAGACGTATTCGCCGCACGCACAAGCTAATCGCCGCGAAAAGTGCGGCGATTAGCGTCGCTATTCGCCGCAAGCCCGCACCGGTCAGTACTAGAAAGGCAAAAACCCCGGCCCGCACTCGCAATGGAGGCATTGGCCGGGGTTTTCCGCCGGGGCGTGCCCCTCGCGTCAAACGTCCGCGCGCGGTCCGGTCAGCGTGTTAGCCCAACCACTTGCGCGCGTTCTGGAACGCACGCATCCACGGGCTCGCTTCGCCCCAGGCTTCGGGGTGCCAGCTCATCGTCACCGTGCGCTGCACGCGCTCGGTGTGCGGCATGAGCACCGTGAAGCGGCCGTCGGGCGTCGTGACCGACGTGATGCCTTGCGGCGAGCCATTCGGGTTGAACGGGTAAGCTTCCGTGGCCTGGGCGCGATGGTCGACGTAGCGCATCGCCACGGCCACCTTCGAAATGTCGCCCTGCTGCGAGAAGTCCGCGAAACCTTCGCCGTGCGCGACCGCCACCGGAATGCGCGAGCCTTCCATACCGTTGAAGAAGATCGACGGCGAGCCCTGCACTTCCACGAGCGAGAAGCGCGCTTCGAACTGTTCCGACTTGTTGCGCGTGAACTTCGGCCAGGCTTGCGCGCCCGGGATCATCGAGGCGAGGCTCGACATCATCTGGCAGCCGTTGCAGATGCCGAGCGCAAACGTGTCCTCGCGCGCGAAGAACGCCGCGAACATGTCCGCGAGCTTCGCGTTGAAGCGGATCGTTTTGGCCCAGCCTTCGCCTGCGCCCAGCACATCACCGTACGAGAAGCCGCCGCAGGCCACCGCGCCCGCGAAGTCGGCGAGTGTGGCGCGGCCTTCGAGCAGATCGCTCATGTGGACGTCGTGCGCGTCGAAGCCCGCGCGGTCGAACGCATACGCGGTTTCGAGGTGCGAGTTCACGCCCTGCTCGCGCAGGATCGCCACGCGCGGACGTGCACCCTTGCCGATGAACGGCGCTGCGATGTCCTCGGCCGGATCGAACGTCAGATGCGGCTGCATGCCCGGATCGGCGGCGTCGAGAAGCGCGTCGTATTCGGAATCGGCGCATGCGGGGTTATCGCGCAGGCGCGCAATGCGCCAGCTCACTTCGCTCCACACACGCTGCAGTTCGGCGCGCGGCGCATCATAGATGCGCTTGGCGTCGCGGTAGATTTCGATCGAGTCGCGCGGATTCAGCGTGCCGATCACGTGCGAGCAGACCGACAGACCGTGTGCGCGCAGCACTGCCATCACGGCATCGCGCTGCTGTGCCGGCACCTGGATCACCGCGCCGAGTTCTTCGGAGAAGAGCGCACGCAGCGTGCGGTCTTCGCGGCGGCCGCTTGTCTGCTTCGCCCAGTCCTTGGCGTCGCCGTAATCGGATTCGTGCTCGCTGTCGAGCGTGAGCATGTCCACATTCAGCGACACGCCGGTGTGGCCCGCGAAGGCCATTTCGCAAACCGTCGCCCACAGACCGCCGTCCGAGCGGTCGTGGTACGCGAGCAGTTGCTCGTTCGCGTTCAGTTGCTGGATGGCCGTGAAGAACTGCTTGAGGTCTTCTGCGTTGTCGACGTCGGGCACCGCGTCGCCCACTTGCTGCGTGACCTGCGCGAAGATGCTGCCGCCCATGCGGTTCTTGCCGCGACCCAGATCGATGGCGATCAGAACCGACTCGCCCACTTCGTCGACGCGGCGCAGTTGCGGCGTGAGATGGCGGCGCACGTCGTCGACCGGCGCGAACGCGGAGATGATGAGCGAAACCGGCGCGACCACTTCCTTCGCCACGCCTTCCTCGTTCCACTTCGTGCGCATGGAGAGCGAATCCTTGCCCACCGGAATGCCGATGCCAAGCGCCGGGCACAACTCCATGCCGATCGCCTTCACGGTGTCGTAGAGCGCGGCGTCTTCGCCCGGTGCGCCGCACGCGGCCATCCAGTTCGCGGAAAGCTTGAGCTTGTCGAGCGACAGGATTGGTGCGCTCGCAATGTTGGTGATCGCCTCGCCCACGGCCATGCGGCCCGATGCGGGCGCATCGATCACGGCGAGCGGCGTACGCTCGGCCATCGTCATCGCTTCGCCCTTGTAGCCGGCGTAATCGAGCGCGGTGATCGCGCAGTCGGCCACCGGCACCTGCCACGGGCCGACCATCTGGTCGCGCACCGTCGTGCCGCCCACCGAGCGGTCGCCGATGGTGATGAGGAAGGACTTGCTGCCAACCGTCGGGTGACGCAGTACGCTCTTCGCGACTTCGTCGAACGAAACACCCGTGACTTCGACCGGCGCGAGCGGCACGCTCGCGTGCTCGACGTCGCGATGCATGCGCGGCGGCTTGCCGAGCAGGATGTCCATCGGCATGTCGACCGGCTGGTGGCCGCCGTTGGCCGCGAGCGCCTGCTCGTCGGTGTCGATGAGCTTCAGGTCGCGTGCGTCGGTTGCGACACCCACGACGGCGAACGGGCAACGCTCACGCTCGCAGATCGCCTCGAACTCCGCCAGATCGGCGGGCGCGATGGCGAGAACGTAGCGTTCCTGCGATTCATTCGACCAGATTTCACGCGGCGAAAGACCCGATTCTTCGAGCTGTACCTTGCGCAGTTCGAAGCGCGCGCCCTTGTCGGCGCCGTCGACGAGTTCCGGGAAGGCGTTGGAAAGGCCGCCCGCGCCCACGTCGTGAATGCTCAGGATCGGGTTGCGCTCGCCCAGTTGCCAGCACGAGTTGATGACTTCCTGCGCGCGGCGCTCGATTTCCGGGTTGCCGCGCTGAACCGAGTCGAAGTCGAGTTCGGCGGTGTTGGTGCCGGTCGCCATCGAACTGGCCGCGCCGCCGCCCATACCGATGCGCATGCCCGGGCCGCCGATCTGGATCAGCAGCGTGCCGGCCGGCAAGTCATGCTTGTGTGTGTGCTGCGCGCTGATGTTGCCGAGGCCGCCCGCGATCATGATCGGCTTGTGATAGCCGCGCACGGTGCCCGCAACGTTTTGCTCGTAGGTGCGGAAGTAGCCGCCGAGGTTCGGGCGGCCGAATTCGTTGTTGAACGCGGCGCCGCCGAGCGGGCCGTCGATCATGATCTGCAGCGGCGAGGCGATGCGGTCCGGGCGGCCATAAGCGCCCTGCGTGTCGGCGGGATTGCGCAGCGTAAGCGGCACGGCCGCGTCGCGGGCGTCTTCCCACGCTTCGCGCGCGTCGGGCAGATCGAGGTTCGAGACCGTGAAGCCCGTGAGCCCCGCTTTGGGGCGCGCGCCGCGGCCCGTCGCGCCTTCGTCGCGGATTTCGCCGCCCGAGCCCGTGGCCGCGCCGGCGAACGGCGAGATCGCCGTGGGGTGGTTGTGCGTCTCCACCTTCATCAGCGTGTGCGTGAGTTCGGTGTGGCGGCCATATTGTTCGCCCGGCGTGCCATCGGCGTTGTTCTTGCGCGGGAACCAGCGCTCCGCGACCGCGCCTTCCATGATCGACGAGTTGTCCGAGTACGCGACGATCGTGCCTTGCGGGCTGATCTTCTCGGTGTTGCGGATCATCGCGAAGAGCGACATATCCTGGTCCTGGCCGTCGATCGTCCAGCTCGCGTTGAAGATCTTGTGGCGGCAGTGTTCGCTGTTGGCCTGCGCGAACATCATCAACTCGACGTCGGTCGGGTTGCGCTCGAGCTTCTTGAAGTTCTCGACGAGGTAGTCGATTTCATCATCGGCGAGCGCGAGGCCCAGTTCGCCGTTGGCCGTCTCCAGAGCAGCACGGCCTTTGCCCAATACGTCGACCGTCTGCATCGCACGGGCCGGCAGTTCGTCGAACAGGTGCAGCGCCGCGTCGCGCGAAGGCGCCACGCTTTCCGTCATGCGGTCGTGCAGCGCCGCGGCGACGGCCGCGTGCGCCTCTTCTGAAAGCGTCTTCTTGCCGCCGAGCAGGCCCGACTTGAGGACCACGGTGTATTCGACGCCGCGCTCGATGCGGCGCACTTGCTCGAGGCCGCAATGATGCGCGATGTCCGTGGCTTTGCTCGCCCACGGCGACACAGTGCCAAAACGCGGCACGACGAGGAACGTGAGCGCGCTGCCGCGCTCCTGCGGGGCCGCGAACGGCGCGCCGTAGTGCATCAGCGCTTCGATCTTCGCGCTGTCATCAGGGATGAGCGGCGTAGCCGAATTGACGAAATGCAGATACTGGCCGTGCACGCCGACGATGTTGGCGTCGATACGCTGAAGCGTCTCGAGCAGGCGGGTCTGACGGAAGTCGGAAAGGGCCGAAGCGCCGGGGAAACACGAGAAGTGGGCCATGGACTGGGGCGTTGCGTCGAGGTTGCGTCAGAGTTGCGTCGCGGCTTCGCCTCGCGCGAAACACGTCGCAAGGTGGCGATGCGTCGCGCGGGGATGGCGACGGTCAGGCGAAGGGAGACCGCGATTATAACCCGGAAGGCCCGTCCTGACCGCCCCGGCGGCCGTGCCGCAGATGGCTTTGCGTGCGCAATCCGCCGCTTTACGGGATGGCCAAGGGGGACGGCAACGCCAGCCGTACGCGGATGGCGCCGATTTCGCGACATGCATTGCGCATCGTCGCGTGCTCCGGATCGTGCCTGAGACTTGGCCCGCAGGGCGCCGGCGGTCACGCGAGACACGCGCGGCAACCCGGCCTCGCGCATGGCGATGCGGGGGCTTTCGCTGCTATGATTGCGCGTTTCGTCTGATCGGCGCACCCGGGCATGGCTTCGGCGCGCCGCACGCCCCACCTTCGCAGGACGCCCTGACCTAAGCGCGTCACCTGCCTGCAGATCGTATCGTCATGGATGTCATCGTCATCGGCGGCGGAATCGCCGGCATCGCTACCGCCTGGCAGCTGCGCGCGGCCGGGCATCGCGTCTGCGTGATCGAACGCCACGCCACCGTTGCGCAAGGCGCGACCTACGGCCATAGCGGCATCGCGCTGCCCACGCCGCTCGACGTCTGGTTCGGCCCCACCTTCCTGCGCAACGGCCGTCAATCGTCCGGCGGCGTGATCAGCAAGTCGGGCTGGCGCGGCCAGGCACACGGCTTCGTCAAGCGCCTCGCCACGCTGCACGGCTCCGAGGCGTTCGCCGAGCGTTATGCGCTCTTGCGCCCGCTCATCGAGTCCGCGCAAGCGGCGCTCGCCGACATCGACGCACGCTGCCAACTCGACTACGAGCAGCGCGACGGCCTGCTCTATCTCGTGCGCGGCAACGACGAATGGTCGCTCACCCAACCAGCCCTCGAACTGCTGCGCCGTTTCGAGACGCCCCACCACGCGCTTTCGCCCGCGGAATGCGTGGCTTTCGACCATGCCATCCCCGCCGATCCGCCGTTTGCCGGCGGCGTGCACTTCGAGACTGGCCGGGTAGCCAACTGCCCGCTCTTCGTGAAGCTGCTCAAGCAGGTGCTCGACGCCCAGGGCGGCGTGCAGTTCGAAATGAGCCGTGAAGTCAGTGCGATCCGCCTGGAAGATCGGCGCGCGGCGGTGGAACTCGCGCCGCCTGCGCACGAAGCGGGCCGCTCACGCGACGTCGAGGTGATCTCGGGCGATGCCGTCGTGGTCGCCGCGGGCGCGCAAACGCCCCGGCTTCTCGCGCCGCTCGGCCTCAAGATGCCTGTCTATCCGCTGCGCATGCACACGCTCAATTCGCCGGTAGCGCATGAGGAATGCGTGCCGCAGAGCACGATCGTCGATGCTGGCAAGCGCATCGCCATCGCGCGTATGAATCACCGCCTGCGGATATCGGGCGCCGCCGTGCTGCTGCGCGCGCAGGAAGTCGATGACGCGCTGCCCGAGGCGCTCACCGAGGACGCGCTCGCACTGCTCGGCGAAGCGTCGCGCGACTGGGCGCCGGGCGCCGCGCGCATTTCGGCCGCGCTTGCGTGGGAAGGCATGAAGCTGCTTTCCGCCGACGGCCTGCCGGCGGTCGGCAACGTGGGCCATCCGCGCCTTTTCGTCAACGCAGGCCACGGACCGGCGGGCTGGGCGCTTTCGCTCGGCTCCGCGCGCCTCGTCGCCCAGCAG
This sequence comes from Paraburkholderia flagellata, assembly GCF_021390645.1. Lineage (GTDB taxonomy): Bacteria > Pseudomonadota > Gammaproteobacteria > Burkholderiales > Burkholderiaceae > Paraburkholderia > Paraburkholderia flagellata. The sequence goes on from NZ_JAJEJT010000001.1 coordinate 1,641,521, forward strand.
GTCTCCAACACGGCGCCAGACCTGCCGGCCGATACCATCAAGGCGCTCTGGCCAGGCCGCGATTAAGCGGCGCGCGCGTGCGGCGTTGCCTTGCCGCCGCGCCGGTCCGCCGCGCGCCTGGGGCGTGCCGCCTGAGGCCATGCTCGGGTATCGTTGCGATGTCGCTTCTCAGGACCGCATCGTCATGACGCACGTTCCACACTCCTCTGGTACCGGGCAACCGGTGCTCGTCAATCCGCACGATCGTGCGGTCCCGCTTCTCACCGTCGAAGCGTTGCGCGAGGCCGAAGTCGCCGCGCAGTCGGCTTTGCCTGCTCACACACTCATGGCGCGCGCCGCCGCCGCCGCCGCGCACTTCCTGAGCGAGCAACTCGCGCACGCGCCCTCATCCGCAAGCGACAAGCCGGTCTGGTTCGCCGCGGGGCCCGGCAACAACGGTGGTGACGCGCTCGTCGTCGCCACCGAACTCCATCGCGCGGGCGTCGCAGTGGAAGTCTGCATGCCAGTCGAGGTCAAGCCCGACGACGCGCTCTGGGCGCTCGCTGAGGCGCGAGCGGCAGGCGTGCCCATCGCCTCGTCCGTGCCCGCGTCGTTCGACGCTTACGGTTGGCTCGTCGACGGGATGTTCGGCATCGGTCTCGCGCGCGGACTCGAAGGCGTGTTCGCCGAAGTCGCCGAAAGACTCTCAGCACGCGCGCACAGTCATGGCCACGTGCTCTCGCTCGACATGCCGAGCGGCCTCGACAGCGACACGGGCAACGTGGTCGGCAGCGGCCCGGTCGTGCGCGCGACACATACCGTGACCTTCATCGCCGCCAAGCCCGGCCTCTACACCGGTGCCGGGCGCGACTACGCGGGCACCGTCGCGGTCGCGCCGATCGGCATCGACACCGAAGACACGCCGGGCGCCGCTCGCCTGAACGCACCGTCGCTCTTCGCCGCTGCGCTGCCCGCACGCGACTTCGCCACCCACAAGGGCACGTTCGGCACGCTCGCCGTCGTGGGCGGCGACACGGGCATGTGCGGCGCGCCGATTCTCGCGGCACGCGCGGCGCTGCTCACCGGCGCTGGGAAGGTTCACGTGGGCTTTCTCGGCAGCGACGCGCCACCCTACGACGCCCCGCACCCCGAACTCATGCTGCACGCGGCGGCCCGGCTCGCGCTCGATACGATGGACGCCGTGGCGGCGGGATGCGGAATGGGCGGCAGCGCGTCCGCACGGCAGCTCGTGGACGCCATCCTGCGCCTTCGGGCCCCCGTGCTGCTCGATGCCGACGCGCTCAATCTCGTCGCGCGCGACGAGGCGCTCGCGGCACACGTCGCGCTGTCGGCCGCCACGCGCGGGGTGCCTTGCGTGCTCACGCCGCATCCGCTCGAAGCGGCGCGGCTGCTCGGCTGCGACACCGCCGCAGTGCAGCGCGACCGCGTGGCCGCAGCGCGCACACTCGCCTCCCGCTACGCGGCAGTTGCGGTGCTCAAGGGCAGCGGCACCGTGATCGCCGCACCCGATGGCCGCGTCGCCGTCAACCCCACCGGCAATGCGGGCCTCGCCACGGGCGGCACCGGCGACGTGCTCGGCGGCATCATCGGCGCGCTGCTGGCCCAGCGCCTGCCGCCCTACGAGGCGGCGCTCGCGGGCGTCTACCTGCACGGCCTCGCCGCCGACACGCTGTGCGCACAAGGCGATGGCCCCGCGGGCCTCACCGCGGGCGAACTCGCCCCAGCGGTGCGCAAGCTGATGAACCGGCTCTTCTACGCCCCGAGATACGCAGCCTGAAGCTGCACGCCGCGCGTTCGCCCGCGCGGCACACAGCTTGCTTCGCCACCACGTTCGACTCACCTCGCGCGCGCATTGCGGCCGCAAGCGCCATAACGCTGCGCAGTGTCGCGCGAGGCCGCTATACTGAACCTCCGCACGCCGTCTCTCACCGGAGGCGGCCCGTGCTTCCCCGCGGCGCGCGAAGCGCGCGTTCGGCCTGACCGGCGAACCGCACCTGCCGCCCTCCATTCGTGATCCCTCGCTAGACGAACATGACGAATCCGCTCCCCGCCTGGTCCGCGCTACAGACGCATTACGAACAGATCCGCGACGAAAAGCTGCGCGACTGGTTCGCTCCCGCCAACGACCCCGCGCCGACGCGCGCCGAACGCTTCACGTTCGCAGGCGCCGGTCTCGGCGCCGACTTCTCGAAGAACCGCATCACCGACGCCACGCTCAAGCTGCTCGTGCAGCTCGCTCGCGAGGCCGGCGTCGAAGCGCGCCGCGATGCGATGTTCAAGGGTGAAGTCGTCAATCCGACCGAAGGCCGCGCGGCACTGCATACCGCCTTGCGCGCCACGGAGGCCGACGCCCCGTACCACGCGCAGGTCCTCGCCGAGCGCGCGAAGATGGCCAAATTCGCCGACGCCGTGCGCAGCGGCGCATGGACCGGATACACCGGCAAGCGCATTCGCCACGTCGTGAACATCGGCATCGGCGGCTCGGACCTCGGGCCGAAGATGGTCGTGCACGCGCTCAAGCATCTCGAACTGCCCGAGATCACCTCGCACTTCGTCTCGAACGTCGACGGCGCGGACCTGTGGCGCACGATCGAAAACATCGACCCCGAAGAGACGCTCGCGATCATCGTTTCGAAAACGTTCACGACGCTCGAGACCATGACCAACGCGCTGTCGATGCGCGACTGGTTCGTCAAGCACGGCTGCCCGGAAAGCGAACTCGCGAAGCACTTCGTCGGCGTTTCGGCCAATCCGGCCGAAGTCGTGAAGTTCGGCATCGCCAAAGAAAACGTGTTCGAGATGTGGGACTGGGTCGGTGGCCGCTATTCGCTTTGGTCGGCCGTGGGGCTCTCGATCATGATCGCCATCGGGCCGCAGCAGTTCGACGAATTGCTCGCCGGCGCGCACGACATGGACAAGCACTTCCGCGAAGCGCCGCTCGAGAAGAACCTGCCCGTGCTGCTCGGCATGATCGGCGTCTGGTATCGCAACTTCTTCGGCTCGCAGAGCTATCTCGTCGCGCCCTATTCCGAAGCGTTGCACTTCCTGCCCTCGTATCTCCAGCAGCTCGAAATGGAGAGCAACGGCAAGTCGGCACGCCTCGACGGCAAGTTCGTCGATTACTCGACCTCGGCGATCACCTGGGGCGAGCCCGGCACGAACGGCCAGCACGCGTTCTTCCAGATGCTGCACCAAGGCACGACGATCGTACCGATCGACTTCATCGCCGTGCTCACGCCCGAGCATCCGCTGGCCGACCATCATCCGAAGCTGCTCGCGAACTGCTTTGCGCAGAGCGAGGCGCTGATGCTTGGCCGCACCGAGGAAGAAGCGCGCAAGATCGCGGGCCCGGACAAGCCCGAACTCGTGCCGCACATCATGTTCCCCGGCAACCGACCGACCACCACGCTGCTCGTCGACGCGCTTACCGCGCGCTCGCTCGGCGCGATCATCGCGCTGTATGAGCACAAGGTGCTCGTCCAGGCATCCGTGTGGGACATCAATCCGTTCGACCAGTGGGGCGTGGAACTCGGCAAGATCCTCGGCAAGGTGGTCGAAGCCGACCTGAACGCGGCAAGCGGCAACGTGAAGCCACACGATTCGTCCACAGCGGCGCTAATCGCGCGCGCCCGTGCGTCGCTCAAGCGTTAAATTGCGCAGATCTGGCGTGCGCATGCGGTGCGCACGCCGTCGATTGGCTCATTGGTTGTCCGCGCACTAGCGCCCGGCTTCGACATTGCTCGCGTTGCGCGCAGCCGCCGCGCCATGCGGCGCGTTGGCCACGCGGTGACCCGCTTCGATCGTGATGATCGCGTCGCAACGCTGTGCGAGATCGACATCGTGGGTGACGAGCACGAGCGTCGCCCCGTTGGCGCGATTGAGTTCGAACATCAGGTCGATGACGGCGTGGCCCGTGGCGGCATCGAGGCTGCCGGTGGGCTCGTCGGCAAACAGCACGGCCGGGTGCGTCACGAACGCGCGGGCGAGCGCAACGCGCTGCTGCTCGCCGCCCGAGAGCAGTTTCGGATAGTGGCCCGTGCGCTCGGCGAGACCTACGCGCTCGAGCAGCGCGCGGGCGCGGGCGAAAGCATCACGCGTCGACATGCCGCCCTGCAGTTCGAGCGGCAGCGCGACGTTCTCCAAAGCGGTGAGATGCGGCATCAGCTGGAACGACTGGAATACGAAGCCCACCGAGCCGTTGCGCAGTGCCGCGCGCTGGTCTTCGGCCATACCGGTAAGCTCATGGCCGAGCAGGCGCACGGAACCCGCGCTCGCGCTGTCGAGGCCAGCCAGCAGGCCAAGCAGCGTCGATTTGCCGGAACCGGAAGCGCCTACGATCGCGACGCTGCCGCCCGCCTGCACGGTGAGGTCGATGCCGTCGAGGATCGTCAGCTCTCCCGTGGCGTCGGTAACCCGCTTGCTCAAACCCCGTACTTCAATGACTGGATCGCTATTCATTCGCACATGATGACGCACAGGTTAGCCGTGAACCAGAAGCGCGCCGCACGGCGCGCCGTCCTTTCCCGCGTTGGGTCCCGCTTCAGCGCGTTTGTCTCCGCGTTTGCCTCGATCTCAACCTTAACTGCCGCCGCCTTGTTTGGCACGTCATTTGGTATGAACGGCGCCGCTCTCGCGGCCATGCCCACCGCCAACGCGGCGACGAATCCCGCCGCCACGGCAAAACCAGACATCGTCGTGCTCGGCGACAGCCTTTCCGCCGAATACGGCCTGCCTCGCGATACAGGCTGGGTGGCCCTGCTGCGCCAGCGCCTCGCCAGCGAGAGGATCGATTATAACGTTGCGAATGCGAGCATCAGCGGGGACACGACAAGCGGCGGACTCACCCGCCTGCCGCTCGTCATGCAGCGCATCAAACCCTCGATCGTGATCGTCGAACTGGGGGCGAACGACGCACTGCGCGGCGTACCTCTCACCACCACCGAGAGCAATCTGCGCGCCATCGTCTCGCAGATCCGCAAGGACGGCGCGAAGCCCGTGCTCATCGGCATGTACGTGCCGCCGAACTATGGGCCCGACTACACGCGCGATTTCCACGCTATCTACGAACGGCTTGCGAAAGAACTGAACGTGCCGCTCGTGCCCTTTCTGCTCGCCGGCCTCGCCGACAAGCCCGAACTCTTCCAGGCCGATCAGATCCATCCCATCCAGCAGGCACAGCCATTGCTCCTCGACAATGTGTGGCCAACGCTCAAGCCGCTGCTAAACAAGGGCGCACGGCACTGAGGCGGCAACTGGGCAAACGGGTGGACGTCCTCACCGTGCGCCCTGTCGCAGGCCCCGCCCCCTGGCGCGTTCAAGCCGCTCTCGCCTCAGGCGGCGTAGCGGCGGGTAGCCGCCTCCCGCCATTGGCCACGTTTTGCGTCAGACACGCGAGCCCGAGAGGCATCGTTGTCTGAATCCGACCGACCCCGACTGGAGGGAAGAAGCGTGAAATATTTACCTCTCATTGTCGTTACGGCAGCACTTGCTGCCTGCGCCAATCAGCCAATGCCGAGCGGAGCGCAGTCCGTCGGCACCAGCCAGCAACCGCCTGCCGCGGTTGCTCAATGCATCGCGCAAAAATGGGCCGACAAGTCGCAGCAGCAAGTCGTCTCGCAGTCCGTGCTCGCCAACGGCCAGGCTGTCGACGTCTACGTCCCTGGCCAGCAACCGCCTAACGGCGCAGCGGCAACGGTGCGCCCGGCGTGGAGCGCCAGCGCGAAGACGTGGGTCGGCTTCCGCTCCGGCGGCGGCGCAGGCGCAGACGCCACCGGCGACATCAACGCCTGCCTCTGATTTCGCGCTCGCCAGAACGCAAAAGCCCCGCGATGTTTCGCGGGGCTTTTTTTTGCCGCGGCGTTGGACGCCGGCGCGTGGATGCGCTGATCGTGCTTACTGACCGCTGTCGCCGTCGCCTGACTGACTGGCCGAACCGAGCGAGCCGTAAAGCTTGACCTTCGAGCGCTCGCGCAGTGCGTCGAGATACGCCTGCACCTGCGACTGGCCGCCCACCTGGGCGAGCTGCTGCTGTGCGGCGGCCAAACGCGGGCCATCAGCGGCCGCACCGTTGGTGATGCTGTTCACGCGGTAGATCGCATAGCCGTCCTTGCCGAGGTCCACGCCCACGTAGGCCGGCAGCTTCTGCGAATCGGCCTTGAAAACGGCAGAAAGCGCGCTGGGCGGCAGACCCTGGGCGTCGTTACGCGACACCTTGAGCGCCGACGAGAAGCCATCGGTCGACTTCGACTTCTGCAGTTCCGCGAGCTTGTCCTCGCCGTCCTTGCGCGCCATGTCGGCCGCCTGTTGCGCGACAACCTTCTGGCGCACGGCATCCTTGACCGCGGCGAACGCAGGCACGGCGGCCGGCTGGTAGTTCGTCACGTGCGCCGAGATCAGCGTGTTGTTGCCAACGTCGATTGCCTGGGTGTTGTTGTGCTGGTTCACCGAGTCGCTCGCAAATACGGCGTCGAGGAACTTCTGGTTGTTCAGCGGGCTATCCGGTGGCAGCGTTGCATTCGGCTTCGGCGTGACCGTGGCCGTCTGGATCGTCAGCTTGTACTTGTCGGCGGCCGGCTGCAGGCTCTTCGCCTGTTCGTAGACCAGCGACGTGAAGCCGTCGCTCGCATCGGCGAGCAGCTTCGCAGCCTGCTGGGCCTTCACGTCGTTCGCGATCTGCGCCTTCACGTCGTCGAACGGCTTCGTGACCGCCGGCTTCAGGTCAGTGACCTTGACGATGTGATAGCCGAAGTCCGACTGGATCACGTCGCTGATCTCGTCTTTCTTGAGCTTGAAGACCGCGTCGTCGAACGCCTTGCCGCCCGCGATCATGCCAGGGCCGAAGTAGCCGAGGTCGCCGCCCTTAGAAGCCGAACCCGGATCCTGCGATTCTTTCTGCGCGATTTGCGCGAACTGATCTGGATGCGCCTTGACTTCGGCGAGGATCGTCTCGGCCTTTTGCTTCGCAGCGTTGCGCACGTCGGCGCTTGCGTCCTTCGGCACCGTGATCAGGATGTGGCTCGCGCGGACTTCTTCTTGCGTGCGATAGTGCGCGATGTTGTCGTCGTAGTACTTCTTGAGATCGGCGTCGCCCGGCTGCACGCCGGCAGCCACCGTAGCCGCCGAGAGCACCAGATACTGGATCTGCGCCGTGGCCGGCGTAGCAAAAGCGTTCTTGTTCGCGTCGTAGTACGCCTGCAGTTGCGCGTCGGTCGGCTGGACCTTCGGTGCGTAGTCGCTTGCGTGGAACGCCAGGCCCTGCACGTCGCGCTGCTGCTCCGAGAGGCCAGTCAGCTGCTGCGCGAGCGCCTTCGGCGTGAACGCACTGCTGATGATCGACGCCGGCAATTGCTGCATGGCGAGGCTATAGCGCACGCGCTCGTCGTACTGCTCAGGCGTCATGCCCTGCATGGCGAGCAGTTGCTTGTACTGGTCGAGATTGATCGAGCCGTCAGGATTCTTGAGCGACGAGATCACCGGGTCGGAGAGCAGCGCGCGGCGCACGGCGTCGTCCGAGGCGGTGAGATGCAGGCGCTGCGTTTCGTCCACGAGCACGCGCTGCTGGATCAGTCCATCGAGGATGTCCTTGCGGTGCTGAGGCGTGTCGAACATGCTCGCGTCGAATTGCGCGCCGAGGACCTGGCGGGCCTGGTCGAGCTGCTGGCGCGCGGCGTTGTCGTATTCGACACGCGTGATCTTGTGCCCGTTGACGCTTGCAACGTTCGCGCTTTCATCGAAGAAGCCGCGGAAACCTTGAATACCGACGAAGCCCAGCCCTGGCAGGATGACCAGGAGCAGCATGAACATCATCAGGCGTTTGTGATTGCGGAAAAAGTCGAGCATGCGTGACCAGACGTTGAGGGCGCCAAAAAATGGAACGCCCGATATTACAACAGCGGCCAACAAAAAAGGCGAACCGGAGTTCGCCTTCTTGTCGAGATATCCTTGGCGGAGCGGACGGGACTCGAACCCGCGACCCCCGGCGTGACAGGCCGGTATTCTAACCAACTGAACTACCGCTCCGTGCGGGTGCTGCGCGATGTACCGGAACTGAAGCTGTGGTGGGTGCTGAGAGGCTCGAACTCCCGACCTACGCCTTGTAAGGGCGCCGCTCTACCAACTGAGCTAAGCACCCAGCTTCATGCTTTCCGGCACTGCGACTTCTGCTGCGCCACCCTTACCAGGTAGCGAGCCCGCTAGTTTAGCGCATCCTTCAGCGCTTTACCAGGCCTAAATTTGGGCACCTTCGCCGCCTTGATCTTGATCGCGTCGCCAGTGCGCGGATTGCGGCCCGTGCGCGCCGTGCGCTTGCCGACGGCAAACGTGCCGAAGCCGACGAGCGTGACCGAGCCGCCCTTCTTGAGCGTCCCTTTGACGCCGCCGATCACGGCGTCAAGTGCGCGTCCCGCAGCCGCTTTCGAAATGTCGGCTTGTTGCGCGATATGGTCGATCAGTTCCGTTTTATTCATTCCAGCCCCCGAGAATGTGTTTGGGCAATCGTAAGAAAGAAGTTCAACTTGTTAGATAGACGTCCCCGGCATAGGCGCGGGGACCGCTCATTTAACGGGGCCGAAAGGGCCGTGTCAAGCGGGGTTCAGCCTGATTCGGCGGGCAATTCGAGGGAATATTCGAGGGATTATTCGAACAATTGGGAAATCGCAGAAAAGACCGCTCGTTGTCATCACAACGTCAAGGACTGTGACGCGCATAAAAAAGCCCGCGGACCATGCCGCGGGCTTTTTGGGGGTGTTATGCGCAGCGCCGGAGCGCTGCATGAAGCCTTAGTGCTTGACGACTTCCGTTGCGCCCGCATCCTTCGATTCGGCCACGGGCGCCTTGGCGTCCTCGGCCTTCGCTTCTTCTTCCGGCAGCGGCTGCGGCACACGTTCGAGCGCGAGTTCGAGCACCTTGTCGATCCAGCGGACCGGCACGATCTCGATCGAGTTCTTCACGTTGTCCGGAATCTCGGTGAGATCCTTGACGTTCTCCTCCGGAATCAGCACGAGCTTGATGCCGCCGCGATGCGCCGCGAGCAGCTTCTCCTTCAGCCCGCCGATCGGCAGCACTTCGCCGCGCAGCGTGATCTCGCCCGTCATCGCGACATCGGCGCGCACCGGAATGCCCGTGAGCACGGACACCAGCGCAGTCGTCATCGCACCGCCTGCAGACGGACCGTCCTTCGGCGTCGCGCCTTCCGGCACGTGAATGTGGATGTCCTGCTTCTCGAACGCCTCGTCCTTGATGCCAAGGCGACGCGAACGCGAACGCACCACCGAGCGCGCCGCTTCGACCGATTCCTTCATGACGTCGCCGAGCGAACCCGTGCGGATCACGTTGCCCTTGCCGGGCATGACCGCCGCTTCGATCGTCAGCAGATCGCCGCCGACTTCCGTCCATGCGAGACCCGTGACCTGGCCGATCTGGTTTTCCTTCGCAGCCAGACCGAAGTCGTACTTGCGCACGCCGAGGAAGGTGTCGAGGTTGGCGCTGTCCACGGTGACGGCCTTGTCGGCCTTCTTCAGCAGCAGCATCTTCACGACCTTGCGGCAGATCTTCGACACTTCGCGCTCGAGCGAACGCACGCCCGCTTCACGCGTGTAGTAGCGAATGATGTCGCGGATCGCGCCTTCGGTCACTTCGATCTCGCCAGGCTTCAGCCCATTGTTCTTCTTCTGCTTGGGCAGGAGATAACGCTGGGCGATGCTGACCTTTTCGTCTTCCGTGTAACCCGACAGACGGATCACTTCCATCCGGTCGAGCAACGGCGGCGGGATGTTCAGCGAGTTCGACGTGGCGACGAACATCACATCGGAGAGATCGAAATCGACTTCGATGTAGTGGTCGGCGAACGTGTGGTTCTGTTCCGGATCGAGCACTTCGAGCAGCGCCGACGACGGATCGCCGCGGAAATCCATACCCATCTTGTCGACTTCGTCGAGCAGGAAGAGCGGATTGCGCACGCCGACCTTGGTCAGGCTCTGCAGGATCTTGCCCGGCATCGAGCCGATGTATGTACGACGGTGGCCGCGGATTTCGGCTTCGTCACGCACGCCACCCAGCGCCATGCGCACGAACTTGCGATTCGTTGCGCGCGCAATCGACTGGCCGAGCGAGGTCTTGCCGACGCCCGGAGGGCCGACGAGGCAGAGAATCGGAGCCTTGACCTTGTCCACGCGCTGTTGGACCGCGAGATACTCGAGAATGCGTTCCTTCACTTTCTCGAGACCGAAGTGGTCTTCGTCGAGCACGGCTTCGGCGTTCGAGAGGTCGTTGTTGACCTTGCTCTTCTTGCGCCACGGCAAGCCGATCAGCGTGTCGATGTAGTTGCGCACGACGGTCGCTTCCGCGGACATCGGCGACATCAGCTTGAGCTTCTTGAGCTCGGCGTCAGCCTTCTTCTTGGCTTCCTTCGGCATGCGCGCGGCGGTGATGCGCTTCTCGAGTTCTTCGAGATCCGCACCCTCTTCGCCTTCGCCCAGTTCCTTCTGGATCGCCTTGACCTGTTCGTTCAGGTAGTACTCGCGCTGGCTCTTTTCCATCTGGCGCTTGACGCGGCCACGGATGCGCTTTTCGACCTGAAGAATGTCGATTTCGGCTTCGAGTTGCGCGAGCAGATGCTCCAGACGCTCCACGACCGGGAACATCTCGAGGATGTGCTGCTTCTGGTCGAGCTTGAGCGGCAGATGCGCGGCGATGGTGTCAGCAAGACGACCGGCCTCGTCGATGCCCGACAGCGAGGTCAGGATCTCCGGCGGGATCTTCTTGTTGAGCTTCACGTACTGGTCGAACTGCGAGACGATCGCGCGGCGCAGCGCTTCGGTTTCGGCGCTGTCGGCGTGGTCCGGCTCGAGCGGCATCACTTCGCACGAGAACTGCGTTTCCTGCTCTTCGATGGAAAGCGTCTTCGCGCGCTGCAGGCCTTCCACGAGCACCTTCACGGTGCCGTCGGGCAGCTTGAGCATTTGCAGGATGTTGGCGACACACCCTACTTCATACATGTCTTTTTCGGTCGGCTCGTCCTTCGCGGCGGTTTTCTGGGCGACGAGCATGATGTGCTTGCCGCCTTCCATAGCCGCTTCGAGGGCCTTGATCGATTTCGGTCGGCCCACGAAAAGGGGAATCACCATATGCGGGAAGACTACGACGTCTCGCAGCGGCAGCAGCGGGAGCGTGGTGCGTTCCGGCGGGAGGAGTTGGGTTCCTGACATTTCATTTCCCCATGAGTGGAATCAATTGTTCGGTAATTGAGGCCTGAGATACCGATTGCAAGCCTCGCGCGTGTGGGAAAAGTTCAGTGACTCCAAAATAGTGCGCCATCGACCACAAGATAAACGAAAAAGCCGTTCATCCCATTGTATGAACGGCCTTTTTCCGGAACTCTTTAGCCGATCACCACCATCAGTTCGACCCTGCAACCTTCGGCGCGTCTTCGTAGATCAGCAGCGGTTTGCCATCGCCGTCGATCACGTTGTCATCGATGATGACCTTGCTCACGCCCTTCATGGTCGGCAGTTCGTACATCACGTCGAGCAATGCCTGTTCCAGGATCGAGCGCAGGCCACGGGCCCCCGTCTTGCGGCGAATCGCCTTGCGGGCGACGGCCTGCAGCGCGGCCGGACGAATTTCCAGCTCCACGCGCTCCATGTTGAAGAGCTTGTGATACTGCTTGACGAGCGCATTCTTCGGCTCGACCAGAATCTTCATGAGCGCGGCTTCGTCGAGCTTGCCGAGCGTGGCGACCACGGGCAGACGGCCGATCAGTTCGGGAATCAGACCGAACTTGATCAGGTCTTCCGGTTCCGTTTCGCGCAGCACTTCGCCGGTGTCGCGCTCCTGCTTGCTCTTCACGCTCGCGCCGAAACCAATGCCGGTCTTTTCCGTACGGTCGGTGATGACCTTTTCCAGACCGTCGAACGCGCCGCCGCAAATGAACAGGATATTGGTCGTGTCGACCTGGATGAAATCCTGGTTCGGATGCTTGCGGCCGCCCTGCGGCGGCACCGAAGCCATCGTGCCCTCGACGAGCTTGAGCAGCGCCTGCTGCACGCCCTCGCCCGACACGTCGCGCGTGATCGACGGGTTGTCCGACTTGCGGCTGATCTTGTCGATTTCGTCAATATAGACGATGCCGCGCTGGGCCTTGTCGACCTCGTAATTGCAGTTCTGCAGCAGCTTCTGAATGATGTTCTCGACGTCTTCGCCCACGTATCCGGCTTCGGTCAACGTGGTGGCGTCGGCGATCACGAACGGCACGTTCAGAAGGCGCGCGAGGGTCTGCGCGAGCAGCGTCTTGCCCGAACCCGTGGGCCCGATCAGCAGGATGTTGCTCTTGGAGAGTTCGACGTCATCCTTCTTGTCGAGGTGCTTCAGACGCTTGTAGTGGTTGTACACCGCCACTGCGAGGATCTTCTTCGCGCGCTCCTGCCCGATCACGTACTGGTCGAGGATGTCGCGGATCTCCTGCGGGCTCGGCAGGTCCGAGCGCGACAGCGCCGCGTCGACGCCCGCACCGGCGGCTTCGTCGCGAATGATCTCGTTGCACAGGTCGATGCATTCATCGCAGATGAAGACCGACGGACCAGCAATGAGCTTTTTCACCTCATGCTGGCTCTTGCCGCAAAACGAGCAATACAACAGCTTCTCGCTGTTAGAACCTTTCTTGTCCGCCATGGATAAATGAGCCTCCGGACACTCTGTTACATGATACGCCGTTTCCCCCGGCGAGGCCGGAGGGTGCGTGAACCGCTTGCTGTGACGGCGTTGGGGGCCGCAGGCCGCGAAGCGCGTTTGCCGATTATTTCACAAGGTCTGCGCGGCGTCGGCTATCCCCTTTTGTACGGGGGCCGAGCTGTTCCTTCAGCACTTCGCTTGCGCGCCGCCCTTCACAGGGTCGGACGCGCAAAACCGCTCGCGCAGCTTAAGGACGCTTGTGCAGAACCTGGTCGACGAGACCGTATGCCTGTGCGTCGTCACCCGACATGAAATTGTCGCGATCCGTGTCGCGCGCAATGCGCTCGACCGGCTGACCCGTATGGTGCGCGAGCAACTGGTTCAGGCGCTCCTTCAGGTACAGGATTTCGCGAGCCTGGATTTCGATGTCCGAAGCCTGGCCGCGCGCGCCGCCGAGCGGCTGGTGAATCATCACGCGCGAATTCGGCAGCGCGAAACGCTTGCCCTTGGCGCCCGACGCCAGCAGGAACGCGCCCATGCTGGCCGCGAGGCCCATGCAAAGGGTCGAAACGTCCGGCTTGATGAACTGCATCGTGTCGTAAATCGCCATGCCGGCCGACACCGAGCCGCCCGGGCTGTTGATGTACAGGCTGATGTCCTTGTCCGGGTTTTCGCTTTCGAGGAACAACAGTTGGGCGACCACGAGGTTCGCCGTCTGGTCGTTCACTTCGCCGACCAGAAACACCACGCGCTCCTTGAGCAGGCGCGAGTAGATGTCGTAGGAACGTTCGCCGCGACCGCTCGTCTCGACGACGATCGGCACGAGGCCGAGCGCCTGCGGGTCGAAGTCCCGCGACGAGTGGGAGGTCAACGTATCCAGCGATTGAGCGCGAATGGTCATGCGGTGCATCCTTGTCTGGAAAAGTTCTTCTGATATACCCGTATGGCGACGGACCCCGGTTAAATCAACCACACGGTCAGCATGGCTAAAACCTGCGGATACAAAAACGGCGTGCTAGCCGTCGGTCGCTCCGACAGCCGGCACGCCGTAGCGGGCAGATTTAAGCCTGCGCCGTCGCGCTTGCCAGTTCTTCGAAGCTAACTTGCTTGTCCGTCACCTTGGCCTTGCCGAGCACGAAGTCCACGACGTTCGATTCGACGACGTAGGCTTCCATTTCGGCCAGACGTTGCTGGTTGGAATAATACCAGCGCACGACCTCCTTCGGGTCCTCATAGCTTTTCGCGAATTCGTCGACTTCAGCACGGATTTGCTCCGGCTTCGCCTCGAGGCTGTTGGCCTTCACGAGTTCGGCGAGCACGAGACCGAGCTTCACGCGGCGCTCGGCTTGTTCCTTGAACATTTCGGCCGGGATCGGAGCGTCCTTGGCATTGGGCACGCCACGCTGCGTGAGGTCGGCGCGCGCCATTTCGACGAGGCGTTCCTGATCCTGCTCGACGAGTGCGTTCGGCACGTCGAGTTCAGCGATCTTCAGGAGCGCGTCCATTACCTGGTTCTTGACGATGGACTGCGTGCGGCGCTTTGCCTCGCGCTCGAGGTTGTCCTTGATTTCAGCGCGCATCTTCACGAGGTCGCCGTCGGCGATGCCGAGCGACTTGGCGAATTCAGCGTCGATTTCCGGCAGGTGCGGCCACTCGATCTGCTGCATCGTGATCGTGAACTTCGCCGTCTTGCCGGCGACGTCCTTGCCGTGATAGTCCTCGGGGAACGCGAGGTCGAATTCGCGCGACTCGCCCTTCTTCAGGCCGATCGCCGCCTTTTCGAATTCCGGCAGCATGCGGCCTTCGCCGAGCACGAATGCGAAGCCTTCAGCGGTGCCGCCCTGGAACGCGACGTCGTCGATCTTGCCGACGAAGTCGACCGTCACGCGGTCGCCTTCCTTCGCTGCGGTGTCGGCGCCGCCGTCACCGTGCTCGCCCGCTTCGCCGCGAGCGTGGAAGTGCACGCGCTGCTTGCGCAGGATGTCGAGCGTGCGGTCGATTTCGGCTTCAGTGATGGTCGTGGTCGTGCGCTCGATTTCGGCCGTTGCGACGTCGCCGAGCTTCACTTCCGGATAGACCTCGAAGGTCGCGTCGAACGCGTAGTCGCCTTCGGCGGCTTCCGACTTCGGAGCGAAGCTCGGCTGGCCGGCGACGCGCAGGTTCTCGGCGCGGCTGATGTCGAAGAATTCCTTGCCGACCTTGTCGCTCAGGACTTCGGCTTCGACCTGGCCCGAATACTGCTGCGTGACCATCTTGAGCGGCACCTTGCCCGGGCGGAAACCCGGCATGCGCACGTTCTTTGCGAGTTTACGGATGCGCGAATCGATTTCTTTCTGCACGGCATCCTTCGGCAGGGAAATCGTCACGCGGCGTTCGAGCTTGCCGAGGTTTTCAACAACGTTAGCCATGGCTTCAATCGTCCTAAAATTGTTCGAGCGAATCAGTAATCTGTGGTCTTTGCGTGCCGCGGTCCGCTGGTGTCCCCTAGGGTCCAGCAACCCGCTTTGGAGCTGAACGCAGGCGCCTCACGCGCCGCTCAACAGCGCCGAAACGGGCGGCTTGCGGTGCGGTTCCGTCAAAAGAGCCAAGTATTTTAGCAAACTATTTCCCGGCGCCAGCGGAATTGCCGTTTGGGCGTGTTATGAGCCTGTTTTTGACCCACATTCGGCCTGCTTTTGAGCCGCAATTTGCCTGAAATGCGCTCCGATGCGCGCTATCGCAACGCCGTTATCCAGCGCACACGGCGAGGCTGTTAAGCTTACGCTCGCGCCGGACGCCCCGCCGGCCGCAGCCGCTCCCAACACAATTCTTCCAGCAGAGACACCATGCCGAATTCGTCGCCTGACGCTCCCGTTATCGTCATTGCTCCTGACTCTTTCAAAGGCTCGCTCAGCGCGGATGGGGTCGCCGCCGCGATCGCCGAGGGCATCCGCCGCGTGCGCTCCGACGCCGACATCCGCATCCGGCCCATGGCCGACGGAGGCGAAGGCACGCTCGACGCGATGCTGTCGATGGGCGGCGAACGCCGCGTACTCAACGTGGAAGGCGCAGCGGGCCCGAAGCGCGATGCGGCGGTCGGCTTGCTGAGCGACGGCAGCGCGATCGTCGAAACCGCCGAGATCGTCGGCATCACGGATCCGGTGGGCATGGGCGTGCCGGTGGACGCGCGCAGCACGCGCGGCATGGGCGAAGCAATCCGCGCGCTGCTCGACGAAGGCGTGCGGCGCTTTTACGTGGCGCTCGGCGGCAGCAGCACCAACGACGCCGGCGCAGGCTTGCTCGCGGGCCTCGGCCTGCAACTCTTCGACGCCGCCGGCAAGCCCCTCCAGCCCACGCCGCAAGCGCTCGCGCAAGTGGCGCGCGTGGACGTTTCCGGGCTTGACGCGCGACTTAGCGAAGCGTCGTTCGTCGGCATGTCGGACGTGGACAATCCGCTCACCGGCGAACACGGCGCCACTGCCGTGTTCGGCCCGCAAAAAGGCGTGACGCCCGAACAGGTCGCGCCGATCGACGCGGCACTCGGCCATTTCGCCGATCTGCTCGAAGCGGCGCTGGGTCGCCGCGTGCGCGACGAAGCCGGCTCCGGCGCGGCCGGCGGCCTGGGTTTCGCGCTACGCACGCTCGGCGCGAGCTTCGAGCCCGGCGCCGAAGTCGTTGCGCGCACCATCGGTCTGGACGAAGCGCTCGATCGCGCCGACTGGCTCATCACCGGCGAGGGCCGCTCGGACGTGCAGACGCTGCACGGCAAGGCGCCGTTCATCGCCTGCCGCCATGCCGCGGCCGTGGGCGTGCCCGCCACTCTGCTCTCGGGCGCCGTCGACGCAGCCGCCCTGCCGCGCCTCGCGGAGCATTTCAGCGGCTGCTTCTCGCCTGCGCCGGGCCCCATCACGCTCGAAACCGCGATTCGCGACGCCGCGCGACTGCTTGCCAACGAAGCGGAGCAACTCGCCCGCCTCAAATACGCTGCGCGTACATCCAACTAGGCAGATTCGCCGGGGCGCATGGCCCCGGCCTGGTCACTGGAACCCGGGATTCGTAGTCCGATTTGTTGCATACGCGCGTCACGCATTCCGCAGTAAGCGATTAATAGATTCGTGCACCGCACCGGACGCACAGCACAAGGGTTCGGATGCGTTGACCCGCGCGCAAGTTGGGGCAACAATCATGGAATCGCGACATGTTTCGCGCCCTTCCCAAGCGACCAGACCAGGACTCCCATGAAGGCAAGCAAAGCCGGACTCGAACAATTCCTCACCTATCGGCTGCATGTCCTGAACAAACTCTCCGAACGGGGCGCCAGCGAACGCTACCAGGCGAAGCTCGGCATCACACTTCCGGAGGCTCGGCTCATTGCAGCTGTGGGGGCGTTCGGCCCGTTTTCCGTGATGGAGCTTGCGCGTCACGCGAATCTCGACAAGAGCCAGGCAAGCCGTGCAGCCGAGGCGCTGATGCGCCGCGGCCTCATGCAGCGCGACACGAGCGAGGAAGACGGACGCCTCGTGCTCGTTTCGCTCACAACCGATGGACGCGCGCTGTATCGCAAGGTCATGCCCATTGCGCGCAAGTGGAATGTCGACCTCTTCGCGAGTCTCGACGACAAGGAGCGCGACGCACTCGCGCGCGCGCTCGACAAGGTGATCGTAGCCATGCAGACTGAACTGTAGGGCAGTACGCGCGAGCAGAGGCAATAAGCTAAACAGATGGCGACCAGGATCGGGCAACGTCGAGGCCGCCATCGCACTTGCCCTGCGCGAGCGCCGCACAAACAAAAAGGCCATGTACCTGACGGTACATGGCCTTTTTACTTTGGTGCGTGAGGCCGGACTCGAACCGGCACACCCTTGCGGGCGTCAGGACCTAAACCTGGTGCGTCTACCAATTTCGCCACTCACGCGAATTCTTTGCGCTTCTCTTCTTGCGCCCGGCAGGACCGCTGCGCATCACTACAAAAAGACGCGTGCGATACAACCCTGTGCGACATGCCGACTGATCGAGTCCTCGTGAGACGCCGGGCGGTGTTGCCCACCTCGCCCGAAATCCAGACTGCTTTCTGACTACGCCCCACGGGCGGCGATGCTTCATTATGTGCCGGCGGCGCGCCTTTGGTTAAGCGTCAGAAAGCGCAAGCGCGAGATTCTAACCGATTGCCCGACGCTTGTCTGCATCCTGAAAACAGTGCGCGGCAGGGCATGGCAGCGCATCGTCCAGCGCGCCGGCCAGCCCCGCCGGGCCGGTCGCAAGCCGCGCCGATGCTAGAATCGCGGCTCAACCGTCGCGCCGCGCTCTGGCCGCCGCGCGAGCCGCTTCGCACCACACCTCCGAACGCCGTGAACTTCGACGACTACTGCCTGCAAAAGGCGGCTCCCCCTGGTTCGAGCACTTACTATGCGCTGCGTCAGGCCCGCGCCGCGCGTCAACCGCTCTTGACCGCGCTCTTCGCGCTGCGCCGCGAGCTCGAGGAAACCGCGAAAGAAACGAGCGATCCTACCGTCGGCCGCACGAAGCTCGCCTGGTGGCAAAAGGAACTAGCCGCGCTCGCCGCGGGCAATCCCGCGCATCCGGTCACGCAGGCGCTCGCCGAGCACCTCGACGATGCGAAAGCCGTCTATCCTGGCTTGCAGACGCTGCTCGCTGGCTTCGAGATGGATTTCGAGCAGGCGCGCTACCTCGATCTGCCGAATCTGCGCCGCTATATGGAGGGCGTGGGCGGCACGTTCGCCTCGCTCGTGGCGCAACTCAGTGCGCGCACTGAAGAGGACCGCCAGGATGCCGTGCGCTGGGCTGCGCCGCTTGGCAACGCACTCATGCTCGCTCAGTTCGTGCCGGAAATCGGCAACGACGCGCGCCATGGCCGCATCTATGTGCCCATCGACGAATTGCAGCGCTACAACGTCACCGCGGCCGATCTCATCAACCGGCGCTACAGTGCGGAGTTCACGGAGCTCATGCAGTTCCAGACTTCCCGTGCACGAGAAGCGGTACACGCCGCGCTCGACGCGATTCCCGCCTCGACGCGGCGCGACCAGCGCACCTTGCGCGCGCTCGCGGCGCTCGAACTCGCGCTGCTCGACGAAGTCGAGCGCGAAGGCTACCAGGTGCTGCATCAGCAGATCGTGCTCACGCCAGTGCGCAAGCTGTGGATCGCCTGGCGCGCGGCGCGGCGTAGCTGAAGCTCGCGCCCGCTCTACGCGCGCAGCAACGGCAGCGGATCGAAGCGTTGCTGGAGCACGGTCTGCGCGTCGAGCCCCCACCAGGGCCCTAGCACGGTCGCATAGATCTGCCTGAAGTCGACGCCCACCGGCAGATTGCCGTTGCCGTCGAGCCGCGTGAATTGCGGCGCCTGCCCGTAGAGCCCGCCCGCCACCCGGCCGCCCGCGACGAAGTGCGCCGAAGCCGTACCGTGATCGGTGCCGCGACTTTGGTTCTCGCGCACGCGCCGACCGAATTCCGCATAGGTCACGATCAACGTGCGATCCCAACGGCCGAGTTCCACGAGCGCCGAGCGCATCGCCGCCATGCCCGAGGCGAACTGACGCAGCAAGTCGGCGTGACGCTGCGGCTGGTTCTGGTGCGTGTCGAAACCGTTCAGCGTCAGACGAATCACCGCGACGCCGCGCCCCGCCACCGGCGCGCCTTGCGGGGTGTCGCTCGATGCGAGCGCCTGCATGGCCGTCTTGATCGAGGCACCGAATGCGCCTGACGGAAATGCAGTCTTCAGTGCGTAATTGCCCGGGCGCGGCCGCAAGGCATCGGCAGCATGCACGATGTCGTTCTCGACATCGAGGATATGCGCCAGAGCAGGGTTGCGTTCCTTGAGCGAGACCGGCGTGACGAGGCGCGAAGCGCGCGCGAACTGCGCCGGATTCACGAGCGCGATGGCGCGCGCGCCGTTCGAGAGCGGCCCCATCTCGGCGCTGCCGAGCACGAGCGCGTCGGCGGCGAATCCAGACGGCACCGGCTCGCGTGCGAACGCGCGCGTAAGCCAGCCTTCGCGTAGATATTCATTGGAGCGCGAAGCCGTGTCCCAGATCTCGATCGAACGAAAGTGCGAAAGGTTCGGCTGCGCGTAGCTCACGCCCTGCACGATCGCGAGCTCGTGCGCGCGCCACATCGGCATGAGCGGCGCGAGCGCCGGATGCAGCGCTGTGCGCTCGTCCAGTTGTATCGCCTGCGCGCGCGGCACGCCGATGGTTTGCCGGTAGCTGTAATAGAGCGGATCGGCAAAAGGCACGACGGTGTTGAGGCCGTCGTTGCCGCCCTTGAGCTCGACTAGAATCAGCAGGTTCTCGTAGCCCATAGCAAGGCCCGGGTGCTCTGGCGCCGTGCCTTGGGCGAGCGCCGCGCCGGGTAGCCATAGCGCAGAACCCGCCATCGCGGCGGCTGCGGTCGCACCGGCTGCAAGAAAGTCGCGTCGCTTCATGGCTTGCCTCGCTTGTCAGTGCGGCGGCGCACATTGCCGCCAGGGATTCGGCCAGTCATATCCATGCTTCACTTCAACTGATAAACCGGATCCATCAGCAGTGCCTGGAGATACGAACCCGCACTGCTGCCAACCGCAATCGCATCGACGGGCGTGAGCGGCAGGACCGCGTGCTGCATTTGCAACTGCGCTGAAAGGCCGGGCTTGGCATCGGCAGTGAGACCATAGCGCGAGAGCCAGCCATCCAGATCGAAGCGCATACCGCCTTGCAACGCATCGCGGCGCATCGGGCCCGCCGTGTTTTGCATGCTTTGCGGCATGCTTGCCGCGACCTTCGCCGGCGCGGCCGAAGCATGCGGCCGCCCTGCTTCCGTCGCACGAAACAGCTGCTCGACGAACTGCTTGCGTGCGAGCAGTGTCGAGCTGTTGATCCACGACGTCCCGCCGGGCCAGCCCTTCACGTTCGGCGGGTAAAACAGATTCTCGCCCAGCGCGGCCGAGCGGCGCGCAAATGGCAACGTGTCGCCATACGCCACGTCGAAGCGCCGCATCGTGCCGACGATGAATTCCACCGGTGAACTCACAAGCACGCCACGGTTGCGCTCATCCCAGAATGCAGGGGTCACGAGTAGCGCGCGAAGCGCAGCGCCTAGCTCATAACCACTTTCCCGAAAACGATCGGCGACGCTTGCGAGCTGCGCCTCATCGGGCGTTGTGCAGATGAACTCGCGCCACAGCTTGCCCGACACATATCGGGAAGTTTGCGGCTGCTCGAGCAGGATGTCGAGCACCTGATCGCCGTCGAACGCACCGCTGCGTCCGAGCACGGTCTTCTCACCACCGTCGTGCAAGTCGGCGCGCCAGACGAACGCCTGGGTATCGGGATCGAGACTCCAACCCGTATAGGCGCGCGCCGATTCGGCAACGTCGCGCTGCGAATACTGGCCTTCGCCCAGCGTGAACAGCTCCATCACTTCGCGAGCGAAGTTCTCGTTGGGCCTGCCCTTGCGATTGCTCGCGCCATCGAGGTAGAGCAGCATCGCGGGGTCCTTCGCGACGGCGTGCAGCATGCTCGCGAAACTCCCCAGCGCGTCGCGCCGCAAGAGTGCGTTTTGCGCGGCCATCAACTGCGGTTCGCCAACTTTGTCTTGCCCCGAGGTGAAGTGGTTGTGCCAGAAGAGCGTCATGCGCTCGGTCAGCGGCGAAGGCGTGACGAGCATCTCGCGCAGCCACCACGCGCGCAATTCGTCGTAGCGTGCACCGCGCTGGCGCTGCGCCTCCTGGCGTTCTTCGGGGGTCCACGCGCTGCGCTGTGCACGGCTCGGCGGCACTTCGGCAGTCCATGCGGGCAGCGGCGTGAGCGCCTCGCTGCGCGCGCTGGCGACGAGCCGCGCGACGGCCTGCTCGCGCGTGAGTCCCACGTAAGGCGAGACTTCGCTCTCGCGCGGCGCGAAGCCTGTGCGCACGAGAAGATGGCGGGCGTCGTCGACGTCGAGCAGCGCGTTCGCGCCGCTGTCGGGCGCCGATGCGTCCGCTGCGGACTGCTCGTTTGGCCTCGACCGTCTGGAGTCGCTCATGATGGATGGGCGCTCGACGAAACCGCCGGCGCAGTCAATGAATGTACCGGCTTAACGGCTGCGGCGAAACGGATGTTGACGACGCAATTGCTACGGTATTTTTCAGCGCGTTTGCGCGGCACGAATGCACGATTGCATGCCAATAAAATCGTGAAAGGCGCGAGAAAGGCGCGAACGCGGAGCGAAAAGAATATTGTGTAAACGTCATCGCAGCGCAGCGGCATTGACGCGCGCCGAATGGTATCAGCGCTTGTACAGTTCGCGCACGGCGTCTTCGATATGCTGACGCAAGAGGCGCCGCTCTTCGGGCGTCATATGGCCATCGCGGCGACGCTGGTCGAGATCGGGGGGAACGGCGGCACGCGGGTTGATGTCAGATGCAGGTCGCGGAATGGGATCGCTGCGCACGCGCCGCATGGACTGTTTGCCGCCCGAAAAGCGAGCGGAGGACTGCGAGTTGTCGTAGCGGTCTGCGGAGGGCTGGGCCCGGGCCGGCACCGACTCCAGTGCAGCCGCCACGCCACCGGCAAGCGCCAGTGCAAGCATGGTGTGGCGCATTGTCGGCCTGACCCCTCCCATCGTTTTTTTCCCTTCTTGACGCGGCAAACGGCTACCTCGAATACATGTGCGAACCCGGCTCGGCGCGGGCATGAATTTTAAAGTCGAATGAAGTATCTACCGAACAGCCGCTTTACGTAAAGAAGTCTATCTGTCAGTGCTTGCCGTCGTGCCACAGCACGGGTAAATTTTGTAACTGACTGTAACCTGATAATTGGTGCAAACTCGCATCAGTATCCAATCGCGCTAAGATGCCAGGCATGGAAACCAAAAACCCGTCCAAAATTCTCGTTGTCGACGACGATCCCCGACTTCGTGACCTGCTGCGCCGCTACCTCGGCGAGCAGGGCTTCAACGTCTACGTGGCCGAAAACGCGCCCGCCATGAACAAGCTATGGGTGCGCGAGCGCTTCGACCTGCTGGTGCTCGACCTCATGCTGCCGGGCGAGGATGGCCTGTCGATCTGCCGCCGTCTGCGCGGCAGCAACGACCGCACGCCCATCATCATGCTCACCGCCAAGGGCGAGGATGTGGATCGCATCGTCGGCCTCGAAATGGGCGCCGACGACTATCTGCCCAAGCCCTTTAACCCGCGCGAACTCGTCGCACGCATTCACGCGGTGCTGCGCCGCCAGGCGCCGTCCGAACTGCCGGGCGCCCCCTCGGAAACCACCGAGGTGTTCGAGTTCGGCGAATTCGCGTTGAATCTCGCCACGCGTACGCTCACCAAGGCTGGTCAGGAAATTCCGCTCACCACGGGCGAATTCTCGGTGCTCAAGGTGTTCGCGCGTCATCCACGCCAGCCGCTCTCGCGTGAAAAGCTCATGGAGCTTGCGCGCGGCCGTGAATACGAAGTGTTCGACCGTAGCCTCGACGTACAGATCTCGCGCCTGCGCAAGCTCATCGAACCCGATCCGGGCAGCCCGCGTTTCATTCAAACCGTTTGGGGCCTCGGCTACGTGTTCATTCCCGACGGCGCCGCTTGATCCTGGATGGTGTCTCGTTGTCTGCACTGCCTCTGTTGAAACGGGAAGGGTCCATGCGGATTGACCGGCGTTTGCTCACGCTCGCGTTCGGCGATCTGTTCTGGCGCACCTTCCTGCTGATCGCCCTTCTCATCGCTGTGAGTCTCGCCGCGTGGTTCCAGAGCTTTCGCGTGATCGAGCGGGAGCCGCGCGCCCAGCGCGTGGCGCTCCAGCTCGTCGCGATCGTGAAGCTCACGCGCACGGCGCTCCTCTACTCCGATCCCGATCTGCGCCGCGCGCTGCTGCAGGATCTCGAGAGCAACGAGGGCGTGCGTGTGTACCCGCGCGAAACCACGGACAAGTACAAGCTCCAGCCCGACGAGTCGCTCAATCGTCTGATCGAGCATGACATTCGCGGGCGTCTTGGGGACGACACGATCATCGCGCAGTCCGTGAACGACATTCCGGGCGTGTGGATCAGCTTCAAGATCGACGACGACGATTACTGGGTCGCGCTCGACCGCGACCAGCTCGACAACGTCACGGGCCTGCAGTGGGTCGGATGGGGAGTCTCCGCGCTCGCGCTATCGCTCTTCGGGGCGGCCTTCATCACGAGCCTCGTGAACCGGCCATTCGCGCGTCTGGCCATGTCGGCGCGTATGCTGGGCTCCGGGCAGCCTCCCGCGCCCTTGCCTGAGAGCGGCATGGGCGTCGCCGCCGAAACGAATCGCTCGTTCAACCAGATGGTGCGCGACCTCGAGCAGCTGGAGGCCGACCGCGCACTGATGCTCGCGGGCATCTCGCACGATTTGCGCACACCGCTCGCGCGCCTGCGGCTCGAGACGGAGATGAGTCCGTCCGATCAGGCGACCAAGGACGCGATGATCGACGACATCGAGCAGATGGACATGATCATCGGCCGCTTCCTCGATTACGCGCGCCCGACCCAACGCATGCCAGAGCGCGTCGATCTCTCGGTCATTGCCGGCGAGATGGCCGCGCGTATGGCGAGCGAAGACGGCGTGCGCCTCATTACGCGGCTCGCGCCTTCGGCCATGATCGAAGCCGACGATACCGACATGCGCCGCGTGGTGGGCAATCTCATCGAAAACGCACGCAAATACGGCGCGAGCGAAACCGATGGCATTCCGCACATCATGCTCGAAACGCGCGTCTCGCACTCGCGCGTCGAGCTCTCGGTAGTCGACGAAGGCCCGGGCATTCCAGAGGATCAGCTCCCACTCGTCACGCGGCCGTTCTACCGCGTCGACACGGCGCGCACGCAGGCGAACGGCACAGGCCTTGGCATGGCCATCGTGCAGCGCCTCGTGGGCCGCTATCGCGGCGCGCTGCGCCTGCGCAACCGGCTGCCGGGCCCCGGCCTCGAAGTGACGATCGAGTTCCCGCTCGCCAAGGGCGCATGAGTCTCTCTCCCCTCGCTTGACCGAAATCCGGCGGCGGCGCACCCTCGCACCACGCGCCGCCCGCACCTGCGACAATCGTTTTCATGGACATGCCGCGTTGCGTTCTCGCGCTAGCGGCGTCAAAGCGGGCCGCGCGGCCCGACTCTCGTCTGAGGAGCTCCGCCATGAAAACCGTCGGCGACAAACTCGAAGCCTTCACCGTCACCGCCGCGAAACCCGGCTTCAACCATCCCGAAGAAAACGGCCAATCGGCGTTCGTCGAGATCACCGAACAGACCTTCGCCAACAAGTGGAAGGTCATCTACTTCTACCCGAAGGATTTCACGCTCGTTTGCCCCACCGAGATCATCGCGTTTGCACGGCTCATCAAGGAATTCGATGACCGCGAAACGGTCGTGATGGGCGGCAGTTGCGACAATGAATATGTGAAGCTTGCGTGGCGGCGCGAGGACAAGACCCTCGATCGCCTCAATCACTATTCATTCGGCGACGTAAAGGGCGAGCTCATCGATCAGCTAGGCATACGCGACAAGGAAGCGGGCGTGGCGCTGCGCGCAACCTTCATCGTCGATCCCGACAACACGATCCAGCACGTCACGGTGAACAACCTGAACGTCGGGCGCAGCGCCGAAGAAGTGCTGCGCGTTCTGGACGGGCTGCAGACCGGCGAGTTGTGCCCGGACGGACGCGCGATCGGCGGCGAGACGCTCTAGACCGCGCGCCGTTGTGCATCACGTCTGGCTTGCAGCCGTGCGCGCGGGCAAGCGGTTGCGGATCGCCGTTTCGAGCGGCCGCTTCAATTCGAGCACGCGTTTTTCCAGAACCTGCCACGACAGATGCGCTAGCAGCACGGCCAGCGCGAATTGCAGCGCGAGCGCGAGAGCGGACTGCGCCGCATCGGGGACATGGAGCCGCGCGTAGAGCCCCGGCACCACGCCAAGGCGCGACGGCACGAAGTTGTGGAACAGATAGAAGCCGTAGCTGATCGTGCCGAGATACGCAAGCGGCCGCATTTCCAGCGCCGCGACGAGCGTGCTGTCCTGGCGACGCACGAGCCACAGAAACAGCGCGCCGAGCGAGAGCGCGAGTCCGATGTCGAAGAAGCCCGGCGGCATCGTCGCGCCTGTCACGCTACCAGCACAAGCGGCACAATCCGCACGCGCCAGCGCGAAGCCGGCGATCGCCGCACACGCCCCGACGAACCACACCGCACTCAACGGCCCCGCGCGCAGCGACACGCGCGCGCCTCCAATCGCCAGTGCGCCGCCGAGCGCGAGCATGGCGAAATTCCACGGCGAGAACGCGTAGATGAGCGGCGCGATCGCCCCTTCCTCGTAAAGCGCGAGGTGCGCGAACGCAGCCGCCGCGATGACCACCGCGCAAAGCGCGAGATGGCGCGATGCGCGCACGAACAGCAGCGCAAACGGCGCGACGAGATAGAACTGCTGCTCGACCGCGAGGCTCCAGAAATGCGAAACCGTGCCGGGCCAGCCATCGTGCACTGCGCCGATCCAGTAATTGGAGAGGAATACGAAATGCCAGACGAGCCC
The DNA here is from genome assembly GCF_021390645.1 of Paraburkholderia flagellata. GTDB lineage: Bacteria > Pseudomonadota > Gammaproteobacteria > Burkholderiales > Burkholderiaceae > Paraburkholderia > Paraburkholderia flagellata. The sequence continues at coordinate 1,667,681 of NZ_JAJEJT010000001.1, forward strand.
GAGATCGACATCACGCTGATAGAAGCTCGCATGCGCGATGGTGAGCGCAATCAGCAGCAGGTAATACACGGGAACAATGCGCAGCGTGCGTTTCATGAAGAAGACATACAGCAGCGCAGCCGTGCGAGCGCCGTGCTGTTCGATGCGAACCCGATTACGATGCAGTTCTCCGATGATCAGATAGCCGCTGATCAGAAAGAACAGCCAGACACCGATCTTGCCCGCATCGATCGCATCGATCGCATCGATGTGAGCCTTGTGCGAGAGGAACACGAGCACGACTGCGAGCGCCCGCAGGCCGTCGAGGCCTTTCACGCGTTTTTCAACTCCCGCCATTGCCCTCCCCACTTCCGGTTAGCGGTTCAGTATGGGACGAAAAAAACGGAAATTAATCGACAAGAAAAGCTACGGCGATGATTGCAGTTGCAATCATCGCCGTAAGCTGGAGAGCAGGCACGCGCCCTGCGCGCGCCGTTCAGCCCTTCAAAACAAGGGTTGAATGACAGATCACGCGCGCAACAGCAGCACGGCCGCCTGAGCTTCGATCCCTTCGCTGCGGCCGAGATAGCCGAGCTTTTCATTCGTCTTCGCCTTCACGTTGACGCGTTCGACCGGCAGTTTCAGGTCTTCGGCGATCGTCTTGCGCATCGATTCGATATGCGGTGCGAGCTTGGGCGCCTGCGCGATCACCGTGGTATCGACGTTCATGAGCGAGAAGCCCGCCTCCTGAACGCGGCGCAGACATTCGCGCAGCAGCACGCGGCTGTTGGCGCCGTAGAACTGCTTGTCGGTGTCGGGGAAATGGCGGCCGATATCGCCGAGCGCGGCAGCGCCGAACAGTGCGTCGGTAATGGCGTGCAGCAGCACGTCGGCGTCCGAGTGGCCGAGCAGGCCGCGATCGTAGGGGATCGTCACGCCGCCGAGCACAAGCGGACGGCCGGGCACCAGCGCGTGCACGTCGTAGCCTTGTCCGATTCTGATGTCCATGTGTGGGGTTCCAGGTAGAGTTTGCGGTCGCTTATTCTGCGGGGCGGCTGAGGATCGCTTCGGCGAGCGCGAAGTCTTCGGGGTACGTCACCTTGAAGTTGCGCAGGCTGCCCTGCACGAGACGCGGCGCGTGACCGAGCCATTCGATCGCGCTCGCTTCGTCGGTGAGATCGTGACCGTCTTGCTGTGCGCGCTCGATAGCCGTGCGCAGCATGCCGATGCGGAACATCTGCGGCGTCTGGGCCTGCCAGAGTCCGTCGCGCGATTCGGTGCGTGCGATATGTACGCCGGGCGCCGCGGGGTCCTTCGGCGCGACGCGCTTGAGCGTGTCCGCCACCGGCAGTGCCATGATGCCGCCCACGGGGTCGTCCTTGAGCGACTCGACGAGCGTGCGAATCAGCGCAGGCGTGATGCCGGGACGCGCGGCGTCGTGCACGAGCACCCAGTCGTCGTCGGTTGCGCCGAATTCGGCGAGCGCGGCGAGCCCGTTGTAGACCGAAGCCTGGCGCGAAGCGCCGCCGCAGCGCCGCACGGCAAAGCGCAAGCCGCCGAAGCGCCGGGCGTCGAAGTGGTTATCGTCGGGAGAAATCACCACGAGCGTCTGCGAGAATTCGTTGCAGGCATCGAAAGCGGCGAGCGTATAGTGCAGGAGGTCGCGTCCGGCAACGATGCGATATTGTTTCGGCATGGCCGAGCCCGAACGGCTGCCGGTGCCGGCGCACGGAATCAGGGCAAAGAGGCGTGAAGTCACGGTGTCGCGAGCCGCATGAGTCAAAGTAAAGGACGGATTTTATAATAGGTCCCTTGCCCGCACGCCGGACGCCTGCAAAACGTCAGCAAACCGCGCCGAATTCACTTGAAGACCAGAAACCGGCCCCCATATTCTGGCGTTGTACTCCGCCCGAACTGAACTGGCCACCCTACCGACACACGCGTCGGCCACCCTGTTGCCTATGTCCGATATCGCCGCTTCCTCGCAATCTCCGTCCCCCGTCGCCGTCGTCAAGCCGGGGCAGCGCTATGCGTTCGACGGCACGCACGGCTCGTCCGACGCGCTCCTGATCGCCCGCTACCGCGAGGCCGCGCGCGCCAGTACGGTGCATGCACCGCTGCTGGCCGTGATTTGCGCAAGCGCCGTGGATGCCCAGCGGCTCGCGCAGGAAATTCCGTTCTTCGCGCCCGAGGCGCGCGTGCGCCTCTTGCCCGACTGGGAAACACTGCCCTACGACACGTTCTCGCCGCACCAGGACCTGGTTTCGGAGCGTCTGGCCACGCTGCACGATCTCGGCGAAGGCCGCTGCGACATCCTGATCGTGCCGGCCACGACGGCGCTCTACCGCATGCCGCCCGCCTCGTTCCTCGCGGCCTATACGTTCTCGTTCTCGCAGGGCGAGCGCCTCGACGAAGCGAAGCTCAAGTCGCAGCTCACGCTCGCGGGCTATGAGCATGTGAGTCAGGTGGTGCGTCCGGGCGAATACTGCGTGCGCGGCTCGCTCATCGACCTCTTTCCGATGGGCTCGCCGCTGCCCTACCGCATCGACCTCTTCGACGACCAGGTCGACTCGATCCGCGCGTTCGATCCGGACAGCCAGCGCAGCCTCTATCCCGTGAAAGACGTGCGCCTCTTGCCTGGCCGCGAGTTCCCGTTCGACGAAGCCGCGCGAACGGCGTTTCGCAGCCGCTGGCGCGAAGTGTTCGAGGGCGACCCGAGCCGCGCGACGATCTACAAGGACATGGGCAACGGCGTGCCGTCGGCGGGCATCGAATACTACCTGCCGCTCTTCTTTGAAGAGACGGCTACGCTCTTCCACTATCTGCCGGAAAACGCCCAACTGGTGTTCTCGGGCGACCTCGACGCCTCGATCCGCCGCTTCACGAACGACACGAAGCAGCGCCACAACTTCCTCTCGCACGACCGCGAGCGGCCGATCCTGGAACCGCAGCGCCTCTTCCTGACCGACGAGGACTTCTTCGCGTTCGCGAAGCCCTTCGCGCGCCTCGTGCTGCCTGCGGCGAGCGCGGGCGGCTGGGCCGCGGCGCTGCCGAGCCTCGCGATCGACCGCCACGCCGACGACCCGCTCGCTTCGCTGCGCACCTATCTCGACACGACGAAGAACCGCGTGCTGTTCGCGGTGGAGTCGGCGGGCCGGCGCGAAACCATCGCGCAACTGCTTGCTGACAACCATCTGCGCCCCGGGGGCGCGGACAGCTTCGAGGACTGGCTCACCGGCGACGAGCGCTTCGCGCTGGGCGTCGCGCCGCTTTCCACGGGCTTCTCGCTGCCGGGAGAGGAGCTCGCGGTCATTACCGAGACCGAGCTTTACGGCCCGCTCGCACGCCGTACGGGCCGCCGCCGCCAGGAACAGGCGAGCAACGTCGATTCGATGGTGCGCGACCTCTCCGAACTCAAGGTCGGCGATCCGGTGGTCCATGCGCAGCACGGCATCGGCCGCTATCACGGCCTGGTGACGATGGACCTCGGCGAAGGCGACACCGAATTCCTGCACCTCGAATACGCGAACGGCAGCAAGCTCTACGTGCCGGTCTCGCAGTTGCACGTCATTTCACGCTACAGCGGCGCCGATCCGGATAGCGCGCCGCTTCATGCGCTCGGCTCGGGCCAGTGGGAAAAGGCGCGCCGCAAGGCCGCGCAGCAGATCCGCGACACCGCGGCCGAGCTACTGAATCTCTACGCGCGGCGCGCCGCGCGCGAGGGCCACGCGTTCGCGCTCGAACCGCGCGACTACGTCAAGTTCGCGGAGAGCTTCGGCTTCGAGGAAACGCCTGACCAGGCCGCCGCGATCGCCGCCGTGATCGGCGACATGACGAGCGGCAAGCCGATGGACCGCCTCGTGTGCGGCGACGTGGGCTTCGGCAAGACGGAAGTCGCGTTGCGCGCGGCGTTCATCGCCGTGATGGGCGGCAAGCAGGTGGCGATTCTCTCGCCCACCACGCTGCTCGCCGAGCAGCACACGCAGACCTTCACGGACCGCTTCTCCGAGTGGCCCGTGCGCATTGCCGAGCTGTCGCGCTTCAAGTCCGCGAAGGAAGTGAGCGGCGCAATTGCGCAGATCAACGACGGCAGCGTCGATATCGTGATCGGCACGCACAAGCTGCTTTCGTCCGATGTTCAGTTCAAGCGCCTCGGGCTCGTGATCATCGACGAGGAGCACCGCTTCGGTGTGCGCCAGAAGGAGGCGCTCAAGGCACTGCGTGCGGAAGTGGACGTGCTCACGCTCACCGCCACGCCGATTCCGCGTACGCTCGGCATGGCGCTCGAAGGCCTGCGCGACTTCTCCGTGATCGCGACCGCGCCGCAAAAACGTCTCGCGATCAAGACTTTCGTGCGCCGCGAAGAGGACGGCGTGATTCGCGAGGCGATGCTGCGCGAACTCAAGCGCGGCGGCCAGGTGTACTTCCTGCATAACGAAGTCGAGACCATCGAGAACCGCCGCGCGATGCTCGAAGCGCTCGTGCCCGAAGCGCGCATCGCGGTGGCGCACGGCCAGATGCACGAGCGCGAACTCGAATCCGTGATGCGCGATTTCGTGGCGCAGCGCGCGAACGTGCTGCTCTGTACCACGATCATCGAGACCGGCATCGACGTGCCGACTGCGAACACGATCCTCATCCACCGCTCCGACAAATTCGGCCTCGCGCAATTGCACCAGTTGCGGGGCCGCGTCGGGCGCTCGCACCACCAGGCGTACGCGTATCTGCTCGTGCACGATCCGCAGGGACTCACGAAACAGGCGCAACGGCGGCTGGAAGCGATCCAGCAGATGGAAGAACTCGGCTCGGGCTTCTATCTGGCGATGCACGACCTCGAAATTCGCGGCACGGGCGAAGTGCTCGGCGACAAGCAGTCGGGCGAGATCCAGGAGATCGGCTTCCAGCTCTATACGGACATGCTCAACGACGCCGTGAAGGCGCTCAAGGACGGCCGCGAGCCCGATCTCAACGCGCCGCTCGCGGCGACCACCGAGATCAACCTGCACGCCCCCGCGATCCTGCCCGCCGATTATTGCGGCGACGTGCAGGAGCGCCTGTCGCTCTACAAGCGCCTCGCGAACTGCGAGCACGACGATTCGATCGACGGCATCCAGGAAGAGCTGATCGACCGCTTCGGCAAGATGCCGGCGCAGGCGCACGCGTTGATCGAAACGCATCGCCTGCGACTGGCGGCGAAGCCGCTCGGCATCACGAAGATCGATGCGGGCGAAGCGGTCATTGGCCTGCAGTTCGTGCCGAATCCGCCCGTGGACGCCATGCGCATCATCGAGATGGTGCAGAAGCACAAGCACATCAAGCTCGCGGGGCAGGACAAGCTGCGCATCGAAACGCGCAGCCCCGACCTTGCCGTGCGCGTGGCTACCGTGAAGGAGACGTTGCGCGCGCTCGGCGCGCCCAATCGCGCTGGCGCGTCGCGCTGAACGCCTTTGCCGCATCGTCTGACGCCCGCGCAGTTTGCCCTTTCGCGCGGGCGTTTTCACGTCATGTTGCGGCGCGCCATGCTGGTCGCAATTGCCCGGAACGTGGGACGCGGCACCGTCCGCAGCTTTGGCTTGCCGCATTCTTTTTGGGTAAGATGAAGAATACAAGCAAGCTGGAGTCCAACATGTCCCTCGCCGCTGAAACAGCGCAGTCGTCTACGCCTTCCGCCGCCCTTCCCGCCTCGCTCCCCTGGGTCACCCGCCTCGTTTCGATGGATACGGTCAGCCGCCATCCGAATCTCAGCCTGATCGAGACCGTGCGCGACGATCTGCGCGCGCGCGGCATCGAATCGACGCTCACCTATGGCCGCGACGGCAAATGGGCCAACCTGTTCGCCACGATCCCCGCGCATGACGGCGAAACGAACGGCGGCATCGTGCTCTCCGGCCACACCGACGTGGTGCCCGTGGACGGCCAAAAGTGGGACAGCGACCCGTTCAAGCCCGAGATCCGCGACGGTCTGCTTTATGGCCGCGGCACCTGCGACATGAAGGGATTCATCGGCGCGGCGCTCACGCTCGTGCCCGAGATCCAGCAGACGAAACTCGCCAAGCCCCTGCACCTCGCGCTCTCGTTCGACGAGGAAGTGGGTTGCGTGGGCGCGCCGCTCATGATCGAAGAACTCATGAAACGCGGCGTGAAGCCCGAAGGCTGCATCGTGGGCGAGCCCACGAGCATGCGCCCCATCGTGGCACACAAGGGCATCAACGCGTACCAGTGCTGCGTGCGCGGGCAGGCCGCACATTCGTCGCTCACGCCGCGCGGCCTGAACGCAATTGAGTACGCGGCGCGTCTTATCTGCCACATCCGCGACATGGCCGATGAATTCCGCGCGAACGGCCCGTTCGACGAGCTTTACGACGTGCCGTTCACGACCGCGCAAACCAGCACGATCGAAGGCGGCAACGCCATCAACACAGTGCCGGCCGAATGCCGTTTCGCGTTCGAGTTCCGCAATCTGCCGACGCTCAACCCCGACACGATCTTCGCGCGCATCGAACAGTACGCGCGCGAAACGCTCGTGCCGAAGATGCAGCGGGAGCACGCGGCAGGCGCGATCGAATTCACGAAGATCGCTGCAGCCCCCGGCCTCGACGCCACGGAGCAGGCCGCGATCACGCAACTCGTACGTGCGCTCACCGCCGACCAGGCGCGCCGCAAGGTGGCCTACGGCACCGAGGCCGGCCTCTTTGCACGCGCGGGCATTCCGAGCGTGGTGTGCGGCCCCGGCGACATCCAGCAGGCGCACAAGCCGAACGAATACGTCTCGCTCGAACAGCTTGCAGCGTGCGAAGGTTTCCTGCGCAAGCTCGTGCGCGGCATGTCCGTCGAAGGCCTCGCGCAATAAGCACGCTGGACGCGCACCATCATGTCCACCGCCTCGCCGCTGCCCACCGGCCACACGATAGACGGTGAGGCGATCCCCACGCTCGACGAGATCGCCTCGCAGCATTTCGCGCTCGCGCCGTGGGTGCTGCGCACACCGGTGTTCGACCGCCACGATCTGTCCACGCTCGCAGCGACACTCGTGAACTTCAAGTTCGAGCTGCTGCAGTCGAGCGGCAGCTTCAAGGTGCGCGGCGCGTTCACGCATCTGCTCGCGCTCAGTGGCGCACAGCGCAGCGCCGGCGTCACGTGCGTGTCGGGCGGCAATCACGCCATTGCGGTCGCGTATGCGGCGATGCGCCTTGGCATCAGCGCGAAGGTCGTGCTCTTTCGCACCGCGAGCGCGGCGTGCGTCGCGCAATGCAGGCGCTTTGGCGCGGAAATCGTCGTGGCGGCCAACAGCAGCGAGGCGTTCGAGATCGTGCGCCGTATCGAGACCGACGAAGGACGCTATTTCGTGCATCCGTTCAACGGCTATCGCACGGTGCTCGGCACGGCAACACTCGGCTATGAGTGGGCCACCCAGGCGCCCGATCTCGACGCGGTCATCGTGCCCATCGGCGGCGGCGGGCTCGCTGCGGGCGTTGCCACGGCGTTGCGGCTCGCGAACCCACGCGTGCGCGTGTATGGCGTCGAACCGGAGGGGTCGGACGTGATGAGCCGCAGCTTCGCCGCGAACCACACGGTGAGCCTGACCCATATGCACTCGATCGCCGACTCGCTCATGGCGCCGCACGCGGAGCAATACAGCTATACGCTGTGTCGCCGTCATCTCGAGCGCGTCGTCACGGTCTCCGACGACGCGCTGCGCAGCGCGATGCGCGTGCTCTTCGAGCAACTCAAGCTCGCTGTGGAACCCGCTTGCGCCACCGCTACGGCAGGGTTGCTCGGGCCACTGCGCGACACGCTGCAAGGCAAGCGCGTAGGCGTGCTGCTGTCTGGCACCAACACCGATCCAGCGACCTTTCACCAGCAGATCTCACTCGCGCAGTAAAGCCAAAAGCGGCCGAAGGCGACCCAAAGTCAGCGCGGTGGGCACGCCGCGTGCGCCCGCCCGAACTTCGCCGCCAGTTCCCGGCAAAACGTCAGGGAATGTCAAATTCCTACCGCGATACGGATGCGTTCGCTATGATTGCGCCAATACGCCGTATTGACCCCAGCCCCGCGCCGCGCCATTCAGGGAGAGCCCGCTCATGAGCATCGTCCAGGAGTTCAAGGAATTCGCCGTCAAAGGCAACGTGATGGATCTCGCCGTCGGTGTGATCATCGGCGGCGCGTTCTCAAGCATTGTCAACTCAATCGTGAAAGACCTCATCATGCCGGTCATCGGCGTGGTCACGGGCGGCCTCGACTTCTCGAACATGTTCGTGCGGCTCGGTCACATTCCGGCCAGCTATAAAGGCAACCCCGAGTCGTACAAGGATCTGCAAACCGCGGGCGTGGCCGTGTTCGGTTATGGCTCGTTCATCACCGCGGTGATCAACTTCGTCATCCTCGCGTTCATCATCTTTTTGATGGTGAAGTTCATCAACAAGCTGCGCCAGCCGCAACCCGCCGCCCCCGCCGAGCCGCCGGCCACGCCCGAAGACGTGCTGCTGCTGCGCGAGATCCGCGATTCGCTGCAGAACAATCCGCGCTGAAGCGCGCAAGCGTCCAGACAAAAGCCCGCGCCGCCGCAAGGCCGCGCGGGCTTTTTTGTACCCAGGCTCACGGAAGACTCGAGGAAGGATCAGGGAGCAGGCGCGGCGGAATCGGGCTCGGCCGCCGCGCCGCGCGCGGCCACGGCCTCTTCGATCAGCCGCTCGAGCTGCTCGAAATTGACCGGTTTCGTGAGATGCGCGGTGAAGCCCGCTTCGACGCTGCGGCGCACGTCGTCGTCGGTGCCGAAGCCGGTGAGCGCGACCGCGGGCGCCGTTGATCGCGCACGAAACGCGCGGATGAAGTCGATGCCCGAGCCATCAGGCAGGCCGATATCGCTCACCACGAGGTCGAAGGCCATGCCGGCCGTGAGCGCGAGCGCACCGGCCACGCTGCCCGCCACCGCCACCTCATGGCCGCCCGAGCGCATCAGCTGCGACATGACCTCAGCGGTGTCCTCGTGATCTTCGATCAGCAGGATGTTCAGCGCACCCACCCGATGCGGCCCGCGCCGCTCGGCGATCGCGGCAGCGCCCTCGCCTCGTGCGGCGCTCGGCAGCACGATGGTGAAGGTCGCGCCGCAATGCGCGCCGGGGCTTCTCGCGCTAACGCTCCCGCCGTGCGCCTCGGTCAGCGCCCGCGTCACCGCAAGACCTAAGCCGAGCCCGCCGAACTGGCGCGTGAGATTGTGGCTGCCCTGTTCGAACGCATGAAAGAGCTTGCCGATCTGCTCGGGCGCGATGCCGATGCCCGTGTCCTCGACCTCGATCTCCACGTGCTTGCGCTCGTCGCGCGTGCGGACGTAAATGTGGCCGCCGTCGGGCGTGAACTTCGCGGCGTTGCGCACGAGGTTCCAGAGCATCTGCTGCAGGCGCGCGCGATCGCCGCGCACATAATGCTGCTGCGCGCGCAGGTCGATGTGCACGTCCTGCTGCTTGATCTGGATTTCACTATGAAAGAGCTCCAGCACGGCCTCGATCACCTCGTGCACGTCGACCGTGTCGAGCGCGAGGCTCAGCTTGCCGTTAGCCACGCGTGTGAGATCGAGCAGGTCGTCGATCAGACGCGCCTCGAGCTCGATATTGCGGCGGATCATCAGCACGCCCGAGCGCGCCGCGTCGGGCAGGTCCGGGATCTGCTCCAGCAGCCGAGTGCCCGCGAGCACCGGCGTGAGCGGCGTGCGCAACTCGTGCGAGAGCATGGCGAGGAAGCGGTCTTTCGCGCGGTTGGCTTCTTCGGCGGTCTGCCGCGCAGCTTGCTCCGAGGCAAAGAGGCGCTCGCGCTCCGCGGTCGCTTCGCGTTGCGAGTCGATGTCGGTGCAACTGCCGAACCATTTGTTCACGCCGCCGCGCGGGTCACGCATTGCAACGATTCGGACATCGAACCATCGATATACGCCATCGTGGCGGCGAATACGCAACTCATGGCGATAGTCGGTGGCACCGCTGCCCACGGCCTCGAGCCAGGTGTGGCGAATCTCCTCGCGATCATCGGCATGCACGGCGTCGAGCCAGGCGAGACCCTGCGACTGGCCTGCGTCGAGCCCCGTGTAGTCGAGCCACTGCTTCGAGACAAAGTCGCAATTGCCGTCCGCGCCGCAGGTGAGCACGAGGTGCGGCAACGCTTCGGAGAGCGTGCGGTAGTGTTCTTCGCGATCGCGCAGCAGTAGCGCTTCGTCGGAGGCGCGCTGCAGCGCCACCTGCGAGAGCACGCGCGCGACGGCTTCCGGCAGATAGTCGAGATAGTCACCCGATTTCGGCACCACGTCCGAGACGCCCGCACGGAGCGCGGCGATCACGCGCGATTCGTCGGTGAAACCCGTCACGAGGATCGCCGGCACGCGCACGTCGTCGGCACGCAGGCGGCGGAAGAAGTCGAGGCCCGTCTCCGCGCCGTCGAGCTGATAGTCGAGCACGAGCACATCGGGCGTCTGCACGGCGAGCAACGCGCGCGCCTCCCCGACGCCCGTACAGGTGTCCACGCGCGCACCGGCGCGCAGAAGCGATTTGCGGGCGAGGCGCAGGATGCCTTCGTCGTCGTCGACGACGAGCACGCGCGCGCCGTCCAGCATCGTGGGTTCCTCAGTCATGCGCGTTAAGCGTCCCTTCGGGCGCCCGTCGGGCTTGCCGCCGCTCTTGCCGCCGTGCTTCCATTCGGTTGCCAATGCGAGTTGATTGCATGCGTGATGCCTGCATGATCCGTTACTGGGCGCCTGCCGGCCGCGCCTGAACGAAGCGATGCCCTGGCGGTAGCTTGACGACCTGGAGAAAGAAGCCGAGTCGACGCACAGCCTCGATGAACGCGTCATATTCGACCGGTTTCGTGATGTACACGTTGCAGCCGAGCTCATAGCAGCGTTCGATCTCGCGAGGGTCGTCGGTGGTCGTGAGCACGATCACCGGCACCGAAGCCGTGGCGGGCTCCGCTTTGAGCCGCCGCAGCACTTCGAAGCCATCGACGCGCGGCATGCGCAAGTCGAGCAGCACGACGAAATTGCCGAGCGCGTCACGCGCCGGCCAGTTCGCCGCCGCGACCGGATTGTCGCCCGGCGTGCCGAAAAAGTAATCGAGCGCCTCCTGGCCGTCGCGAAAGCGCAGGAAGCTGTTCGAGATCCCCGAACGCCGCAGGTTGCGCTCGACCAGTGTGGCATGCCCGTCGTCGTCTTCGATCAGCACGATGCCTACCTGTTCCCCGTTCGTCATCTCGACTCTCCCACGTACAACATGATTTTTTCAAGGCTTGTTGAAAGCTTGCCGCCCGGCGCGCGCCCGATTGTCCGCTATAGGGTACGCAACGGCTGGTCCGGCAGCGCGACGAAGAACGTCGAGCCCGCGCCCTCGGTCGATTCGACCCAGATGCGCCCGCCATGCCGCTCCACAATGCGCCTCGCGAGCGCGAGCCCCGTGCCCTGCCCGGGCGATTCGCCGCCGTGCAGCCGCTGAAAAGCGCGGAACAGCTTGGGCACATACGCTTGCGCGATACCAACGCCATTGTCGCGCACAAAATAAGTCCGCGTACGCTCGCCAGGCTCCCCAGCCTCGGTTTTTCCTGAGTCCTTTCCCGCATTTTTACCGGGTTCGGCGGCGGATTCGCCACCGGCGGCGAGCGCGCCGATCTCGACCCGGCCCGGCCGCGCGGGATCGAGATGGTGCAACGCATTCTCGATGAGGTTGCCGAATATCTGTTCAAGCGCCGCCGGATCGCCCCAGGCGGGCGGCAACTCGCCCACCTCGATGCGCGCAGTCTGCGCGCGCTCCTCGGCGAGGCCACCGAGCACGCGTTCGACGAGCCGCGCAACGTTCACGCGCTGCCAGCGATATTCGAGGCGCCCGGCGCGCGAGAGGCGCAACAGCGCTTCGATGATGGCCGCCGCGCGCGCCACCGCCTGACGCAAAAAATGCAGCGATTCATCGACGTCGCCATCGAGCACTTTGGCCATCTCGCGATACTCGTGTTCGGGCAACCCCGCCGCGTCGACCTGTGCGCGCAAGTCATCGCACGATACCTGCAGTTCCTTCGAAAAGCCCTGCAGGTTCACGAGCGGCGAGCGCAGATCGTGCGACACGCTGTAGATGAACATCTCGTTGTCCTGACTCTCCTGGCGCAGATGTTCGTTGGCGCTCGCGAGGTCCGCGGCGCGTGCCTGGAGTTGCGCCTTCAGCGTAGTCTGCTCCCGCTCGGCCACGCGCAGCCTCGCGCTCGTCTGATGAAGCACCGCATCGAGTGCGGCGATTTCATCGTTGCCTGTGAGCGCCGGCGCGAGCGGCGTGCCGTCCCCCAGGCGTTCGGCGTTGGCGCCGAGCGCGGCAAGGCGCACGCCCACATTGCGCGCGAACGCCATGGCCGTGAACGCCCAGATCAGCATCGAGCCCACCACCGCGAAGATGAGCGCGTCCTGCTGGCGCTCGCGCGTCTCGCGCAGCATGGCCGCGCGGGCCTCGTCGAGCCGCGTTTCCTCGGCGATGAAGTCGCCGAGCACTGCGCGCACCGTCTCGATCTCCGGAGGCATGCCGTTGCCTGCCACGTGCGCGAACGACGTGCTTTGGCCCATGCGCAGTGCATCGGCAATAGCGCCCGCTTCCTTGCGCCACGCATAGGCGGCGTCGCGCATACGCTCGACGCGCGCTAGTTGGGGAGGATTGTCGGCGACCATGCGCGCGAGCAGCGTGATGCGGTCGGCGAACTCGGTCCAGACGGCGTGGCGATCGATGAACGAAGGGTCTTCGAGCACGATGCCCGTGCGCACGCGCGCAGCTTCGCGCAGCAGCGGATCGACGAGACTGTTGGCTTGCCAAAGGATTTGTTGCGTGTTTTCGGCGCGTTTGGCCGCGAGCGCGGCTTGCCCCTGAGTGTCAAACACGACGCCGAGCAACGCCAGTTCGACGGCGCTCGGAATCGCGATCAGCAAGAGCCCCTTGGCGAAGAGTTTCATGTCGGTCTGCTTCAGTGGCGGGTCTGGGCGGCGCGCCGTGCTTTTCGCCATATTTTTTGCAATGCGTCTTGCACTGCTTTTTGCAACATCTCGCGCCGCGTGTGCACGCGACGCCAGTCGGCCCGGGGCGCGTGGGGCAACCGCGGGCACCAGAACCGCAACATTATCTGCGCGATTTTTCAGGATGACAATGTATGTGACACCACACACGTCACTTCGTGGAAAACCCGCTTTTTTGCGGCAATTCGCCACACCGAGCGCACACACAGGTCTATTATTGAGACGGAGACAAGCGAGAGAGCGCCGGGATATCTACATGAGCGCGACGTGCGATCCGGCATGGCGTTTGCGAACGCAATGAGGGTTTTGAAACAGGGGCAGCAAGGCTGGCCGCGCAGGTCCGGATCGCTTCAGCGCTCCGCGCGCTGTTAGAGCGGACCGTCCCCATCTCTATCCTCGTGAACGCAGCAAATCCGTGTGCTATAAAGGATCGACGTGCGGCGCACCAGTCCGGGAGTGGTCGCATGGGAACGCTGCGTGTACTGCAATCCACCTTTTTCAGGCGAATTTTTATGTCCTTCCCGAAAAAGCGCAAACGCGTCAAGGCAGACGGCGACGAGTCATTTCTCGCCGTGCTGAGTCACTTCAAACCGTTCGGCCAGCTCGATACCAAGATCGCGCGTGCGCGCGCGCAGGACGAGCCTGTGCTCTATGCGCATATCCTGCCGGGGCTCGATGTGCTCCTGTGCAGCGTGCGCGGTGCGCAGCCGCCGTATCCGGGCACGAGTGAATTGCGTAAGCGCTGCATTGAATCGATCGCTCACGCGCTCGAGCAGCCGATCGAAGGCCTCGAGAACGGCGGATACTGGTATGAGGCGGACGGCTTTGGCTTTCTCGTGTTCGCGAGCCGCGCGCGCGGCCGGGTCCTGCCCGAGTTCGGCGCGGCACGTCCGACCATGACCACACGGCGCGTGACGCGCCGCCAGGACGCCGCCGGCGACACGGCGCCGCGCTCGTTGCGTTAGGTCGCGCTTTCAACGAAGTTCAGTGCACCGCTGCGCCGGGTCAATTGACCCGGCGCAGCGGTTTTTCTGCGTCAGATTCCCGAATCAGCTTCCCTTGTAGAGCGGCTGCTGCCCTTCGGGCGGCTTGCCAGTCGAGGCTGGCGACGGCGCGTTGCGCGTTGGCGGGCTCGCTTTCGCGCCCTTGTCACCCTTGTCACCCTTGTTGCCCTTATCCGTCGCCACAGCGGCGCTTGCGCCCGTGCCTGCGCCTGCGAGATCGGGCAATGGGCGCGCGTGCATTTTCTGGCCCGGCGGCGGCGCCACGGGATGTTGATGCATCTGCGCGAACAGTGCGTCGCACGACAGTGGCTTGTTGTTGCTCGGCGCGATGAGCGGAATCAGCGCGGCAAACGGGTTGATGAGCCCGAGCCCGATCATCGCACCGCCACGCAGCGCGAGCGCCGTCGCATCCACGCCCACGCGCGGGTTCTTGAACGTGCCCTTCACGTAGAGCGGCGAGCGCAGCGAGAAAACGCGAAAGCCCTTGGTATGCGGATGGATCTTCATGTTCATCGATTCGTCGCGCAGGTCGATCGGGCCATCGATGTCGATCACAGCGTCGTCGGTGTCGAGCGCGAACACGCGCGGATCGAGCAAGCCGTTGGTGGCGACGAAGTCGGCCGCCGCGCAGTTGATGTTCACGTCGCGCGTGCCGAACAGCTTTTCGTACACCACGTTCGCCACGTTCAGTCCCGCCGCCTCCATCAGCAATCTGCTGATCGTGCCCTGCGTGACAAGCAGCTTCACCTCGCCGTTCGAGGTCGAGGCGAGCGCCGCCGGCGAGTTGCCAGTCGCCGTGAGCGAAGCGTCGCCGTTGATCTCGCCAAGCGCCGACTGCATCGTCTTGAAGTTCGGGAATAGCTGCTTGAGCTTCAGGTGGCGCACCTCCAGCGTGCCGCGCGCCTTCAGCGGCGCGCCGCTGCCGTCGAGTGAGACGCGTGTGCCGAGCGTGCCTCCCGCCACGCCGAACTGCAGCGGATCGAGCACGAGCACACCGTTCGTCAACATGACGTGCGCGTAGAGGTCCTGAACCGGCAAACTGCCCTGCTTGATGATGCGCCGGCCCGTGAACTTGACGTCGGCGTCGATGGCGCTCCAGCGGTCGGTGCGGAACGGCTCGACCGGAATCACGCGATCGGCCGGCTGCGTGACGGTATCCCCGCGCTTTGCCTTGCTCGCCTGGCTGTCTGCGCCGATGATCGGCGCGAGGTCCGAGAACTGCAGCAGGTTCGAAACCAGTTCGCCCGTCAGGAGCGGTCGCGGCGTGCGCTGCTGGTAGACCACCGTGCCGTTCACATCGCTGCCGCCCACCCGGCCCGTGAAGTTCTCATAGCGGAACACGCTCGCGCCGCGCCGGAAATTGCCGACGAAGTGGCCGTCCGTGGCATACGGCGGCGTTTCGGGCAGCGTCACGCCGGTCAGGTTGTACAGATGCGCCAGACTTTGCCCCTGCAGCCACAGGCGCAGATCGACGGCGGCCAGGTGCATCGGGTCGGTGAGCGTGCCGACCAGCGCGATGTGCAGGTCGCCCGCGCGCACGTCGGCCTGGATCGGGAACGGGCGCTTCGCGTCCTGCAGGGCGAGCACGCCGCCGAGCTTGCCGTTGCCCGAGAGCGCCGTCTTGCCATAGGTGCCCTTGATCGTCCAGCCGATCGCGTAGAACGACTCTTTCACGGGCGGCTGTGCGGGCGCGGCGCCCGAGCCGACAATGGCGCCGCTCGTGGCAAGCGCCTGCGAGCCCGGTGCGGGCGCGCTGGTTGGGGCCGTAGCGGCTGAAGCCGCCGCCGCGCTAGCCCCGGCCGCTCCGCTCGCCTTGCCAACCGCACTAGCCGCGCTGGCGGCCGCCGCCGCCGCCGAAGCCTGCTCCTTGTCGACCTGCTGCGCAAGCCGGTTCGCGCCCGCACGCCCGATGACCTGCGCCGAGCCCTGGCGCGACGCCGCTTCCTGCTCCTCCATCACCTTGCCGATCGGGATGCCGTGCCCAAGCAGGCTGACCGCGATCTTCACGTCGGTTTTCGTCTGCTGGTCACTCACGTCGACAGTGCCGCTCGAGAACGTGATGTCGTGCAGATCGAGCCGCCACGTCGACGGCCCGCTCGAGGCTGGCAGCTTGAAGGTCCAGTTGTTGCGCCCGTCGACAAGACGCTCGACGTCGATGGACGGATTCACGAGATTGATCGCCGGAATCACGATGTCATGAGCCAGAAGCGGCAGCACGGCCACCTCGAAGTCGATTTCGTCGAGCGTGGCGAAGTGCGGGGACTTCGTCCAGTCGGGATTGGCGATCTCGATCTGCGTGGCGGAAAAACGCGGCCAGGGCACCCACGCGCGCCAGCCGGTTTCGCCGGGCGGCCGCTGCCAGCCCACCTTGAGATCGCCTTCGATCGCGAACGGCCGCCCGATGGCCTCAGTGACCTTTTCGTTCACGTAGGGTTTGGCATGGTTCCAGTCGAACGTCAGGATGAAGACAACGAGCACGGCAATCAACACGACGACAACTGCGACGAGCCATGCGATGATCCTGGCGAACGTGCGGCCGAGGCTAAAGGGCTTGGGCTGCGGTGACGTCATGCGTACTCCACGTTATGCGTTGTTGTTGGCCTGCCATGTTGCAATACCGCAAGAGCAGTCAGCGTGCCCGGTTACATCTGCATGACTGCCTCGCACGACGTGCCGTACCCGCCATGTTTGCAATCTTTCGATGCTCAAGCACAACCCACTCTCCCCACCCCACGCCGAAAGCGCGCCGCTCGTCGAGGGCCGCCAGATCGCCCGGCGCGACGCGCAACGCGGCCAGTCGCTGTTGCATCCCACCGATTTCACGCTGCGGGCGGGCGAGCGCGCCGTGCTGACGGGCCCGTCCGGCTCCGGCAAGAGCGTGTTCCTGCGCGCGCTCGCGCTGCTCGACCCGCTCGATGGCGGCGACGTGCGCTGGCATGGCGAACCGGTCACGCGCGGGCGCATTGTCCACTATCGGCGGCATATTGCGTACCTGCGGCAGCGGCCCGCGCTGCTGGACGGCAGCGTCGAGGACAACCTGCGCTATCCCTATACGCTAGCGGCATACCGCGATGTGCGATTCGACCCGGCGCGCGCGGGCGCGTTCTTCGCCGCCACTGGCCGTTCCAATGACTTCCTCGCGCGCGAAACCTCCGAGCTTTCCGGCGGCGAAGCGCAGATCGTGGCACTCGTGCGCGTGCTCCAGCTCGACCCCGAAGCGCTCCTGCTCGACGAGCCGACCGCGTCTCTTGACCCCGAGTCGGCGCGCGCCGTCGAAGCGCTGGTGGCCGGCTGGTTCGATGAGGCGCGTACGGCTCGCGCGACGGTCTGGGTTTCGCACGATCCCGCCCAGGCACAGCGCGTGGGCGAGCGGCATCTGACGATGCGCGCGGGTGTGCTCGAAGAACCCGCCACGCGCGCGGCATTCACCCAGGGAGCCGCGCAATGAGCCCCGGTGTGCTGCAGAACCTCGGCATCGGCGACGTCGCCATCGCGGCGCTCCTCGTGTTCGTCAACGGCGCGGTCTCCGTGCTGCTCAAGCTCGACCTCGAACGCAAGCTGGCGTGGGCCGCTGTGCGCACCGTCGTGCAACTGCTCGCGATCGGTTACGTGCTCGGCTGGGTGTTCGCATTCAACCGCTGGTACGTCGTGTTGCCGCTCATGGTACTCATGACACTGATCGCCGGTTTCGCCGGGGCGCAGCGCGGCGCGCGCACCTATGGCGGGCAACGCGCGGACAGCATCGTGTCGATCTGGGTGAGCGCCTGGCTCGTGGCGGCAGTGGGGCTTTTCGTGGTGATCCGCATCCGGCCGTGGTACGAGCCGCAATATGCGATTCCGATCCTAGGCATGATTCTCGGCAACACGCTGACGGGCGTCTCGCTCGGCGTGGAGCGCATGATGCAGGAACTGACCGCGCGGCGCGACCGTGTGGAGAGTGCGCTCGCGCTCGGCGCGACGCGCTGGGAGGCCGCGCAGGCCAGCGCTCGCGAGGCCGTGCGCGCCGGCATGATTCCGACGCTCAACCAGATGGCCGTGGTCGGCGTGGTGAGCCTGCCAGGCATGATGACGGGCCAGGTGCTCGCGGGCCAATCGCCGCTGCAGGCCGTGCGCTACCAGATCGTGATCATGTTCCTGATCGCAGCTTCGTCGGCGCTCGGCACGGTGGGCGCGGTGCTGCTCGCATACCGGCGCCTCTTCTCGCCGGAGCATCGCTTTCTCGTCGCGCGGCTTGTCGAGCGCAAGACACGCGCTTAAGCGTGTTCGACACGCGCGTCGCGTGCGTTACACGCTACGCCAGCCATCCCGTTCACGACGCCTTTTAGCGCTGCGCCGAGATCGTGATCTGCGTCCCATCGCTGAGCTTGAGCGTCTTCGCGGTGCCATTCGTGGGCATCGTGAGATGCGCGACCTCGCTATGCGCGACCACAGCAGGACACGTGAGCGATGCACCATTGCTCGACACCGTCTGCGTGCCGTGCGGCGCCTGTGCGCGGAAGCTCACCTGCACGGTGGCCGTGCCGTTGCTCGCAACGATTGGCGCAAGACGAACCTGGGTCTGCCTGACCATCGCGCCATTCGCGTCGAGCGGCAACGAGGCGTAGTCCGGGCAGCCTTGCGGCGTCGCGACCGCACCGCCCGGGGGCGTGGTACGCCACGTGAAGTCGTCGGTGTCGCCCGAGCGCAGCGTGCGGGTCTCCTGAGCGTCGCCGAACGACTTCGACGCGACCCGTACCGTGTAGCGGATCGGCCCGTCGGTTGCCGCCTTCGAGGTGACCGTGATCGGCGTGGCCGCGAGCGCGGGTAGCGCGATGACGCAGGAAGCGGCCAGGACAAACTGGATGAGCACCGCGCGGCGGCGGCGAGTATGGCGGGAGCTGCGGCAAGGCATGCGTCACCTCCTGGGGGGAACGGCCGCGCCCGCGAGCGAAAAGCGGCGTACGCAACGAACGCGGCGGGCCGCGAAAAGCCGGGTACGACGCTCCGCTCCCGTGCGGCGGATGATCTGTTACCAGTCTAGCGCGCTGCGCGCTGCCTTGCGCCGAGCGCACGCATCGAACGGACCAGGTTTTATCCTGCTTGTCATCGCGAGCAATTTGCTTGCCGTACGACAGCGCGCGGTGAGGCGCCGGGCTTCGTCCGCATCGACGACCCGTCGTGCATACGCGGCGCGCGAGACGGGCTCACGCTCACTGCGCCGCGGCTTGCCGCTACTTGCCGGTTGCTTCAAGGCCCAGCGTCAGCTCCGCTGTCAACTTCTGGCGCACGCCTGCGTAGGCCGCCCAGGGATCAGCCTGTTCGATCTGGGCGAAGCGCGCGTCGATGGTCGCAAGTGTCCATTGCGCGCCACCCGTCGTCGCCTCCAGTTCGTTCCAGCCGATCGGCACAGACACGCCCATGCCCGGGCGCGCCCGCACGCCATACGCGAGCGCCGTACTCGCGCCGCGCGCATTGCGCAGATAGTCGATGAAGATCTTCTTCTTGCGGTGCTCGGAGCCCATGGTCGCCGTGATCTGCGTGGGCCAGACCGAGGCCAGATGCTGCGCAACCGCACGCGCGAACGCCTTCGTGTCATCCCAGCCCGCCTGCGGCGTGAGCGGCACGACGATATGGAGCCCCTTGCCGCCACTCGTTTTGCAAAACGATTCGAGCCCGAGTTCCGCAAGTAGCTTGCGCGTGGACTGCGCCGCCTCGATCACGCGGTCCCAGCCCAGCGCCGGATCGGGATCGAGGTCGAAGACGACCCGATCGGGCCGCTCGATGTCGTGGACGCTGACGTTCCAGGTGTGCAACTCGATGACGTCCATCTGCGCGGCACTCACCAGCGCTCTGGCCGTATCGATCGTGAGCAGCGGCGGATGGCCCGGGTCGAGCCCTTCGTGTTCGGTGAGTTCGGGCAGCGGCGCGCGTGCGCTGTGGCGCTGGAAGAACATCTCGCCGCTCAAGCCGCGCGGTGCGCGCACGAGCGACACCGGGCGATCGCGCAGATGCGGCAGGATCCAGCGCGCGGCGCGCTCGTAGTAGCGCACGAGTTCGAGTTTGTGCGTGCCGCTGTCCGCATCGATGACGCGCCTGGCACTCGTAATGCGTATACCGTCGATTTCGCTTTCGGCGGCATCGTCGCGCCGGCGCCGTGCGGTTCGAGGCAAGCGGTGCACGGACGCGGCAGGCGTGGCCGGCGCGCTAGCGTCCGATGTCGAGGCCCGCCCGCCGCGCGGTGTTCGGGCAGATGACCTGGTTGGGGCCTTGCGAGCGTCCTGCATACCGGTTCCCCTGGCGCCTTGGCGCACATGACGCGTCGCGCGACGCGGGTCGCGACACGTTCGGTTGACGGCACGCGGCGGCCGCCCCCGTTCTGACCGCCGCACGAGCTTTCATTGTGCCTCGAATGGACGCTTTCGTCGCTGCAAGGTGATCGCAAGCGCACGCCAAAAACGGGGAAACATCCGTCATGTGCGCAAGCGCGACGAAAGTGGCGCGCGACCGCTGCGATCAGCGGGAAGTTACAATGTCGGGCTTTGCCGCGCACTGCAGGGCGCAATTCAGGCTCTTACACGCGCGACTGCGCCCTTTTTCATCCGAACGATCCGACGACGCTGTGCGTCGGCTTTGCCCGTCCTGCCATGAACCTCGTCATCCAGAGTCCCGCCCCGCTCGACACCGTCCACCACAAGCCGCTCCTCGGCCTCGCCCGCGGCAGCCGCCTCACGCCGATCGACGCCCACGCGGTCCGCATCGAGAATGCCGAGCCGGCCCAGCGCGCGGACCTCGAGGTCTACTGCGGCACACACCAGCTCGACTACGCGTTCGTCGAAGCCGGCCCTGCACTGGCCGATTTCGGCCTCGTGGCGATGGACATGGACTCGACGCTCATCACGATCGAATGCATCGACGAAATCGCAGACTTCTGCGGACTCAAGGCCGAGGTCGCGGCGATTACCGAAGCCTCGATGCGCGGCGAGATCAAGGACTTCAACGAAAGCCTTACGCGCCGCGTGGCGCTCCTCAAGGGGCTAGACGCGAGCGCCTTGGAGCGTGTGTATGAGGAACGCCTGCAGCTCTCGCCGGGCGCCGAACAGATGCTCGCGGGCGCAAAGGCCGCGGGCCTGAAAACGCTGCTCGTTTCCGGCGGCTTCACTTTCTTCACCGAGCGTCTGAAGGCGCGTCTTGGGCTCGACTACACGCACGCGAACACGCTCGAAATCGTCGACGGGAAGCTCACGGGCCGCGTGATGGGCGAGATCGTCAACGCCGACGTGAAGGCGCGCACGCTCGCCGAAACCTGTGCGCGGATCGGCATCGAGCCAAGCCGCGCAATCGCGATGGGCGACGGCTCGAACGACCTCAAGATGATGGGCGTGGCGGGTTTGTCGGTCGCGTTCCGCGCGAAACCGGTGGTGCGGGAGGCTGCGAGCGTCGCGTTCAACTTCGTCGGGCTCGACGGCCTGCTGCGTCTGTTCTGATCCGGCGTTCGCGGCGGTTGCATAAGCCAACAGCCGCTCGTGTCCTTGTGGACGCGGGCGGCCGTTGTTGCATTGCGCGGATTATTCAGGCGTACTTGCTTTTTCCGCAAGCCTTGCGAGTGCGCGCTCGATATCGGCGCGCAGATCGGCCTCTTCTTCGAGACCGATGTAGAAGCGCACCAGCGTGCCGCGATGCGGCCAGCTCGCTGCCGTGCGCATCGAACCGACGTCGTACGGCATGGCGAGGCTATGCGCCCCGCCCCAGCTCCAGCCCAACGCGAAGAGTTCGAGCGACTCGCAGAACGTGTCGATCTGCGCAGCACTGTAGCGCTCGTCGAACACCACGGAAAAGAGGCCGCCCGCGCCCGTGAAGTCGCGCTTGTAGAACTCGTGGCCCGGGCAGTCTTCGAACGCCGGGTGCAGCATCGCCGCGATTTCGGGGCGAGTCTTGAGCCAGCCCGCGAGCGCGAGCGCGGTGCGATCGTGCGCCTCGAAGCGCGCCTTCATGCTCGGCAATGCGCGCAGCACGAGCGAGCAGTCGTCGACTGAAACGCCAATGCCAAGCCGCATGCGCGCGGCCTTGAGCTTGAGGTAGAGATCGCGATCGGCGGTGATGGTCGCGCCCATCAGCACGTCGCTGCCACCCGACTGATACTTGGTGAGCGCCTGCACCGAAATGTCGATGCCGTGCTCGAACGGCTTGAAGGCGAGGCCTGCCGACCACGTGTTGTCGATAGCCGTCACCACGTTGCGTGCGCGCGCCACCGCGGTGATCGCGCGCACGTCGGGCACTTCCATCGTCACAGAGCCGGGCGCTTCCAGCCAGATCAGCTTCGTATTCGGCTGGATCAGCTCGGCGATGCCCGCACCGATCATCGGATCGTAGTAGCGCACCGTGAGGCCAAAATCGCGTGCGAGCCAGTCGCCATGATCGCGGTTCGGCGAATAGACGTTATCGGGGATCAGCACGTCGTCGCCTGACTTCAGCAGTCCGAAGTAGACGTTTGAGATGGCAGAGAGGCCCGAGGGTTGCAGCAGCGCATGCGCGCCGCCCTCAATCTCGGCGATGCGCTTTTGCAGCATGGCCGAAGTGGGCGTGGCGTGCAGGCCGTAGCGCCATTGCGCATCGTTGCGCCAGTCGAGCGCGCGCACTGAAGCGAGGTCGGGAAACACCACGGTCGAAGCCCGCGTGACCGGCGCGGCAAACGATTCGAAGCCGGGCGTGAGGTCGTCTTGCGGGTGAATGATGCGCGTCTGCAACGCGCGGCTGGAGTCGGATTTGGTCATGTCGGAACGAATTCGGTTGAGGCGCGAGGTGCGGCGCGCGGCTTGCGCAGTGGCGCGCGCAACGCCGCATAGCGAAGAGTAACACCCGCAACGGCGCTTATTGCCCGATCACGAGATTGCTCACGCCGTTCACGGCGTGAGCGCCGTTCTGAGTCGACACGGGCGCGCTCGCCGCGCCGGTCGACACGGCCGCAGCCGCGGACCCCGCCGCAAGCGGCTTCAGATCAAAGGGTACCGGGTGAGAGTCATCCGGATCCATGCGGTCGCCCGAAAGCGAGCCGTCTTCGGCGAAGGTGCCCACCCAGTTGCCACTGATATGCGTGCCGTCGTTCGAGTCCTCGGCTTCGAGCGTGGCGTCCGAGCGGTCGCCCGCGATCAGGACCACCTCGCCTGTGTCCGTGAACTGATATTCGCCATGCACGCCAGTCGGGTCGTCGTCACCGGCTTTGGCGCCAAGGCGCATGACGATCTGACGCTTGCCAAGCGTGCCGACGTACTGCGGCAGCTTCGCGAACTCGGGGTTCGGCTTGAGCGCGGATTTGACCGGCGGCGGCGCGCTGGCGTTCTGCGCGTTCGCCGCGAGCGGCAGCGCGAGGACCATTGCCGCCGCAGCCGCGGCAATGGCCACGATCCAGCCGCGCGCCTTGATGGCGCTGCCCCGTCGGGCGGCCGCGCACGGCCGCCGCTGTGCTTGCATCACAACTTCCATCTGAATCCTTCCCTCACTTGCACAGTTGGCGGGACGCGGCGCGTATCAGATGCGCTCGAAGATTGCCGCAATGCCCTGGCCGCCGCCGATGCACATCGTCACGAGCGCGTAGCGCCCGCCGATACGCAGCAGTTCGTAAAGCGCCTTCACTGTAATGAGTGCGCCGGTCGCGCCGATCGGGTGACCGAGCGAGATGCCCGAACCGTTCGGATTGACCTTGGCTGGGTCGAGCCCGAGCTCCTGCGAAACCGCACAGGCCTGCGCCGCGAAGGCTTCGTTGGCCTCGATCACGTCGAGGTCGCTGACTTTCAGGCCGGCGCGCTCGAGCGCCTTTTGCGTGGCCGGCACCGGGCCGATGCCCATGTACGCCGGATCGACGCCCGCATGCGCATACGAGACGAGGCGCGCGAGCGGCTTCACGCCGCGCGCGCGAGCGGCGTCGGCGCTCATCAGCAGCACGGCGGCCGCCGCGTCGTTGATGCCCGACGCGTTGCCCGCCGTGACCGTGCCATTTTCCTTCGCGAACACCGCCTTGAGCTTCGAGAAGTCCTCCAGCGTGGCGCCGTGGCGCACGTGCTCGTCGGCGTCGAACAGCACTTCGCCTTTCTTCGACTTGATCGCGACAGGCAGGATCTGATCCTTGAAGCGGCCTTCGGCGAGCGCGCGCTCAGCGCGGAGGTGCGATTCGAGCGCAAGCGCGTCCTGCGCCTCGCGCGTGATGCCGAACTTCTTCGCGACGTTTTCCGCCGTCACGCCCATGTGGATCGTCTGGAACGGGTCGTGCAGCGCGCCGATCATCATGTCGACGAGTTGCGTGTCGCCCATGCGCTGGCCAAACCGTGCGGCCGGCATCGAGTACGGCGCGCGGCTCATGTTTTCCGCGCCGCCACCGATCGCGATGTCGGCGTCGCCGAGCAGAATGGTTTGCGCGGCCGAGACGATCGCCTGCAGGCCCGAGCCGCACAGGCGGTTCACGGTCAGCGCCGGCGCGTGCTGCGCGACGCCGCCGTTGATCGCGGCCACGCGCGCGAGGTACATGTCCTTGGGCTCCGTGTGCACGACATTGCCGAACACCACGTGACCCACTGCGTCGCCATCGACGTTCGCGCGCGAAAGCACCTCGCGCACCACGCGTGCGCCGAGATCCGTCGGAGAGAAGTCCTTCAGGCTGCCGCCAAAGTCGCCGATTGCCGTGCGCACACCGCTTGCCACCACTACTTCGCGTTCCATAGTCTTGCTCCTCGTCTTCCTGATTGGATGAATCTTGTTATTGACGCGCTTCGCCCTGGGGCCGATCGGCGAGCAATCGCTCGACGTCCTCCCGATAAGGGATTGGAGCAACGGCGCCAAAACCCAGCGTCGAAAGCGCGGCGGCCGCGTTCGCATAGCGCGCAGCCGCGAACGGATCGTCGCCGGCCGCGAGCCGCGCGACGAATGCGCCGCCAAAGCAGTCGCCCGCGCCCGTGGCGTCCACGGCCGCGACCACGTGGCCCGGCGCGACGCGACGCTCGTCGGGCGTGGCGACGTAGGCGCCGTCCTTGCCCAGCTTGAGCGCAACCACACGAGCGCCGCGCGCGAGCAGGTAATCGATGATCGCGTCGCGGTCTTCGAGGCCCGTGAGCACCGCCACGTCGTCCCAGCTAGGCAGGCAGATATCGGTGAGGCGCAGCACCTCGTTCATCACGGCGCGCGCCCGCGCGAGCGGCCACAGTTTCAGGCGCAGATTGGTGTCGAAGCTCACGCGCACGCCGTTGGCGCGCGCGTGCTCGACGGCGGCGAACGCCGCGTCGCAGGCGCTGTCGCTGATCGCCACGCTGATGCCAGACAGATGCAGCACACGCGCAGCCGCAATGGTGTCGAGCGGCAGATCGCGCGGCGAGTAACGGCTAGCGGCCGAACCCTTGCGCAGATAGTCGAAGGCATGACCGCTCGGGCCATGCGAGACGAAGTAGACACCGGTGGGCGCCGTGGCGTCCACATGCACCGTCGCGATATCGACGCCTTCGCGCATCCACAGGTCAGTCAGGAGGCGCCCGAATTGATCGTCGCCAACAGCCGAGACGAAGCCCGTGCGGGCGCCCTGGCGAGCCGCGGCAATGGCGAAGTTCGACGTGTCGCCGCCAAAGCCCTGCAAATACTCGGGACGGTCTTTCGACGCCTGGTTGAACTCGACCATGGCCTCGCCATAAGCGAGGACTTGCGGGGCGACACTCGGCATGCCGGTCAGACCTCGCCCCAGAGATCGTGGCCGTCCGCGCCGGTGATCTTCACCGAAACGAAATCGCCGACCTTGTAACGCTTCGACGCCTTGGTCGCGGGCGCGACATAGACCACACCGTCGATCTCGGGCGCGTCCGCCGCGGTGCGGCCAATGCCGCCGTCCGCGTTGATCTCGTCGATCAGCACCTTGAGCGTCTTGCCGACCTTGCGCTGAATACGCTTGGCCGACACCTGCTCCGCCACTTCCATGAAGCGCGCGCGGCGCGCCTCGCGCACCTCGTCGGGCAATGCGCCGTCGAGTTCGTTCGCCGTTGCGCCTTCAACCGGCGAATAGGCGAAACAGCCCACGCGGTCGAGTTCGGCCTCGCGGATGAAGTCGAGCAGCGTTTCGAATTGCTCTTCGGTCTCGCCAGGGAAGCCCGCAATGAACGTGCTGCGGATCGTGAGATCGGGGCACATCTCGCGCCATGCCTTCACGCGCTCCATGACCTTCTCCGCATTCGCGGGGCGCTTCATGCGCTTGAGGACTTCAGGATGCGCGTGCTGGAACGGCACGTCGAGGTACGGCAGCACGTGGCCCTTGAACGGACCTTCGGCCATCATCGGGATCACTTCGTCCACGCTCGGATACGGGTAGACGTAGTGCAGGCGCACCCACGCGCCGTATTGCGCAGCCAGTTCGCCCAGCGCGGCGACGAGGTCGGTCATGCGCGTCTTGATTGGCTTGCCATTCCAGAAACCGGTGCGGTACTTCACGTCCACGCCGTAAGCGCTCGTGTCCTGCGAGATCACGAGCAGCTCCTTCACGCCGGACTTGAAGAGGTTCTCGGCTTCCAGCATGACCTCGGCGACCGGGCGCGACACGAGGTCGCCGCGCATCGACGGGATGATGCAGAACGTGCAGCGGTGATTGCAGCCTTCCGAGATCTTCAGGTACGCGTAATGACGCGGCGTGAGCTTGATGCCGGCGGCCGGCACGAGATCAACGAACGGATCGTGCGGCTTGGGCAGGTGGCTGTGCACGGCCTGCATGACCTCGCCCACCGCGTGCGGGCCCGTCACGGCGAGCACCTTCGGATGCACTTCTTCGATCAGGTTCGAGCCGCTCGCGCTTGCCTTCTTGCCGAGACACCCGGTCACGATCACCTTGCCGTTTTCGGAGAGCGCTTCGCCGATGGCATCCAGGCTCTCCTGCACTGCTTCGTCGATGAAGCCGCACGTGTTGACGACCACGAGATCCGCGCCGTCGTAAGACCCCGAGATTTCATAACCTTCGGCGCGCAGCTGGGTAATGATCTGCTCCGAGTCGACAAGCGCCTTCGGGCAGCCGAGGGAAACCATCCCGACGCGCGGAGCAGGATTGCGGGAGGTCGTTGATTCAACAGGGTTTTTCACGTGTACGTCCGGATGTGGGGCGCAGGGCATTCGTTGCGCCGCGCGAGGGTCAAGCCAATCCGCCATTTTACCCGTTTGGCGTATCGTGCGGCGCAGCATGGTGGGTGTGCGCCCGCATGCGTCGGGGTCGGATGGAATATGGACAGGATCAAACTTCGTTCAGCTATCGCTCGCCTGCCGACGGAGCGTCGGGATAGTTTTCGCTCGCTGCACCTTGCGCACGATCAAGCGCATCCATCTGCCGGCTGCGCGGAGAGCGAAAACGCGGAGAGCGAAAATATTGAAAAGACAATGGACCCGTTGCAGGCCAATATGCTGAAGTCGGTGCGTCAGATGAAAGCCGGCGCGGTGCGTGTCACGCGTGGCAAACCGCCGTCGCCGCGCTCGCGCGTGCAACGGCCGGACTCTCGCAAAGCGCCTGAAGACGGCGCCCCGCAATGGGTCGCGCCGTGAGGCAACGCGTCGCCACGGCGCGCCGCAACTCGTAGGCGCACCACCCGCCGTGTGCGCCGCGCCGCTTACTTCTTCTCTTCCTCGCCGCCCTCGGGCGCGCCCTGCGCCGGCGCCGCCGCGCCGCCCGGCGTCACGGGCTTGAACGGAAAGGTGCTGAACATGTTCTTCGCCTGGTTCTGCATTTGCTCCTGCATCTGCACGAACATGTTCTTCGACTGCTCGATGTAGCTCGTCATCATGCCCTGCATCATCGGCGCCTGCATGTTCATGAACTGCGACCAGACCTCGGGGTTCATCGCGTTGCCTTCGTAAAGGCTCTTCGACTGGTCCGCGAGCTTGTTCTGGATGTCGATGAACGCCTGGATGTTCTTTTCCAGGTAGGTGCCCATCATGCCCTGCATCGCATGACCGTAGAAACGGATGATCTGCGACAGCATCGACGACGAGAACATCGGCAGCCCGCCGCTTTCCTCCTCGAGAATGATCTGCAGCAGGATGCTGCGCGTCAGATCCTCGTTGGTCTTCGCGTCGATGACCTTGAACTCTTCCTGCTCCAGCACGAGTTGCTTCACGTCCGTCAACGTGATGTACGTGCTCGTCTCCGTGTCGTACAGCCGACGATTCGGATACTTCTTGATGAGACGTTCGGCGGTTTTCTTTGTAGTCGTCATGTGTCGCCCTTGTTAGCGCCAACGCGCGGCGGCCGCTGCCGTCGCGCGTTGGTCTAGCCCGGAAACGGCCTGCCCCGGTGTGCAAACAGGTCCGCTGCCGTCCTCGATCCCAGCTTCGCGCGCTCCTTGCAGGCGCGCAGCGCTTGGGATCAGCCCATGTGCAACCCGCCATTCAGCGAGAAGTCAGCACCGGTTGCAAAGCCTGACTCGTCGGACGCGAGCCACGCCACGATCGACGCGATTTCCTCGGGCGCGCCGAGACGGCGCACGGGAATCGTCGCGACGATCTTTTCCAGCACGTCGGGACGGATGGATTTCACCATGTCCGTGCCGATATAGCCCGGCGAAACGGTGTTGACCGTCACGCCCTTGGTCGCCACTTCCTGAGCCAACGCCATGGTGAAGCCGTGAATGCCGGCCTTGGCGGTGGAATAGTTGGTCTGGCCGAACTGACCCTTCTGGCCGTTCACCGACGAGATATTGATGATGCGGCCCCAGCCGCGCTCGACCATGCCGTCGATCACCTGCTTCGTGACGTTGAAGAGGCTCGTGAGGTTGGTGTCGATCACGGCCGTCCAGTCTTCGCGCGTCATCTTGCGGAACACCACGTCGCGCGTGATGCCAGCGTTGTTCACGAGCACGTCGATTTCACCGACCTCGGCCTTGACCTTGTCGAACGCCTGGCGCGTCGAATCCCAATCGCCCACGTTGCCTTCCGAGGCCACGAAGTCGAAACCGAGCGCCTTCTGGTCTTCCAGCCACTTCACGCGGCGCGGCGAATTCGGGCCGCAGCCGGCGACCACCGTGAAGCCCTGCTTGGCGAGACGCTGGCAAATGCCGGTCCCGATGCCGCCCATCCCGCCCGTTACATACGCAATACGCTCTGACATAAACCACACTCCATTATCGTTCTCCGGGCGCGCCGTTCGACGGCCCTGGCCTCGCTCCTTCCCGCTGCCACCACCAGCGCCTCGCGTCTGTCGAGCCGCCGGGGCGGACCGCTAGCGGCGCGCCCCAGCAGTCGCATCAAGCGAAATCAAGCACGCTCGAGCGCGAGCGCCACACCCATGCCGCCGCCGATGCACAGCGAGGCGAGACCACGCTTCGCATCGCGGCGCTGCATTTCGTGCAGCAGCGTCACGAGAATCCGGCAGCCCGACGCGCCGATCGGGTGACCGATCGCAATTGCGCCGCCGTTCACGTTGATCTTCGACGTGTCCCAGCCCATCTGCTTGTTCACAGCCAGCGCCTGCGCGGCAAATGCCTCGTTGATCTCCATGAGATCGAGGTCGTTCACCGACCAGCCCGCGCGCTCCAACGCGCGCTTCGAAGCCGGCACCGGACCCATGCCCATGATTTTCGGATCCACGCCGCCGCTTGCGTACGCCTTGATGCGCGCGAGCGGCTTCAGGCCCAGCGCCTCGGCCTTCTTCGCCGACATCACCACGACCGCTGCCGCGCCGTCATTGAGGCCCGAGGCGTTGGCCGCCGTCACCGTGCCTTCCTTGTTGAACGCCGGCTTCAGACCCGCGAGCGATTCGGCCGTCACGCCATGGCGCACGAATTCGTCGGTCGCGAACTGCAGCGGCTCACCCTTGCGCTGGGGAATCGCCACCGGCACGATTTCCGCGTCGAAGCGGCCTGCCTTCTGCGCAGCCTCGGCCTTGTTCTGCGAGAGCGCCGCAAACGCATCCTGCTCCTCGCGCGTGATGCCGTATTCCTTCGCGACGTTTTCCGCCGTCACGCCCATGTGGTACTGGTTGTATACGTCCCACAGGCCGTCGACGATCATGCTGTCGATGAGCTTCGCATCGCCCATGCGAAAGCCGTCGCGCGAGCCCGGCAGCACGTGCGGTGCGGCGCTCATGTTTTCCTGACCGCCGGCGACGACGATGTCCGAATCGCCCGCGATGATCGCGTTCGCGGCCAGCATCACGGCCTTCAGGCCCGAGCCGCACACCTTGTTGATCGTCATGGCGGGAACGGCCGTCGGCAGGCCCGCCTTGATCGATGCCTGGCGCGCCACGTTCTGGCCCGAACCAGCGGTCAGCACCTGACCCATGATCACGTCGCTCACCTGCTCGGGCTTCACGCCCGCGCGCTCGAGCGCGGCCTTGATGACGATCGCACCCAGGTCAGGCGCCGCCACCTTAGCGAGCGAACCGCCGAATTTGCCTACTGCCGTACGTGCGGCCGAAACGATCACAATGTCAGTCATTTCCAGATCCTCCGGGCGGCTTGAAGGCGCGCCATGCGCCTCGCCCGTCAAGTGGTTAATCCGAATTCCGCAGCAAACGTATCAAGCGCTTGAATCGCTTTAATCGCGCTGCTGCACATAACGCCCCGGCGCCGGCTCGATCTCGGGGAATTCCGCCGAGCCGGCCTGCGCACGCGGCTTCACCTTCTTGCCGCCGTACTGATCGAGCCATTCGGCCCAGGTCGGCCACCAGCTGCCGGGTTTCTCTTCAGCAGCGGCTAACCAGTCGTCGGCCTCTTCCGGCAGATGCTTCGCATCGGCCTCGATGCTCCAGAAGCTGCGCTTGTTCTTCGACGCCGGGTTGATCACGCCCGCAATATGTCCCGACGCGCCAAGCACGAATTTCAGCGGCCCGGACAGCAGCGGGATCGACGCGTAAGCCGTGCGCCAGGGCACGATGTGATCCTCTCGCGAGCCGTAGATGAAAGTCGGCACGTCGATGCGCGAAAGATCCACTTCCTCGCCGCACACCGTGAGCGCGCCAGGCTCACGCAGCTTGTTTTCCAGGTACGTATTGCGCAGGTACCACGCGTACATCGGCCCCGGCAGGCTCGTCGAGTCGCTGTTCCAGAACAGCAGGTCGAACGGCGCGGGCGTACGGCC
Organism: Paraburkholderia flagellata; assembly: GCF_021390645.1. GTDB lineage: Bacteria > Pseudomonadota > Gammaproteobacteria > Burkholderiales > Burkholderiaceae > Paraburkholderia > Paraburkholderia flagellata. Next base: position 1,698,740 of record NZ_JAJEJT010000001.1, read on the forward strand.
CTTCAGATAATTGTCGACGACGTAATTCCAGACCAGATCGTTGGGCCGCAGGAACGAGAACGTGTTGGCGAACTCGACGCCGCGCATGAGGCCCGGCGTGCCGCCATTCTTGCCGCCGATGGTCTGTTCGCGCATCTGCACGTGGGCCTCGTCGACGAACACGTCGAGTACACCCGTGTCGCCGAAGTCGAGCATCGCGGTGAGCAACGTCATGGACGCAGCGGGATGTTCCCCGCGCGCCGCCGCGACGGACAACGCCGTGGCGAGCAGCGTGCCGCCCACGCAGAAGCCGAGCGTGTTGATCTGCTCGCGCTCGCTGATGCCGCGCGTCGTCTCGATAGCCGTGAGCACACCCTCTTCGATGTAGTCGTCCCAGGAGCGGTCCGCGATTGACGCGTCGCCGTTGTGCCACGAGACGAGGAACACCTGCTGCCCCTGCTCCAGCGCATACGCGACGAGCGAGTTCTCGGGTTGCAGATCGAGGATGTAGTACTTGTTGATGCACGGCGGCACGATAAGAAGCGGCCGCTCGCGCACGGTGGCCGTGCGCGGCTTGTACTGGATCAGCTGAAAGAGCGCGTTCTCGAACACGACCGAGCCTTCGGTGGTCGCGAGATTGCGGCCCACCACGAAGCGCGATTCGTCGGTTTGCGAGATCTTGCCGCGCGACATGTCGCCGAGCAGGTTCATGACACCCTGGCGCAGGCTCTCGCCGTGGCTCTCGAGCAAGGCGCTTTGCGCATCGGGATTGAGCGCGAGGAAGTTGCTCGGCGAGGCCGCCGCGGTCCACTGCTGCACGGCGAAGCGAATACGCTCGCGCGTTTTCGGATCGGTATCGATCGCGTCGACGAGTTCGTGCAGGTAGCGCGCGTTGAGCAGATACCACGCCGCCGTGAACGCGTACGCGGGCGTTGCTTTCCAGGCATCGGAGCTGAAGCGCCGGTCCTTGAGTTCGGGCGCTTTGGGCGTGGTGTCGGTGGCCTGACGCAGCAAGTCGAGCGCATCGCGCGAATATTCCGCCTGCAGATGCTGCAGCCGCGTGGGTTCGATCGATGCCGTGGGAAGCTTGAAACCTTCGAACGGATTCGCGCCACCGAATGGATTGGCTGCACCGAAAGGACCGCTGGCACCGAAAGGATTGGCCGCGGCGAAGGAATTGCCCGCGGCGAAAGGATTGCCTGCAGTGAAGGGGTTGCCCGGTGCACCGTTGCCCGCTTGCGGCCACCAGTTGGCCGCGAGCCCCGCGAAGGGTGCTTGCTGCGCCGCGCCGCCCGTTTGCTGCGCAGCATTCAGGGCGCTCTTCCAGGCGTTCGTCCACGCGTCGAGATAATGCTGCATGCCGGCTGCGTCGGGAGCGAAAGGAGGATTGCCGCGCGTTGCGCCATCAGTTGAAGCGCCCGTGCCCGGGGCAGTCTTGGAACGTTGAGATGCCGTCATGCCTGCTTTTGACCGATGTGTCCCGAAGGACTGGTTGAGAGGCAGGTGGTACGCATACGGACGCCGTTGCGGCGCTCGTCACGACCTGTCCCGTGGGTGAGGGACATTCTTGCTCCCCATTGCAAAGCGTGTCAATGCTTGTGCCCGATTTTGCCGCGCTGCGATATTTTTTTAATTATCGTTTTCCCGATGTAATCAATTGTTTAACTGTCGCGACACATCGGTGTGCGGTCTGCCGCACAAAAATCCGCCGTGGCGGCAAGCGCTTGCAGTGCAATGCGGGAAAGGGGGAATCGATGTGCCGTGGGGGCACACAGTGCATTGCGGGAATCGCTGCAGCGCAACAAAAGGTCCTCAGACTCGTGACGCGCCGCCGCGTTGCATCACGGCGGCGGCGCGCTGCGTCAACGTCAGGGCTGAAGCCAGATCAACGCGGCCATGCGGCCGGTGACGCGATCGCGCCGGTACGAGTAGAAGCGCTCGCGCAGCGTGACCGTGCACATGTCGCCGCCTATGTGGCGCACGCCGAGCGTATCGAGCCGCAGTCGCGCCAGTGCTGAAAGATTGGCCAGGTATTTGCCGCTTGCCTCGGGGCGCGCGACGAAGGCCGCCGCGGTGGCCGCGCGGTGCGCATCGCGTTGTGCCGCGTCGACATGCTCCACGTGGGTCATGAACGCGTCACGCACGTCTGCACCGACCTCGAATGCCGCCGGCCCGATCGCGGGGCCGAGATACGCATGCAGGTCGGCAGTCGCACAGCCCGCGAGCGCAGCGACCCGCTCGGCGGTGCGCTCGATGACCCCCGCGGCCAGACCGCGCCAGCCCGCGTGCGCGGCGCCCACGGCGCGGCCCTCGCCGTCGCACAGCAAGACGGGCATGCAGTCGGCCACCATCACCGTGCAGGCGATGCCGGGCTCGGCGGTGACGCTCGCGTCGGCTTCGAGCGGAGCGCCCGCGCGCGCGGCGGCGAGCGCGTGCGCGGCGTCGACCACAACGGGACCGTGGATCTGCTTGAGCCACGCGGCAGGCACGCCCGCATGCGAGAGCAGCCGTTCGCGGTTCGCCTCGACGTGCGCGAGATCGTCGCCGGAGCCGCGGCCCAGATTCAGGCCGCCGCGAAGATCGATGCCCTCACCGCATTCGCTGCCCTGCCCCGCCTTCCAACGCCCGAATGGCGGCTCGCTCACGCCGCCGTTACGCGTCGTGACCAGCGCGCGCACGCGCGGCGAAACCTGCCAGTCGGGATACAGCAAATCGTCGGATGTCAGTTCCGGGCAGGTCGTCATGCGTGCTTGTCCTCGTCTTGCGGATCGTCTTCTTCGTCGTCTTCGTAATCGTCTTCGTCACTGCCAATCACGTAGCCTTCGTCGGTGTAGGCGCTGTCGAACATGTCTTCATCGAAGCCGAGTTCATCCTCGCCTTCCTTGCCGCCGAAGCCTAGCGCCTCGATCAGCGCATCCAGGTCATCGGGCACTTCGGCGCGCCATTGCATCGTGCGGCCCGTGACCGGATGAACGAGGCCAAGGCGCCACGCGTGCAGCGCCTGGCGCGCAAAGCCATCGGGCAGCGCCGCGACCGAGCGCTTGCCGCGCGCGTGGCCATAGACCGGATCGCCCAGCAAAGGATGGCCAATATGCGCGCAGTGCACACGAATCTGGTGTGTGCGCCCCGTTTCCAGATCGCAATGAATGGCGCTAATGGGCTGGTTGTGCCAGAGCGTCTTGTCGATACGCCGGAAATGCGTGCGCGCGGGCTTGCCCGACGCGCCCTTCATCACCGCCATGCGCGTGCGCTCGCGCGGGTCGCGGCCGATGGGCGCGTCGATGGTGCCTTCGTCGGCCATGCTGCCCCAAACGAGCGCGAGGTAGCGGCGCTTGACCGTGCGCGCCTGCAACTGGCGTACGAGGTCGGTTTGCGCTTGAAGCGTGCGCGCGACGACCATCAGCCCGGACGTTTCCTTGTCGAGCCTATGAACGATACCGGCGCGCGGCAGCCCCGCCGCAGATTCGCCATAACGATGCAGGAGGCCGTTGAGGAGCGTGCCGCTCCAGTTGCCCGCCGCCGGATGCACGACGAGCCCGGCGGGCTTGTTGATGACGACGATGGCGTCGTCTTCATAGACGATGTCGAGCGGCACCGGCTCGGGCGTAAACGCGAGCTGCTCCGGCAGAAGGTCCGGCACGAGTTCGATGGTCGCGCCGAGCGGCACCGGCTGGCGCACCTTGGCCGGCTTTCCGTCCACGCGCACGCGCTGCTCCTCGATCCAGCCCTGCAAACGGCTGCGTGAAAATTCCGGAAATACTTTGGCGAGCACCTTGTCGAGGCGCTCGCCTGCGAGCTCATCAGGCACCTGAATCGAGCGCGGGGCTTCGCCCCCGCGCGCACGCGGCGCGCCACCGGCGTCCTCGCCTGTGAGTTCGCCATCGAACGCCTGACTGGCGCCTGCGTCATCGGGCGCATCGCCCAGGCTATAATCGCTGATGCTGTTTTGGGCGCCGGGAGCGCCGGCCCCCGGAATAACTGTACGGGTCATTGAGTCTGGGTCACCTGTGGACCTGAAGCTGGACTGGATAAATGCGAGCCTTGAACACGATTACGAAACTGGCCCAACACGCGGTGGCCCGAAACGCAATGCGCGCGGCGCGAGCAAACATGCTCGGCAAGATTGGCAACGTCGTTCGCCTTGCTGTCTGCGGCGCGGCGCTCGCTGTGGTCGCCGCCTGCCACGGCCTGCCGGAAAAGACCGACGAAACGGCAGCGTGGAACAACAACAAATTATATACGGAGGCCCAGGACGCGCTCGCCGGTGGTGACTGGGGCAAGTGCGCGAAATATTTTGAAGCACTTCAGGGCCGCGATCCGTTCGGCCACTTCGCCCAGCAGGCGCAGATCAACGTGGCTTACTGCAACTGGAAGGACAACGAGAACGACGCCGCCGACCAGGCGATCAACCGCTTCATCCAGCTGCACCCGGATCACCCGGACATCGCCTACGCGTACTACCTCAAGGGCATGATCCACTTCAACGACGACCTGGGTCTGTTCGGCCGCTTCTCGGGCCAGGACATGAGCGAACGCGACCCGAAGTCGCTGCGCGAGTCGTATGACGCGTTCAAGGTGGTGGTCGACAAGTATCCGCAGAGCAAGTACGCACCGGACGCTGCCCAGCGCATGCGTTACATCGTCAACGCGCTCGCTTCGCACGAAGTGCATGCTGCCGACTACTACTACCGCCGCGGCGCCTATGTGGCGGCCATCAACCGCGCGCAGCTCGCGATCCAGGACTACAAGAGCGCGCCGGCGATCGAAGACGCGCTGCACATCATGATCCTGTCGTACGAGAAGCTCGATCAGCCGCAGCTCGCCGAAGACACGCGCCGCGTGCTCGCCGGCACCTTCCCGGACAGCCCGTACATCACCGGTCACGCGCGCCCCGGCAAGGAAAACAAATCCTGGTGGCAGATCTGGTGATCGCCGCGCCTCTGTGTTGAGGCGCACAGGAAAGCAAAACGCCACGGATTTCCGTGGCGTTTTTTTTACCTCAGCGGGAGCGCAGGCTTCGCGCTGCGCTCCCCGCGGGCTTTGTCAATCGCGCTCGAACAGCGCGATCGATTCCACGTGCGACGTGTGCGGGAACATGTTGACCACGCCCGCGCCCTTGAGCCGGTAACCGGCCTCGTTCACGAGCACGCCCGCATCGCGCGCCAGCGTCGCGGGACTGCACGACACGTAGACGATGCGCTTGGGCAACGGGCCATTGCCGCTCTGGGCGATATCCGCGAGCGCCTGGGAAACGGCGAACGCGCCTTCGCGCGGCGGGTCGACCAGGAACTTGTCGAAGTGGCCGAGCGCGCGCATGTCGTCCGCGGTGACTTCGAACAGGTTGCGGCAGGCAAACGACGTATGCCCGTCCACGCCATTGGCGCGCGCATTTTCCAGCGCGCGCGCCGTCAGCGTATCGCTGCCTTCGATCCCCACCACCTCACGCGCGAGACGCGCGAGCGGCAGCGTGAAGTTGCCGATGCCGCAAAACAGGTCGAGCACGCGGTCGCCCGGCTCCGGCGCGAGCAGGCGCAGTGCGCGGCCCACCAGCACGCGGTTGATCTGGTGATTGACCTGCGTGAAGTCCGTCGGCTTGAACGGCATGCGAATGCCGTACTCGGGCAGCGTGTAGTCCAGTTCCTTGTCGAGCGGATAGAACGGGAACACCGTGTCCGGGCCCTTCGGCTGCAACCAGAACTGGACGTTGTGCTCGTCGGCGAACGCGCGCAGCAAGTCTTCGTCGGCGACCGTGAGCGGCTCGAGAATGCGCAGCACGAGCGCCGTCACGCTCGAACCCACGGCAAGTTCGATCTGCGGCATGCGATCGCAAATCGACAGCGCGGCCACGAGATGGCGCAGCGGCACGAGCATCGCCGAGACGTTCGGCGGCAGTACTTCGCAGCTCGTCATGTCGGCCACGTAGCTGCTCTTTTTCTCGTGGAAGCCAACCAGCACGCCGCCCTTCTTCGGCACGTTGCGCACCGTAAGGCGCGCGCGATAGCGGTAGCCCCACGACGGCCCGTGAATCGGCCGGAACATCGTCTCCGAACGCACCTTCGAAATGTGCGCGAGGTTGTCCTCGAGCACGCGCTGCTTGACGGCGATCTGCGCACGCACATCGAGGTGCTGCATCGAGCAGCCGCCGCAGGTGCCGAAGTACGCGCATTGCGGCTTCGTGCGAATCGCGCTCTCGCGCAGCACGTTCACCACTTGCGCCTGTTCAAACGTGGGCTTCTTGCGGTAGCTCAAGTAGGTCACGCGCTCGCCCGGCAGCGCGCCCTCGACGAAGATCACCTTGCCCGGCTCGCCCGTCTCGGTGACGGTGCGGCCAACGCCGCGCGCTTCCATGTCGAGCGACTCGATCTCGAGAATAGGGGCATGAGCAACCGAGGCTTCGATGGCGGCGCGCTTCTCCGCGCGGCGCTCGCGCTTACTGCGCTTTTTCGTGGGCGTGGACGGCATAGGCTCGGCCTGGGCAGGCTCGGCTTGAGGGTCGGGGGCAGCTTGAGACACCAGCGGATTCCTGACTGACGATGAGTGAATTGTGGGCGAAGGCGAGATTGTAGTCGAAGTCGGCACCCGCGCTCCGTCGCTGCCGCTTTCGAACTTGTCCGATCGTGCTCACTGCGCCGCGTCACTACGATGATTCCTGACGCGTGATAAGTCCGACTCACGCGAAGGAATCGTCATCATGTCTGCCCTCGTCTTCCTGCAGTCGTTCGCGCTTTTGCTTGTCGCACTCGGCGCCGCCACCGTCGCCGAACCGCGGGCTTCGAGGCGCGCGAGCACGCACCGCCGGCTGCTGCTCGGCCTCGCCGGGCTCGCGGTCCCCATCGCGCTGTCCGCGCTGCTCCTGCTCGGCCTGCGCATCCTGCTCGACTAATTCTGCGCGATCAGGCGCTTTCAGAATCGTCCCATAGATTGACGCCGGTTGCGGCGGCAAGGATATCCACCCCTTCACCAATGGAATCGAAGTGAGCAAGCTACCTCTTTGTGCGCTCGTCGCAACGACGCTCGTGGGCCTCGCGGCGTGCGGCCCGACCATTCAGCCCGATCAACTCGTCGCCTCCATCCAGCCCGGCATGACGCAGAGCGAAGTCTACAAGCGTATGGGGCCGCCCGATCGCGGCTACCAGACCAACGGCTTCGACTGTTTCCAGTACGACCTCGGCAAGTACGATCTCGGCAGCGCCCGCAACGTGCCATTCTCCGTGTATTTCGACCGCAGCAATCGTGTGGCCGGCACGACGCGCGCCGCGTGTCAGGGTCGCCGAATCTAATGCCATTACGCTGGAGCGAGCGCCGCGACTGCCTTTACACGCCCGAGCGCGCCAGCCGACGGAGCGAATGGCGTTTCGCACACGATATTCGTCATACAACACAGCAGAAGAAACCAGGCTAGGGTTAAACGTGCGGGAACCGCCGCCGCGCCATGCGAGGAGCGTGCCGATGAAACTGGTTTGCTGGAATGTGCAGTGGGGACGCGACGCTTCTGGCGTCGTCGATCTGGCGCGCACAGTGCGCGAGGCGCAGCGTCTCGCCGACTTCGACGTGCTATGCCTGCAGGAAATCACGCGCGGGTTTCGGGCGCTGCCGGGTGGCCCTGGCGACGACCAGTTCGCCGAACTCCGTGCGCTACTGCCCGGCTATACGGTCATCGAGGCAGTCGGCGCCGACTTGCCTGCGCAGCCTGTCGCGCGAGGCTCGCCTCAAGGCGCGGCGCCGACGCAACGCCGCCAGTTCGGCAACGCGCTTGCCACGCGCTTGCCCGTCGCGCAGGTCTTTCGCCACGCCCTGCCGTGGCCCGCCGACTCCGCCGCGCCCTCAATGCAGCGTGTAGCGCTCGAAGCCGTGCTCGATGCGCCAGGCGGCGCGCTGCGTGTGCTGACCACGCATCTGGAGTTCTACTCGCTGCGCCAACGGCTCGCCCAAGTGGACGAGTTGCGGCGCCGGCAGCAGGAAGCCGCCGATCACGCGGCGCATCCCGCGCCCGCCGAAAACGATGTGGGCCCGTTCGTGAGCACCGCGCGCCCCGTATCGGCGATCGTGTGCGGCGACTTCAACAGCGCATGGGCCAGCGAGGCGTACACACGCATGCTCGAACCGCTCGCGGGCAGCCCCGCCTTCATCGACGCGTGGACCGCGCTCCACGCCGGTGCGATGCCGCCGCCCACGGCCGGCGTCTATGACACTAAGCAATGGTCGGACGGCCCGCTCGCGTGTGACTTCGTCTTTGTCACCGAGGATTTGCGCCCACGCTTGCGAAGCTGCGAAATAGACGGCGCGACCCAGGCTGCGGATCATCAGCCGATCGTGCTCGAACTAGGCTAAGGGCTGGTCAGCCGGCGAACGCTTTGAGGTACTCGCCCCAATGCGGCGCGGTTTCCGCGGCGAGCGACTGCTTCACGAACTCGATCTCATCGGCATATTCGCGCTCTGTGAAACCGCCGCGCATCATCTGAAACCGGCAATAGAGCAGATACGTGTTGACCACGTCGGTCTCGCAGTAGTTGCGGATCTCGTCGATGCGGCCTTCCTGGAACGCGGTCCACACCTGGCCGCCGTCCATGCCGAGCTTGCCCGGAAATCCGCAGAGCTTCGCGAGCGCGTCGAGCGGCGCGTTCGCGCGCGGCTGGTACATCGCGAGCAGGTCCATCAGGTCAGTGTGGCGCGTGTGATAGCGGCTGATGTAGTTGTTCCACTTGAACTCGCGGTCGGCGTCGCCCAATTCCCAGTAGCGCACAGCGCGAATGCCATGCACGAGCGCGCGGTAATGCAGCACCGGCAAGTCGAAGCCGCCGCCGTTCCAGGAAACGAGCTGCGGCGAATACTTCTCGATCGTGCGGTAGAACGAATCGATCAGGCGCGCTTCGCCGTCTTCGGGCGTGCCGAGCGAGCGCACGCGAAAGCCCTGCCCGTCGCGAAACACGCACGAGATCGCGGCGACGCGCTGCAGATGATGCGGCAGAAAATCGCTGCCGGTTTTCTCGCGGCGCGCGGCGAAGGCGTGTTCAGCCACTTCGGTGTCGGTGAGCGTGGCGGGCAGATCTTCGAGACGGCGAATGCCGTCGACATCGGGAATCGTCTCGATGTCGAATACGAGAACAGGAACTGTCATTCAGATGGACTGCGAGGGTTTAGAGAACGGCGTCCTTGCGCACGCCGTTCGAAGCGAAAAAGCGCTTGAGGCGCACCAGCGCTTCCTGCTGGATCTGCCGCACGCGCTCGCGAGTGAGGCCCATTTCGTCAGCCAGCTCTTCGAGCGTGGCGGGCTCGATATGGTTCAGCCCGAAGCGCCTTTCGATGACGTGGCGATGCTTATCGGATAAACGCCCGAGCCACGCGCGTGTAAGCGTTTCCAGCTCGCGGTGCTGCACTTCGGCATCCGGCGACTGGCTCTGGTCGTCCGAAAGCAGGTCGAGCAGGCTGCTGGCCGGATCGAGGTCGAGCGGCGCGTCGAGCGAAGCCGTGTGTTCGTTGAGCGCGAGAATGTCGGTGACTTCCTCGGTGGTCTTGCCGGTGAGATACGCGATGTCGTCGATGCTCGCGTCGCGCCGCTCGGAGGCCGAGTCGGCGTTGAGCGAATTCTTCTCCAGATGGCGCTTCGCGCGCAGCACCTGATTGAGTTCGCGGATCACGTGCACCGGCAAACGCACAGTGCGCGCCTGATTCATGATGGCGCGCTCGATGCTCTGACGGATCCACCAGGTCGCATAAGTCGAGAAACGGAAGCCGCGCGTGGGATCGAACTTCTCGATCGCGTGCATGAGGCCGAGGTTGCCCTCCTCGATCAAGTCGAGCAGCGGCACACCGCGATTGAGATAACCCTTGGCAATGCTGACGACGAGGCGCAGATTGCGCTCGATCATGACCTGACGCGCCTCGAACTCTCCGGCCTTGGCGAGGCGCGAGTAGCGCTGCTCCTCCTCGACAGTGAGGAGCGGCTTCACGCTGATCCGGTTCAGATAATGCTGGATGGTGTCGGCCGTGAGTTCGGCCTGGAGCATGGCACGGAAATCGTCGGCGTCGGGCGCGGCATCGGCGGTTTCGGCGCCCTCGCCCGCGCCGCCTTCATCGGCCGGCGCATCGCGCTCTTCACGTTCCTCGCGCTCGTCGCGCTCCTCGAAATCGCGGCCGCCGTCGAGGTCGGGCGACGCGTCGTCGTCGCCCGCCTGCGCGCCGTCCTCCACCGAAACCTGGGCGGCTTGGCTGTCAGACTCGGATTGCTGCAGACGGCGCTTCGATTTCGGCATGGTCGGCTCGCTTTTATTGCGGCGGCAAGTACTTCAGTGGGTCGACGGGCTTACCCTGACGGCGTACTTCGAAATGCAGCATCACCCGGTCCGAGTCGGTATTGCCCATTTCGGCGATCTTCTGACCTTTGGTGACCGCATCCCCTTCTTTTACCATCAAAGTCCGGTTGTGTGCATACGCGGTCAAAAACGTCGCGTCATGCTTGATGATAATGAGATTGCCGTAACCGCGCAGCCCATTTCCGGCATAAACCACGCGTCCATCGCCAGCTGCCTTGACAGAATCGCCCGGCGCACCGCCGATATTGATGCCCTTGTTCTTCGTATCGTCGAAGCCGTTGAGCACCGGACCACGCACCGGCCACGCGAGCGCAATGCTGCCTGGCGCCGCGGCGATGTCACTTCCGCTTGCACCCGGCTGCGGCGGCACGGCAGCCGTCGGCGCCGATGCGTTCGCACCCGAGCCGTAGATCGGCGGCTGTGCGGGCGACCCCGCTGCCGGTGCACCTGGCGCCGCGCCCACGCCCGGCACCGGCGCAGTCACGACGCCCGGCGTGTACGCCGAGGGATTCGCACCCGGCGGCACAACGCGCAACAGCTGATCCACTTCAATCTGGTTCGGATTGGTGAGATTGTTCCACGTCGCGATGTCGCGATAATTCTGGCCGTTTTCGAGCGCAATCCTATAGAGAGTGTCGCCCGGCTTCACCCGGTAATATCCCGGAGGCGGCGGCCCGAGCGGCACCGGAGGCTGCGCGGCCGCCGTGCCGAGCGGCGCGGTGCGGTCCACCACAGGTGCCTGATCGAGTCGCGTGGCGCATGCGGCCAGAAGGCAGAGCGCGACGACCGCGGTGCCGCGCTGGGCTGCGATCAGCGTGGCGGCGGGCAAGTCGACATTCGGGCGGTTTCTTTTGATCGCGCGCAACATACTCATCGGATTCAGATCACTCCAGATTTTAAGGGGACAAAGAAAACGCGATCCAGGCGTGACTCCCGCCACTGCGCCGGCCCCGTGCGCTCGACGAGCGTGAGGACCTGCGTCGCTTCGCCGGCGGCACTCTGCGTGCCGGACACCGCCACGGGCGCCACGAGCCGCCCGCCGATGGCGAGTTGCTCGAGCAGCGCCTGCGGCACGTCGAAGCCAGCGGCGGCGATCACGATCGCGTCGAACGGCGCCGCCGACGGCAAACCGAGCCGTCCGTCGCCGTAGTGCAAGCGGATATTCGGGATACGCAGCGGACGAAGATTCGTCTTCGCGCGCTCGTATAACGGCTTGATGCGTTCAATGGAATACACGTCGCGCGCAATCTGGCTCAGCACGGCGGCCTGATAGCCGCAGCCGGTGCCGATTTCCAGCACGCGCTCCAGCACGCGGCCCGCGCCCGCAAGCTCGAGCATGCGCGCGACCACGGAAGGCTTCGAGATGGTCTGGTGATGACCGATCGGCAACGCCGCATCTTCGTAGGCCTGGGTAGCAAGACCCGGGTCGATGAACATGTGGCGCGGCACGGCCGCGAGCGCCTGGAGCACGCGCGCATCGGCAATGCCGTTTGCACGCAGGCGTTCGACCATGCGTTCGCGTATGCGTTCCGAAGTCAGCGCATGCGCGCCGTTGAGCGCAACGCCAGGCGCGCCCGTGACGGCGGCAGCAGGACGCGGCGCACTCGCACCGCCCGGCATGGCAGCGCGCGGCGCGGCCGCGCTGCCAGCAGGATGCGCTGGCTTGATCGAACTCGGCGGCTTTGCGCTGATTGGCTTCGCATTGACCGGCTTCGCAGGCGACGCCTTGAACGGCGTGCTTGCGGTGGACTTCGCAACGGCCGACGTGCCTGCCTTCGCGAGCGCGCCGACGCCCGGTTTCGAGGCGCTGCTGTTGCTCGCGCCCGCGAGCGGCGTGCGTGCGTCGCCCGGGCGCGTATCGCGCCGGCGCGGCTCGCGCACGAGATCCGCGAGCCCGAGCGGAAAACGCTTCGTGCGCTCGCCCGTCATGAAACGCTGCCGCCCTTGCGCGCCCAGTCTTGCGTCGCGGACAACATCTGCGTATGTGTGAGATCGAGTTGCAGCGGCGTGATCGACACATGGCCGTTCGATACCGCGTGGAAGTCCGTGCCCTCGCTCGCGTCGCGCGCGCTGCCCGACGGCCCGATCCAGTAGATCGGCTCGCCGCGCGGATTGGTCTCGCGGATCACGGGCTGCGAAGGATGACGCTTGCCGAGGCGCGTGACGCGCCAATCGCCAAGCTCTTCGTACGGCAGGTTCGGGATGTTGACGTTCAGCAGCGGATGACCTGGCAACGGGTTCGCGAGGTAATGCGCAACGATCTCGGCCGCGACACGCGCGGCGGAATCGAGATGCACCCAGTCCTTGTCGACAAGCGAAAACGCGATGGCCGGTATGCCGAACATGATGCCTTCGGTCGCCGCAGCCACCGTGCCCGAGTACAGCGTGTCCTCGCCCATGTTCTGGCCGTTGTTGATGCCGGAGACCACGAGGTCGGGCTGCTGGTCGAGCATGCCCGTGAGCGCGATGTGCACCGAGTCGGTGGGCGTGCCGTTCACGTAATAGAAGCCGGTGCTCGCCGATCGCAACACCGACAGCGGGCGCCACAACGTAAGCGAGTTCGATGCGGCGCTGCAGTTCTGCTCGGGCGCCATGACCGTGACTTCGCCGAGCGGCTTGAGCGCTTCATAGAGCGCCGCAAGGCCGGGGGCGAGATAACCGTCGTCGTTGCTGAGTAGTATTCGCATCGAGCGATTGTAACTTAGGAAAGAAGGCACGCGAACGACAGCCCGGCCCTCGCGGCTGCACGCGTTGGGCCTTGCGTCGAGCGTCGATATCACTGGCTGATCCGGGACGCATTCGCATTCGCGATACGCCTTGAAAGACGCTTGTCGCCGACACGAAATAAATCGCACGATCGTTCGCATCAAGGGAGATTGCCGTACACTCTCCTGCTGTAGCGAATCCACGACCGATGCAACTGAACGCAACCGAACCGGACAAGACAGGAGACACGATGCGCGCAATCCGCTGCAACCAGTACGGCCCGCCCGACTCGCTCACGCTCGAAGACTCGCCCGACCTCGTGCCAGGCCCGGGCCAGGTGGTGATCGACGTGAAGGCCGCGGCCGTCAACTTCCCCGACGTGCTCATCATCGAGAACAAGTATCAGATGAAGCCACCGCTGCCCTTCACGCCCGGCGCCGAACTCGCAGGCGTGGTGCGCGCCGCGGGCGAAGGCGTGAAGCTCGCGCCGGGCACGCGCGTGGTGGCGTATGTGGGCACGGGCGCATTCGCAGAACAGGCGCTTGCGGACGCATCGGCGTGCGTGGCGCTACCCGAAGGAGCCGACTTCGCAACGGCAGCCGCCTTCACGCTCGCGTATGGCACGTCGCACCACGCAGTGGTCGATCGCGCCGCGCTGCGCGCTGGCGAAACGATGCTCGTGCTCGGCGCGGCGGGCGGCGTGGGCCTCGCTGCTGTGGAGATCGGCAAGGTGCTCGGCGCGCGCGTGATCGCCGCGGCATCGAGTGAGGAGAAGCTCGAAGTCTGCCGCCGCTTCGGTGCGGACGCCACCATCAACTACAGCACCGAGGACTTGCGCGAGCGCGTCAAGGCGCTCACCGACGGCAAAGGCCCCGACGTGATCTATGACCCCGTGGGCGGCGAGTATGCGGAACCTGCGTTCCGCAGTATCGGCTGGCGCGGGCGCTATCTCGTGGTGGGCTTCGCCAATGGCGAAATTCCCAGGCTGCCGCTCAATCTCGCGCTGCTCAAGGGCGCGAGCCTCGTTGGCGTGTTCTGGGGCGATTTCGCGCGCCGCGAGCCGCAGCACAATGCGGCAGCTTTCGCGCAAATGGTGGGCTGGATCGGCGAAGGCAAACTCAAGCCGTACGTCTCAAAGCGCTATAAGCTCGCCGACACAGCGCAGGCGCTCAAGGACATGGCTTCGCGCAAGGTGACAGGCAAGATCGTGATCGAGCCCTGAACGTCTCCTGCAACGCGGCAAGCCAATCGAAAACGGCTCGCGATGTGCGAGCCGTTTTGCATGATGCATGCCGTCCTAGACGATTTGTTGCTCACGCAACCGTGCGATGTGGGCTGCGTCGTAACCCAGCGTCTGCAGGACTTCTTCAGTATGTTCGCCCAGCGCGGGCCCGAGCCAGCGCGTGTCGCCAGGCGTTGCCGAGAGCTTGGGCGTGACCGAGGGCAGCGCAATGTCCACGCCCTCGCCGTCCTTTTCGCCAGGCGCCTGCCAGCGGAACTGCTGGATCATCTGGCGCGCCGCGAACTGCGGATCGGCGAACATGTCGGCCACGCTGTAGATGCGGCCCACGGGTACGTCGGCGGCGTTGAGCACGTCGAGCGCTTCGTTGATGGTGCGGGTGGAAAGCCACGCCGCGATGGCGCCATCGATCTCCGCCGTGCGCGGCACGCGGCCGTCGTTGTGCGCGAGTTGCGGATCATTGGCGAGGTCCGCGCGGTCGATAGCCGTCATCAAGCGCTTGAAGATCGGATCGCTGTTGCCGCCGATCACGATGCTGCCGTCCCGGCACGGATACGTATTCGACGGCACGATGCCCGGCAGCGACGCGCCGGTGCGCTCGCGCACCATGCCGTACACACCGTACTCGGGCACGACACTCTCCATCATGTTGAACACGGCCTCATAGAGCGCAACGTCGACGATCTGGCCGCTGCCGCCGTTCATGTTGCGATGATGGAGCGCCATCATCGCGCCGATCACGCCGTGCAGCGCCGCGATCGAGTCGCCGATCGAAATGCCTATGCGCGGCGGCGGCAAGTCGGGATAGCCGGTGATATGACGCAGACCGCCCATCGATTCGGCGATCGCGCCGAAGCCCGGACGGTCGCGGTACGGGCCGGTCTGGCCGTAGCCGGAGAGCCGCACCATCACGAGACCGGGATTCTCCTTCGAGAGCACGTCGTAGCCGAGCCCGAGCTTTTCGAGCAGGCCCGGCCGGAAGTTCTCGATGACGATATCGGCCTCCTTCGCGAGGCGCCGCACGATCTCCTTGCCCTCTTCGGCTTTGAGATTCACGGTGACCGACTTCTTGTTGCGCGCCTGAACGGCCCACCACAGCGACGTGCCGCCCGCTTCCGGGTAGAGCTTGCGCCATTTGCGCAGCGGGTCGCCGCCCTTGGGATCCTCGATCTTGATGACCTCGGCGCCGAACTCGCCGAGAAAACGCGCGGCGAAGGGGCCGGCGATCAGCGTGCCGAGTTCGAGGACTTTCACACCCGCAAGCGGTCCCGCGCCTTTGGCTGCGGATGCGTTCAATTGCGAATCTGTGGAATCGGCGGCTGCGCTCATGGTGTCTCCTTTCGTTCTGTTCGGCGTGCGGCGCCAGGTTGAATACGCCGCGTGTCGAGGCATGGCGCGACGCTACATCGAGCGCCGGTCGAGCATGGCCCGCGCGATGGTGCCAGCGTCGACGTATTCCAGTTCGCCGCCCACCGGCACGCCGCGCGCGAGGCGCGTGACGGCAAGTCCGCGCGCCTTGAGCGTCTGGCCGAGATAATGGGCCGTCGCCTCGCCCTCGTTCGTGAAATTGGTTGCGAGCACCACTTCCTTGACGACGCCGTCCGAGGCGCGCTTCACAAGGCGGTCGAAATGGATCTCTTTCGGACCGATGCCATCAAGCGGACTCAGATGCCCCATCAGCACAAAATACAAACCGCGATACGTCATGGTTTGTTCGAGCATGATCTGGTCGGCGGGCGTTTCGACCACGCACAAAAGCGTCGGGTCACGATCCTCGTCGAGGCATGTTTCGCAGACCTGAGCTTCGGTGAAGGTATTGCACTTCTCGCAATGCTTCAGATTCCCGGTCGCGAACAGGAGCGCGTTGCCGAGCTTTTCAGCGCCGTCGCGGTCGTGCTGCATCAGGTGATACGCCATGCGTTGCGCCGACTTCGGCCCGACACCGGGCAACACGCGCAGCGCCTCGACGAGAGCGGCGAGAGCGGAAGGTTGTTTCATGCGGATTCAGCGCGAGATGCGCGACGGAGTTTGACGCGAATGTTGCTTCTTGCGACGACTTGCTGCCTGGTGCTTTTGACGCCTCGACGCCAGCGCCTACGCGGCCGTACCGGCCACCTCAAGGCAAGCGGGACACGCGTGCGCCGGCCTGCCGAAAGCAGACGCGGCGCTCGCAACGTTCCTTAGAACGGCATCTTGAAGCCCGGCGGCAGCGGCAGACCGGCGGTCATGCCGCCCATCTTTTCCTGCGACGTGGCTTCGGCCTTGCGCACCGCGTCGTTGAACGCCGCAGCCACGAGGTCTTCGAGCATGTCCTTGTCGTCTGCGAGCAGGCTCGGATCGATCGACACGCGGCGCACGTCGTTGCGGCAGGTCATCGTGACCTTGACGAGACCGGCGCCAGCCTGACCTTCGACTTCGATCTGGGCAAGCTGCTCCTGCATCTTCTTCATGTTTTCCTGCATCTGCTGGGCTTGCTTCATGAGCCCTGCGAGTTGGCCTTTCAACATAGTCACTGCTCCTTCTGGATCGTAGTCGTTCGAATCGATGCGCTCAAAAGCGCGCGACGCTTTTCGCGCCACGCGGCGCAAATCAGTGGGCGGCCTGACTGCCGCCCGATGCGGCTTCCGGCGCGACCGGCCGGATCGAGCCCGGCACGATGCTCGCGCCGAAGTCGCGAATCAGTTGCTGCACGAAGGGGTCGGCGCCGATCTCGCGCTCGGCTTCGCGTTGACGCTCGGCGCGCTCTGCTGCGTCGAGCGCGGCCGCCGTACGGCGTGCAGGGCCGACTTCCACGCTCACTTCGACGGTCTTGCCCAGACGCTCGGCGAGCGCCGTCTTGAGCTTCGCGACCTGCGAGGCTTCGGCGTACTGCGGCACCGGCACGCTCAGTTTGAGCAGCGTGCCTTCGAGCGCCGTCAGTTCGCTGTTGAAGGCGAGCTGGTACGAAATGCCCTTGAGCGAAAGCGTCGCGGCAAGCGCGGGCCAGTCGCCTGTGAAGCCGATCGGATCAAGCGGGATGCCCGGCGGCAGCTTGCTCACATCGACCACGGCCGGCGACGGCGTCGGCGCCAAAGCGGCGGCGCGCGGCGCGGACGGCTCGCTGTCGTAGGCAGGCACGAATCCGTCGTCGAGCGGCGCAAAATACGCGTCGTCGGCGCCGAGCGGCACATAGTCGTCGGGCGGAATATCGGCCCACGGCGGCGCGCCCGCACCATCTTGCTGCGTGTTTGCGTTGCGCGCAGGCTGGCGCGCCTGGGCTTCCTGCGCAGCGGCGGCACGGCGCGCCGGATCGGGCGTCGGCACCTTCACTTCCATGCGCGGCGCAGCCTTCGGCGCAGGCGCCGGGGCTGCCGGGCCGGCAGCGGCAGCGGGACCGCGGCCTGTGGCAACACGCATGCCCTTGCTGCGCAGCACGTCGAGCGCAGCGCTTGGGCCACCGCGCGCGGAAGCCGCAGCGGCAGGTTCTTCTTCACGCGCTTCGGCTTGCGGCGCGGGCACAGCGGCCGCACTTTGAACGGTTTGCACCTCATCTGCAGGAGCGGGCTCAACCGCGGCGGCAGCCGCACCCTGCGGCGTTGTGCTCACGCTTGACGCAAACTCGCCCTCGTCTTCCCAGGGAGGCACGACGCGCGCTTCGGCCGCGGGCTTGGCGAGCGTCGCACGTGCAGACGCTTGCGGCTCGACGACGGGCGTCTTCGCCGCAGCGGCTTCTACCGCCGGGGACATACTCGCCATGTTTTCGGCACGCGGCGGCACCGGAACTGCAGGCATAGGCGCGACCGGCTGCGCAGCGGCTGGCTCCGCGCTCCGCGCCGATGCCGCGACTGGAGCCGCCGCGCGGGCGGGCGTGCCCGCCACGGCGGGTTTCGAAGCCGGCGCGCTGCCCACGCTGCCCGCGCCCACGGAAGGCTCGAACGCGAGCATGCGCAGGAGCGTCATCGTGAAGCCCGCGTATTCGTCGGGCGCGAGACCGAGCTCGCTGCGGCCGAGGGTCGCGATCTGATAGAAAAGCTGGACCTGCTCAGGGCTCAACGCTTCGGCAAAACGGCGGATATCGTCGGCTTCGGGCCACTCGTCGAGCACCGACGAAGGCGCGAATTGCGCCCAGCCGATGCGGTGGAACAGACTCGCAAGATCCTGCAGCGCCGTGGAGAACGACAGGCTGCGCAGCGCCATTTCGTCGGCGATGGCGAGCACGTTCGCGCCGTCGCCAGCCACGAGCGCGTCGATCAGGCGAATGAGATAGCTTTGATCGAGCGCGCCGAGCATGCCGCGCACCGCATCTTCGGTGACCTGGTTGGCCGAATAAGCGATAGCCTGGTCGGTGAGCGAAAGCGCGTCGCGCATGGAGCCGTCGGCCGCGCGCGCGAGCAGACGCAGCGCCTGTGGCTCGAACTCGACCTTCTCCTCACCGAGAATGTGCGTGAGATGCTCGACGATGTTGCCCGCCGGCATCTGCTTCAAATTGAACTGCAGGCAGCGCGACAGCACCGTGACCGGAATCTTCTGCGGATCGGTGGTCGCGAGGATGAACTTCACGTGCGCAGGCGGCTCTTCCAGCGTCTTCAACATCGCGTTGAAGGCGTGGTTCGTGAGCATGTGCACTTCGTCGATCATGTAGACCTTGAAGCGCGCGTCGACCGGGGCATAGACCGCACGCTCGAGCAGCGCGGCCATTTCGTCCACGCCGCGATTGCTCGCCGCATCCATCTCGACGTAATCGACAAAGCGCCCTTCGTCAATTTCCCGGCACGCGCGGCACACGCCGCAGGGCTTCGACGTCACGCCGGTCTCACAGTTGAGCGCCTTGGCGAAGATACGCGACAGCGTCGTCTTGCCCACGCCACGCGTGCCCGTGAAGAGATACGCGTGATGCAGGCGGCCGCCGTCGAGTGCATGCGTGAGCGCGCGCACAACGTGCTCCTGTCCGACGAGCGAAGCGAAATCCTTCGGTCGCCACTTGCGTGCGAGAACTTGATAGGTCATCCGGAAATTGTATCAGCAACGCCCGCGCGTCCAGATGAATCGAAAGGCGGCCAATGCTGACTCCGCGGGCGCCGCGCGATGACGCGAGCGAACGATTGCGGACGACGAAAAACGCGGCGACGAAGGCTTGAAAACACGACGAACGAAAAACTGCGTCGCGCTCGATTGCGCGGCGTGAATGTCGTATCTGGGGAAAAACTGGAAGAAAAAAGAGGATGGTGACGAGCCTGACCCTCGGCACTGGCGGAAAACGGCTGTGGCTGCTTCGTTCCCGACCTGACCAGGTTGACCGCCCCTCCATGCGAGGAGGCCCGTCACGGCGCATTCTAACATCGCTCGCGCAGCAATGCGACTGCTGCAGTGCGAAAAAACGCGCCGAGCCGCTCCAGACATGCTTGCACGCCGTGGGAGCCCCTCTTGCAACGGCCCGGACCGCCTCCAGATAGCGTGCAGGAGCACGAGGTGTCGCACGGAAAGGCCCCCGCGAAAATGTTCGCGCAGCTGCCGGAATGTCCCGCCGAATGTGGCCTGGAGGACGGAAACCCTGCTTGCGGCATGAGTACTATCACCGTCGGCAACGCATAGGGATTTAGGCTACACTGGCGTCGGCAATTGGCTGGGCCACGGGGTTTTCGTGCGAATAGCGTGTGATTCGGACGTGTGACTCGGGTTCGGTCTGGCTGCTCTTGCGGCCCCGGATGAATTTTCAGTGTTGGTGTATCGTGGCGAGCAATTTACTCGACCTCGAATCGAAAGAGGTATTCATACAATGAGCGAACAAATCAAGCATATCAGCGACGCATCGTTCGAACAGGACGTCGTGAAATCCGACAAGCCCGTGCTGCTGGACTTCTGGGCCGAGTGGTGTGGCCCGTGCAAGATGATCGCGCCGATTCTCGATGAAGTCGCGAAAGATTATGGCGACCGCCTCCAGATCGCGAAGATCAACGTCGACGAGCACCAGTCGACGCCGGTGAAGTTCGGCGTGCGCGGCATCCCCACACTGATCCTCTTCAAGAACGGCGCCGTGGCGGCGCAGAAGGTCGGCGCGCTCTCGAAGTCGCAGCTCACCGCGTTCCTGGACAGCCACCTGTAACTTCCTCGCTGGCCGCCCCTGCCGGCCCGGGCGCATCGCCCGGCCAGCAAGGAAACGAGCCACGCAAAGGTGCGTGTTGTCACGCGACAACACGCACCATAAAAACACGTTAAAACTTGCTGTCGGTCTTCACTGACGGTTTCTGGCGTGTGCTATGCTAGAATTCATAAAGCGTCTACCGGCGCCCTTATAAAGCTTCAAGCAAAGTTTCACGCAAAAGTCCTTGAGCGGTTCCGCTCGCTTCTTTTCCCCCATTCTTTTCGTCGCATCCTCCCCGACGGGTTCTCCGTATGCATCTTTCCGAGCTCAAGTCTCTGCACGTGTCCGAATTGATCGAGATGGCCAATGGCCTCGAGATCGAAAATGCGAACCGCCTGCGCAAGCAGGAACTCATGTTCGCGATTCTCAAAAAGCGCGCCAAGACGGGCGAAACGATCTTCGGTGACGGCACGCTCGAAGTGCTCCCCGACGGCTTCGGCTTCCTGCGCTCGCCGGAAACCTCGTATCTCGCCAGCACGGACGATATCTATATCAGCCCGTCGCAGATCCGCCGCTTCAACCTGCACACCGGCGACACGATCGAAGGTGAAGTGCGCACGCCGAAGGACGGCGAACGCTACTTCGCGCTCGTGAAGGTGGACAAGGTCAACGGCCAGCCGCCGGAGGCCTCGAAGCACAAGATCATGTTCGAGAATCTCACGCCGCTGCACCCGAACAAGGTGCTGCTGCTCGAGCGTGAGATGCGTGGCGAAGAAAACGTCACGGGCCGCATCATCGACATGATCGCGCCCATCGGCAAGGGTCAGCGCGGCCTGCTGGTCGCCTCGCCCAAGTCCGGCAAGACCGTGATGCTTCAGCACATCGCGCACGCCATCAAGCAGAACCACCCCGACGTGGTCCTGTTCGTGCTGCTGATCGACGAGCGTCCGGAAGAAGTGACCGAAATGCAGCGCTCGGTGGCGGGCGAAGTGATCGCCTCGACCTTCGACGAACCGGCTGCGCGTCACGTCCAGGTCGCCGAAATGGTGATCGAAAAGGCCAAGCGCCTCGTCGAAATGAAGCACGACGTCGTGATTCTGCTCGACTCGATCACGCGTCTCGCGCGCGCCTACAACACCGTTGTGCCCGCATCGGGCAAGGTGCTCACGGGCGGTGTGGACGCCAACGCGCTCCAGCGCCCGAAGCGCTTCTTCGGCGCGGCACGTAACATCGAAGAAGGCGGCTCGCTCACCATCATCGGCACGGCGCTGATCGAAACCGGCAGCCGCATGGACGACGTGATCTACGAAGAGTTCAAGGGCACCGGCAACATGGAAGTGCACCTCGAGCGCCGTCTCGCGGAAAAGCGCGTCTATCCGTCGATCAACCTGAACAAGTCGGGTACGCGCCGCGAAGAACTGCTGATCAAGCCGGACATCCTCCAGAAGATCTGGGTGCTGCGCAAGTTCATCCACGACATGGACGAAGTCGAAGCGATGGAATTCCTGCTCGACAAGATTCGCCAGACGAAGAACAACTCAGAGTTCTTCGACATGATGCGCCGCGGCGGCTAAGACCCTCGCCCGCTTGACTCAACGCAAAACGCCCGCGAATTCGCGGGCGTTTTTCTTTTGCGGCACCCCATCGTGCCACGTCACAACCTGTACGTGAACGTTCACGTTGAACTATAATGCGCGGCATGTCTTGATCGCCCCAAGGCGAAAAAAGAGTTCCCCATGCCCAAGGATTCCCCCGCGCTGCTCACGGTGCGCGACGCCGCCGAGCGGCTCAACGTCACGCCGCGCACGCTCAAATATTACGAGGAGCGCGGGCTCGTCAGCCCTTCGCGCAGCGAAGGCCGCTACCGGCTCTACGACGAGCACGACCTCGAGCAGTTCTCGCGCATCCTGCGATTGCGCGCGCTCGGTTTCTCGCTGCACGGCATCACCGAAATGCTCAAGCGGCCGCTCGAACAGGCCGGCGAATGCCGCCGGCGCTATTCGCAGGAGTCGCTCCAGCAGATCGCCGACGCGCTTGCGCAGCAGATCGATACGCTGGACACGCGCATTGCGGCAGTGCGCCGCGAGTTAAAGGAAGCGCAGACGGTGCGCGCGGAACTCGCCGACGACCTCGACTACCTGCAGCGGCGCCTGGCGGGCGAGCCGTCCGATCAACTGATCGAGCAACGCCTCGCCGCCACGCGGCGCCGCAAAGCGGCCGCGAGCGGCAAGGGCGGCAAAGCGGCAGAGCCTTCGGGCAAGGCACGCGACGACAACGAATCGGCATGAGCACGGCCCAGCCCCGCGAGCCGATCTTCAGCGCGGCGCGCCTGCGCGGCGACTTTTTCCCGTGGGTGCTCGCCCTCGCGACCGGTCTCGACTACTACGACAACGCGATCTTCTCGTTCTTCACGAGCTATATTGCGGGCGGCATCAACGCTTCGCCGGACGAGCTCGTCTGGTCGTCGAGCGCCTATGCCGTGTGCGCCGTTCTAGGCATCCTGCAGCAGCAATGGTGGGTGGAACGCATGGGCTACCGGCGCTACGTGGGCAGTTGCCTGCTGCTCTATTCCGCCGGCGCGATCGCAGCGGCACTGTGCGAATCGTCGATCGAACTCGCCTTCGCGCGCGGATTTCAGGGCTATTTCATCGGCCCGATGATGGGCACCTGCCGCATCCTCATCCAGATCAGCTTCACGCCGCAGCAACGCCCGGTCGCGACGCGCGCATTCCTCATTCTCATCGTGCTCTCCAGCGCGCTCGCGCCGCTCGTGGGCGGCCAATTGGTCGCGCATTTCGACTGGCGCGCCCTGTTCGCCTTTTCCGCGCCCGCGGGCGTGCTCTATGCCGTGCTAGCCCTGCTCGCGCTGCCCGATACGGGTCACCTGCTGCCCGAGGAACGCGGCGAAGCGCACTTTTGGCCATACATCATCTTCGCGTTTGCGCAGGGCGCGCTGCAAATCGCCATGCAGCAGGTGCGCTTCGAACTTTTCAGCGCGTCGCCGGAAATCATCCTGCTCACACTCGTCGGCATCACCGCGCTCGCCTGGTTCGGCTGGCACCAGTGGCATCATCCGAAGCCGCTCATGCGCCTGCACGCGCTGCGAGAGAAACCGTTCCAGGTGGGCCTGCTGCTCTACATGGCCTATTACTACCTGAGCACTGCGCTCAGCTACCTCGTCTCTCGGCTGCTCGAAGGCGGATTCAACTACCCCGTCGAAAACGCCGGCCGCCTTACCGGCGTCACGTCGCTCATCTCGGCCGGCGCGCTCTTTTTCTATTTCCGGTACGCGAAGCTCATCACGCACAAGAAGTGGATCATCGTGCCCGGCTTCGTGCTCTCGGCGCTCATCTCGTTCTGGATGACGCGGCTCACGCCGCAAGCGAGCGAGGCCTGGCTCATCCCGCCGCTGCTGCTGCGCGGGCTCCTGCTGCTCTTCATCGTGCTGCCCGTCGCGAATCTCACGTTCCGAATCTTCGCGATCGAAGAATTCACGCACGGTTACCGCTTGAAAAACATCGTCCGGCAGTTGACGATATCGTTCGCAACCGCCACGGTTATCATCGTCGAGCAGCACCGGCTCGCGCTGCACCAGGCGCGGCTCGCCGAATTCGTGAATCCGTTCAACCCGGCGTTTCAGAACGCCTATGCCGCGCTAACGCATTCGTTCGAGCTCATGGGACGGTCCGCGAGCGAAGCGCACGGACTCGCGCTCGTGCAGGTGAGCCGCATGGTCGCGCAGCAGGCGAGCTTTCTGAGTTCGCTCGACGGGTTTTACTTCCTGATCGGCGTGGCGGTGTGCGGCGCAATCTTTGCCGCGTGGCAAAAGCAGATCGACTGAACGACACTCAGACGCACGGGAAAACACACCCAGCGATGCTTTCGAAACTCTCTCACTGGTTCGGCGCGCGCCGCCGCGAAAAAGCGCTGCGCACCTACGCGATCGACGACGCGCTTTGGCAGGCGACGCTCGCCGGCCTGCCTTTCCTCAAGCACCTCGACGCCGCCGACCTCGTACGCCTGCGCGAGCTGACGAGCCTCTTCATCGCGCAAAAAGAGTTTTCGACAGCGCACGATCTCGAACTGACCGACCCGATGACCGTGGCGATCGCCGCGCAAGCGTCGCTGCCTGTGCTCAATCTCTCGCTCGACCTCTACAAGGGCTGGGTGGGCGTCGTCGTCTATCCGGGCGAATTCGTGATCCGCAAAACGGTGGAGGACGAGGATGGGGTAGTCCACGAGGTCGAGCACGACGCGAGCGGCGAAGCCTGGGAAGGCGGCCCCGTGATCCTCTCGTGGGAAGACGCGCAGATGACCGATGGCAGCGACGCGTACAACGTCGTGATCCACGAGTTCGCACACAAGATCGACATGCTCAACGGAGAGGCCGACGGTCATCCGCCCCTCTTTCGGCGCTGGCATGCACCGCTTGACGCGCAGGCGTGGGCCGACGTGTTCGACAACGCCTATGATCAGTTCTGCGACAAGGTGGATGCCGTGCCGGAGCGCCGCTGGGCGCGCTTCGAGCGCGACTCGCTGATCGATCCCTATGCTGCCGACCATCCGTCGGAGTTCTTTGCGGTGTGCAGCGAGGCCCTTTTCGTCAAGCCGAAGGCATTCGAGGCGGAATATCCCGAGCTTTACCGGCTCCTGGCGCGCTATTACCGGCAGGACCCGGCACGCGTGAGCGCACTGGCCGCCCCGCTTGCCTGAAACCTGTCGCGCAAGGCCCTCAAAAATTCGCCAACCGGCTGATTTTCTGGCATAATCGCCGTTTTTCGACCCTTGGGTAAGTGGCTCGCGCGAGCAAGGTCGGCAACATGGTGTTGCAGGCACGCGGGTTGGCTACCGCCAGATTTAAGGAATAACCATGAAAGAAGGCATTCACCCGGATTACCGCGAAGTCCTGTTCATCGACGTTTCGAACGACTTCAAGTTCGTGACCCGCTCGACCATCCAGACGCGCGAAACCGCCGAGTTCAACGGCAAGACCTACCCGCTCGCCAAGATCGAAGTGTCGTCGGAATCGCATCCGTTCTACACGGGCACGCAAAAGATCATGGACACGGCAGGCCGTGTCGAGAAGTTCAACAAGAAGTTCGGCGCACGCGCCTCGGGCAAGGCCGGCAAGTAAGCACCTCGCCGCACCGGCTTCGCGCCGGTCCCGCATTGAACGTGCACAAAAAGGGCAGCATACGCTGCCCTTTTTTATTGCCTGCGCCACTGTTGCGCTGTCGGGGCAGCCTGGCGATTGCGACTTACTGCCCCTTTCCAGATGTTTCTTTGGATTAACACGCGGCTAACGCCGTGACGCGCGATCGCCGGCCCGGCTAGAATGCCGGATTGCTCCACGGTGGACGGCCGGGTGTACCGTCTGCTGCGCATGCCCGCTTGCCCCCCGCGTGCGAGCCAGCCGCTCGAGCACGCCCGGTTTATCCGTCTCCCTTCGTACTGCATGAAGCCAGCCATTCGACTGACCGCCTCCGCCACCAGCGCCCTGCCGCGCTGGCTGCTGCTGACCATCTGTATCGTCTTCGCGGCGTTCGGCCTCTTTGGCCGCGACCCGTGGAAGAACGAGGACGCGGCGGGCTTCGGCGTGATGTGGACGATGGCGGGCGGCACCTCACACGACTGGCTGCTGCCCAACCTCGTCGGCAAGTACGTGACCGAGAACGGTCCGCTCGGCTACTGGCTGGGTGCCGCCTGCATTCGCCTGTTCGCACCATGGGTCGACGCCAGCAACGCCTCGCGCATCGCCACGGGCGTGCTGTTCTGTCTCGCGTGCGCGTTCGTCTGGTACAGCGCGTATCTGCTCGGCCGGCGCCCCGAAGTGCAGCCGTTCAAGTACGCATTCGGCGGCGAGCCCGAGCCGCGTGACTATGGCCGCACGCTCGGTGACGGCGCCCTGCTCGTTCTGCTGGGGTGCTTCGGTCTCGCCGAGCGCGGTCACGAAACCACGCCGCAACTCATGCAGTTCGTGGGCATCGCGATGGTCGTGTACGGCATCGTGCGCGCCATCGACAAGCCGGTTCAGGGCGCTCTCTGGTGGGGCCTCGCGCTCGGCATCGTGATGCTGTCGAGCGGCCCGGTGCTCGTGGGCGCGCTCCTCATCGGCACGCTTGCCATGCTCGCCATCGCCCCCGAAACGCGCTCGCGCTGGCTGCTCGTGGCCGGGCTGCCTGTCGCGCTCGTGGTCTCCGCCTCATGGCCGCTGCTGGCGCTGCACCTCTACCCCGACGACGCCGTCTGGTTCCTTAACCAGTGGGCGCACACCAACGTCAACGCCTTCGCGGGCCCGCCGGGCTACGTGCTGCGCTACGCCGCGAAGAACCTGCCGCTCTTCACGTGGCCCGCCTGGCCGCTCGCGATCTGGGCCTTCGTTAGCTGGGCCGGACTGCGCCGCAAGCCGCACATCGCGATTCCGCTGTCGGTGATCGTGCCGCTCCTCATCCTCGTGATCGTGCAGAGCCACGAATCGAACCGGCTCTTCATGCTC
Organism: Paraburkholderia flagellata; assembly: GCF_021390645.1. Classification (GTDB taxonomy): domain Bacteria; phylum Pseudomonadota; class Gammaproteobacteria; order Burkholderiales; family Burkholderiaceae; genus Paraburkholderia; species Paraburkholderia flagellata. The sequence goes on from NZ_JAJEJT010000001.1 coordinate 1,725,535, forward strand.
GTGCTGCCCGCGCTTTCGGTGCTCGCGACCTTCGCGCTGCCCACGCTCAAGCGCGGCGCGATCAACGCGATCGACTGGTTCGCGGTGCTGAGCTTCACGATTCTCAGCACCTTCGTGTGGCTCGTGTGGCTCGCGGGCATGACCGGCTTCCCCGCGCCGCTCGCGCGTAATCTCGCGCGCCTCGCGCCCGGCTTCGTGCCGCAGTTCAAGATCCTCTCGTTCGTGTGCGCGGTGGCCGTCACCGTCTGCTGGATGGCGCTCGTGCAGTGGCGCGTGGCGCGCCATCCGAAGGTGCTGTGGCGCAGCGTCGTGCTATCGAGCGGCGGCACCACGCTCATGTGGGTGCTGCTCATGACGCTCTGGCTGCCAGTCGTCAACTACAGCCGGACCTACAAGGACGTCGCCGAACAGATCGCCGCGCACCTGCCCGCCGACTATCAGTGCATCTCGCCGGTGCGCCTCGGCGACGCGCAGATCGCCACCTTCGCTTACTTCGGCAACATGCACTTCGCGTTCAACGAGGACTGCGATGTGATCCTGCGCCAGGACACGCAGGACTACGGCGAGCCGAGTTCGATGCCGGACTACGTCTGGAAGCTCGTGTGGGAAGGCCGCCGCGCAGCCGACCGCGACGAGCGCTTCCGCCTGTATGTGCGCATCGACCGTCCGACGCCGCCGCTCAAGAAGCATGTCTGGCGCAAGCGTCCGGACTGAGGTCACAGTGACGACGACCTTCGTCGGCGACGTCCGGCGCATCGCCGCGCTGGCGTGGCCGGTGCTGGTCGGCCAGCTCGCGATCATCGCGTTCGGCGTGATCGACACCGCGATGGTCGGGCGATACTCGGCGCTCGACCTCGCAGCGCTCGGCCTGGGGTCGTCGATCTACGTCTCGGTCTACATCGCCCTCACGGGCATTCTCAGCGCGCTGCAGCCCGTTGCGGCGCAGCTCTATGGCGCGCGCAAGGACACGGAGATCGGCCTCGAGGTGCGCCAGGCGTTCTGGCTCGCAGTCGTGCTGATGGTGATCGGCTTCGCGATCCTCTACTTTCCCGGCCCTCTGCTCGACCTCGCGCGCGCGCCCGAGGCGCTGCGCGAGCGCACGGTCGGCTATCTGCGGCTGCTTTCGTTCGGACTGCCCGCCGCGCTGGCCTTTCGCATCTACAGCTCACTCGCCAATGCCGTGGGGCGTCCGCGCCTCGTCATGTTCCTGCAAGTCGGCGCGCTCGTGCTGAAGGTGCCGCTCAACACGTGGCTCATCTTCGGCGGCCTGGGCGTGCCGGCGCTCGGTGGCCCCGGCTGTGCGCTCGCGAGCACGTCGATCAACTGGGCGCTCGCGCTGTGCGCGGCCTTCGCACTCACGCGCGTCGACGTATTCGCGCCGTTCGAAATCTTCAAGCACTTCTGCTGGCCCGAGTGGAAGCGCCAGGCCGAACTGCTCAAGCTCGGCATTCCGATGGGGCTTTCGTATCTCATCGAAGTGACGTCGTACACGTTCATGGCGATCTTCATCGCGCGCATGGGCACGACCACGCTCGCCGGACATCAGATCGCCGGCAACATCGGCGCGGTGCTCTATATGACGCCGCTTTCGATCGGCGTGGCGACCTCGACGCTCGTCGCCCAGGCGCTGGGCGGCAATCGCCCCGCCGAGGCGCGTACGCTCGCGCGGCACGGCGTGGCGACAGCTGTGGCGATTGCCTGCTGCTACGGCGCGATCGTGTTCGTGCTGCGCCCGCTCATCATCGGCGGCTACACGCCGGACCCCGCCGTGGCGATCGCGGCGATGCCGCTCGTTGCCATCGTCACCTGCTATCACGTGTTCGACGCGCTGCAAATCACCACGGCCTTCGCGTTGCGTGCCTACAAGGTTGCGGTCGTGCCGACCATCATCTATGCGATCGCGCTCTGGGGCGTGGGGCTTGGCGGCGGCTACGCGCTGGGCTTTGACGTGACCGGCACGATGCCCGCCTGGGCGACGGGCGCGCGCGGGTTTTGGCTCGCCAACATGGCTAGCCTGTTGATCGCCGGCGCTGGACTCCTGTTTTATCTCTCGCGGGTGAGCACGCGATTTTTACGTGAGGGCGCATAGCCAGTCGCCGCGAGATGCGCTCGGCGGTTAGTTGCAAACGCAGCTCACCCCGCCTCTGCCTGCCGCGCCGCCTCCACTGTTTGCGCCGCATGGTACGAGGAACGGACCAGCGGCCCGGCCACGACCTCGCTAAATCCCATCGCCAGGCCCGCCGAGCGCAACCCGGAAAATTCTTCGGGATGCATGTAACGCTTCACCGGCAAATGAAACTTCGACGGCGCGAGATACTGCCCGATCGTCAGCACCTCAACGCGATGCTCGCGTAAATCGCGCATGGTCGCGAGCAACTCATCGTCAGTTTCGCCCAGCCCCACCATCAGCCCCGACTTCGTGACTAGCGCACCGTTCGCCGCTTTGGCGCTCGCCAGCAGATCGAGCGAGCCGCGATAGTCCGCACCCGGCCGCGCCGCGCGATAAAGCGAGGGCACGGTCTCGATGTTGTGATTGAACACGTCAGGCCACGCGAGCGAAAGCGCCTCTAGAGCGCGCGCGATCCGACCACGAAAATCGGGCGTCAGCACCTCGACGCCGATCCCCGGAACACGCTCGCGCACCTGGGCGATACAGCGCGCGAAGTGCGCTGCACCGCCGTCGCGCAAGTCGTCACGATCGACCGACGTGATGACGACATGACGCAATCCCAGCGCCGCGACCGCCGCCGCCAGGTGCACGGGTTCTTCCTCGTCGAGCGGCTCGGGCCGCCCGTGTGCGACGTCGCAGAACGGGCAGCGCCGCGTGCAAAGCCCGCCCATGATCATGAACGTCGCGGTGCGCTGCGCAAAGCATTCGCCGATGTTCGGGCACATCGCTTCTTCGCACACCGAATGAAGCCGGTGTTCGCGCAACACGGCCGCCACGCCCGCCACGGTCTCGCTCATGAGCGGCCGTGCGCGCAGCCAGGGCGGCTTCGGCAAGACCGCGTCGCGGCCGGTGGGCACGATCTTCACCGGAATCCGCGCAAGCTTCTCGCGACTGCGTAGCCCCTCCTGACCAAGCGCCGTGCTCGATACAGGGGACGTCCGGGACGTGGCGGCCTCCATGCTCAAGCTCCTTCGTCGAAAAAGGCCTTCAGCAGGCGATTCACCTCCTGCGCGGCCTCCATCTGCACCATGTGCCCCTTACCCGCGATCACCTCCACGCGCACCTGCGACGGCAACCCCTGCGCATGGCGCGCCGGAATGATCTGGTCGGCCTCGCCCCAGATCACGAGCGCGCGCGGCGCGAGCGAAGCGACACGCTCGCGAAACACGCGCCGCTGCACGCCGCCCTCGAACGCCTGCCCTGCGATCTTGCCGAGCGCGGCCTGCACGCCTTCGAGCCGCTTGTACTTCACGAGGTCTTCGACGAGCTGACGTGTGACCAACGCGGGATCGGCGAACAGCTTCGTCACATGCGGTTTGAGCGCATTGCGGTTCGCCGCCGCGACGAAGCCCTCGATATACGCGCCATCGATCTCGCTACCGAGGCCCGCACTCGAAATCAGCGACAGTGAGGCCACGCGCCCGGGTGCCTGGTCAGCCACCGCCATCGCGACCGCACCGCCCAGCGAGTGGCCGACGAGATGCGCCCGGTCGATCTTCTGCGCGTCGAGGAATGCGATCACGCTCTGCGCAAGCTCGTCGAGGCTGCCGCTCTCGAGCGCCTTACCCGACTCGCCGTGCCCCGGCAGATCGAGCGCCCATACGGTGCGCTCCGTCGCAAGATCCGTGTGATTGAAGAGCCAGTTGTTGAGATCGCCGCCGAAGCCGTGGATCAGCACGACAGGCACGCCCTCGCCTTCGCCCTGCTTCAGGTAGCGCACGGTCCTGCCGCCGATTTGCGACTTTTCCGGCTGCGGCCCCGCGTCGGCGTCGCCCTCTTTTGCGGGGACGAAGTCGCGCTGGAATTCGGCCACTGCGGCGTCTATATCCGCGTCAACCGCTTCGGCATCGGCTACCACGCCCAGCAGCGCGCCCACGGGCAGCGTGTCGCCCTCCTGCGCGATCTGCCGCCGCAACACGCCCTCGAACGCGCACTCCACGCCCGACGCGATCTTGTCGGACTCCACGTCGAGCAATTCATCGCCCTTGGTGACCTTGTCGCCGGGCGATTTGAGCCAGCCGTTCACCTGGCCCTGCTCCATCGACAGCCCCCATTTGGGCATCGTGATCATGTGAATCGGCATGACTTCAGCTCCTTGCTGCGCGCGCGGCTTCGGCGATCTTGTCTGCCGAGGGGATGTAGAGATCTTCCAGCGACGCCGCGAACGGCACCGGCGTATGCGGCGCGGTCACCATGCCGACCGGGGCCTTCAGATCCTTGAACGCTTTTTGACCGACGAGCGCGGCAATGTCGGTTGCGATCGAGCAGCGCGGGTTCGCTTCGTCTACGACCACGACGCGGCCCGTACGGCGCGCGCTTTCGAGTATTGTTTCTTCGTCGAGCGGCGACGTGGTGCGCAGGTCGATCACGTCCGCTTCGATGCCGTCTTTCGCGAGCTTCTGCGCGGCGTCGAGCGCGTAGTGCACCATGCGCCCATACGTGACGATCGTGATGTCGTCGCCATCGCGCACGATGTTGGCCTCACCGAACGGGATCGAATAGGATTCCTCTGGAACTTCGCCTTCCATGGTGTAAAGCAATTTGTGTTCGCAGAAAATCACGGGGTCGTTGTCTCGAATCGCTTCGATCATGAGGCCCTTGGCGTCATAAGGCGTCGCCGGACACACGACTTTCAGGCCTGGAATATGTGTGAAAAGCGAGGTGAGCATCTGCGAGTGCTGCGCGGCCGCGCGCAACCCCGCGCCATACATGGTGCGGATCACGACCGGCGTGACCGCCTTGCCGCCGAACATGTAGCGGAACTTCGCGGCCTGGTTGAAGATCTGGTCGAAGCACACGCCCATGAAGTCGATGAACATCAGTTCCGCTACCGGCCGCATGCCGCACGCCGCCGCGCCCACGGCCGTACCGATGAAGCCGCCTTCCGAGAGCGGCGTATCGAGCACGCGCCCCGGGAACTTGCCGTAAAGGCCCTTCGTCACGCCGAGCACGCCGCCCCACGCGTCCTGCTCCCCTGGCGCGCCCGCGCCGCCCGCGTTGTCCTCGCCCATGACGATCACGCTCTCGTCGCGGCCCATTTCCTGGGCCAGCGCTTCGTTGATGGCCTGCGAATAGGTGATTTTCCGTGCCATTTTCGTCTCCTTGATCTGGAATCCTGATGACCTGAGCGCACAGCACTCAGGGATACGACACGTACACGTCGGTGAGCAGCGCTTCGGCAGGCGGCAACGGCGCGGCCTTGGCCTGTGCGACCGCATCGTCGATCAGTTGCTTCACTTCGGCGTCCACCTTGCGCAGATCGTCGCTGCTGGCGAGTTCGGCGCGCACGACGCGCTCCTCGAAACGCTTGAGACAGTCCTTTTCCTCACGCAGCTTCTGCACTTCGCCAGGTGCGCGATAGGTTTGCGCGTCGCCTTCGAAATGACCGAAATAGCGCGAGAGTTTCATCTCCACGAGCGTCGGGCCGCCGCCGTTGCGCGCTCGCGCAATGGCTTCGCCCAATGCCTCGTGCACGGCGAAGAAGTCAAAACCGTCGACGATCACGCCCGGCATGCCGAAGCCGTTCGCGCGGTCGGCAATATTGTCGGCCGCGACCGACCACGTCGACGACGTCGCTTCGGCATAGCCGTTGTTTTCGGCGACGAAGATCACCGGCAGGCGCCACACGGAGGCGAGATTCATCGACTCGAAGATCACGCCCTGGTTCGACGCGCCATCACCGAAGAAGCACACGCCCACGCCGCCCGTCTTCTTCTGCTTCGCGGCGAGCGCCGCGCCGCACGTGAGCGGACCACCCGCGCCCACGATGCCGTTCGCGCCCAGCATGCCCTTCGACAGATCGGCGATGTGCATCGAGCCGCCCTTGCCGCGGCACGAGCCCGTGTGCCGACCATAGATCTCGGCCATCATCTCGTGCACGTCCACGCCCTTGGCGATGCAGTGGCCGTGGCCCCGGTGCGTGGTGGCGACGTAATCGTTGTCGTTCAAGTGGCTCATCGTGCCGACCGCGGACGCCTCCTCGCCCGCGTACAGGTGCACGAAGCCTGGAATTTCGCCGGTCGCGAATTCGACGTGCAGCCGTTCCTCAAATTCGCGGATCGTGCGCATCGAGCGATACGCGGTGAGCAACTGCTCCTTGTTCAACTGAAGTGACATGGTTGTCTCCTGGATGTACGACGCTGTGCCGCTCTGGATTAGCCTGCTGCGGGAAATGCCACTGCTTCTAGTGAAAAGTGAAACCGCCGTCGACGTTCACCGACTGGCCCGTGACGTTGTCCATGGTCGCGAAGAACAGGGCGAGCCTCCCCATGTCCTCCGGCGTTTGCGCGCGGCCTTGCGGGATCAGCGTGAGCTGATGGCGCTGCCAGGACTCTTCGACGCTCTCGCCTTCGGTCTTCCATTCGTCGGAGAGCCGGTCCCACATATAGGTGCGCACGATGCCGGGGCAAATCGCATTCACGGTGATGCCTTCACGCGCGACCTCCTTGGCGAGCGCATTGGTGAAGCCGACGACTGCGAATTTCGAAGCGCTGTAGTGCGCGAGATTCGGAAAACCTTCCTTGCCTGCGATCGATGCGACGTTGATGACCCGCCCACGTTTTTGCATACGGAAATGCGGCAACACAGCTTTGCAGCCGAGAAACACGCCCTTTGCATTGACGCCCATGACGAAGTCCCAGTCCCGCTCCGTTAATTCGGATACCGGACTAATCGAGATCACGCCGGCGCAGTTCACGAGAATATCGAGGCCACCGAGTTCGGAGATCGCCTGCGAAACCATCCCTTCGAGCTGGGCCGCCTGGGTGACGTCGACCTTGGCGAATGCCGCACGTCTGCCGAGTGCGCGGATCTCATCGGTCGTCGCGGCAAGGGGCTCTTCGAGCAGATCCGCGAGCAGCACGTCCGCGCCGGCCTGCGCGAGCGTGAGCGCAATGCCACGGCCGATACCGCGCGCGCCGCCAGTCACGATCGCGACCTGGCCTTTCAACGGTGTGTCCATGCCGATGTCTCCTTCTTTCGGTTACGAGTGATTAAATGGAAGTCCGGTCGCTACACACGCGCAGCGGCCTCACGCAACAACTGATGCGACGCCGCGTAACGCAGCGTGCGCGCGACATCGACGGTCAGCGGACCGTGCCAGTCGAGCGTCACTTCATAGCGGTCGCCGCGCGCCGGTTCGATTTCGCGCTCGCCGTCGAACGCGAGCGTGCCGTGACCCGCTTCGAGCGGCAGTGCCACACCCACTTCGAGGCGCTGGCAGGTGCGCATCGTCAGACGCTCGACGCGGCCCGGCGCGATCGGCGCGAGCAACGGCACACCCGCGCCGCTGCCCTCGGCGCTGCCTGGCTGAGCGAAAGTCATATGCAGGCCGTGCGCCGCATCGCGCCCGACCGGCGCCCATGCCCCGCCAATCGACGAGAGGCCGATGCCGTCGGACGGCGCAAAGGTCAGGAAAAGTGATTCGATATCCGAACTTTCTGAAATTGCGCGCGCGCCGATGAATTGCTGACGCGCCACGCAAATGTCGACGAGCGCGATTTCCTCACGCCCGCGCGAGGGCCCTTCCACGCAGCGCGCGACGAGCCGCTTGTTACGCGAGAGCGCCGACTCCGCGGGCACCGCGCCGGTCGCGACAAGCGCGCCTGCGAGGCCCGCGACGGTGGCCTCGCGCAGTTCGGGAAAGGCGTTGTTGGTGCCGGTTGACAGCGCGAGCAGCGGCGTCTCGCCGCAATGCGCAGCGACGGCGCGATGGGTGCCGTCGCCGCCCAGCACCGCGATCAGCGCGACTTCCTCACGCACCATGTGTTCGACGCCCGCGTGTGTATCGGCGACGCTTTCGCTCACTGGCAAATCGACGAACACGACCTCGGGCCAAGGCTCGTGCGCGGCAATGGCCGCGTGCGTCTCGATCGCGCGCAGTAGCAGCGCGGCCACGCCCGTGTTGTCGCGCAGCGTGAGCACCCGCGCGACGCCGAGCGCGCCCAGGCCCGCGAGCAGGCGCACGACCATATTCGCCTTCTCGGCCGTGGGAAAGACAGATGCATGCGAAGTGAGACGGCGGATGTCGCGGCCCGATGCCGGGTTCGCGATCACGCCTACGGTCACGGGCGTCGTCACGGGTCTTGTCTCCTGATGGCGTCGCACTGTGAACTGCTGGGCGCCGCTCTTGCCCGCAGACTCTGCAAGCGCCATGCCAATGACGCCGGCGACGCGATGTACCCGCTTAGAAGGCCGAGCGACGGGGCTCTGCGGCAATTGCATGCCGTGGCGCCAGCGCCGCTTGCGTCGCGCGCAGCGTCTCAGCCGCCGTCTCACGCGCGCAACGCGCCGGGCGCACGACCGGCCGCCAGCGGCGAAGAAAACGCGCACAGGCCCGCGTGGCCTGCCTGAGCCGCGTCTGGGCGGCCCAGCGTCGCGCGCCGAAATGCGGGACACCACCCGCTGAGACGATCGTCTCAGCGGTCTCGCATGCTGCGCTGCGGTGTGATCGCGCGCAAAGGATGTGCTACAAAAGACTCCCGCCGAACGCTTTCCGGTCCGACGTAACCCGACGTTACCCCGACGCTCACCGCGAGCCATCGTCTGGAACCGCTCATGCCCTACGCCCTTGCGTCTACCCGGCACGCCGAGCGCGTGCGTGGCGCCGTAGAAGGCCGGCTGCCTGCGCCGTCCGATTCGCCGCGTCTCGTCTCGTCGTGGCAGCGCTCGTTCGAGCGCTATCAGCTGGACCCCGGCTCCGTGATCGGTCCGCGCGTGCTGAGCGCCGCCGAGTTGCGCGAGATCCGCGATCGCGAGGAGTCCTTCCTGCGCGCCTCCGGCCAATGTCTCACCCGCCTGCACGATATGGTGCGCGAAGCCGATTACTGCGTGATGCTGACCGACGCGCACGGCGTGACCATCGACTATCGCCTCGACCGCGAGCGCCGCAACGACTTCAAGCACGCGGGGCTCTATATCGGCTCGTGCTGGTCGGAGAGCGAGGAAGGCACCTGCGGCATCGCGAACGTGCTCACCGATCTCGCGCCCATCACCGTGCACAAGACCGATCATTTCCGCGCCGCGTTCACCACGCTCACCTGCAGCGCCGCGCCGATTTTCGCGCCGGGCGGCGAGCTGATCGGCGTGCTCGACGCTTCGGCCGTGCAGTCGCCCGACAATCGCGAGAGCCAGCGCATCGTCAACCAGCTCGTGCGCCAGAGCGCCACGCTCATCGAAGACGGCTATTTCCTGCATCGGCTCGCGTCGTGCTGGATACTTTTCGGCCACCAGAATCGCAACTACGTCGAAGCGCAGCCCGAACTACTGATTGCCTTCGACGAAAACGGTAACGTGGTCGCCGCGAACCGGCGCGCGCGCGAATACATGCCCTGCCTCGACGGCCCGCGTCATATCGACGAGATTTTCGATTCGTCGCACGTGCAGTTGCGCGACATCGGGCGCATCGAAACCATCGCGGCGCTGCGCCTGCGCGCGAATGGCTCGATGCTGTATGCGCGCATTCGCGCGCCGCTTGGGGCGAGCGGTTACGGCGGACACAGCGCACGTAGCGGCCACAGCGGCGGCGCCAGCGCGGCGCATGGCGCGATGCCGCTGCGGCGCGATGCCGGCGACACGCACGAATACGATCGCAGCGCGCTCGGGCCCTTCTTGCGGAGCGCCGACGCGCGTGTGGCAGAGAACGCGCGCATCGCGCAACGCGTAGCGGGCAAGCGTCTGCCGATCCTGCTGCTCGGCGAAACGGGCGCCGGCAAGGAAGTGTTCGCACGCGCGATTCACGACGCCAGCGCGCGACGCAATCGGCCATTCATCGCGGTGAACTGCGGGGCGCTGCCCGAGTCGCTGATCGAGAGCGAACTGTTCGGCTATGCGCCGGGCGCATTCACGGGCGCGCGCCGCCATGGTGCCCGCGGCAAGATCGCGATGGCCGACGGTGGCACGCTCTTTCTGGACGAAATCGGCGACATGCCGCTCGCGCTGCAAACACGCCTTTTACGCGTGCTCGCCGAGGGCGAAGTCCTGCCGCTAGGCAGCGAAACAGCGGTGCGCGTCGATATCGACGTAGTGTGCGCAACGCACCGGGACCTCGCACACATGGCGAGTGCCGGGACATTCCGCGACGATCTCTACTACCGGCTGAGCGGTGCCGTGCTCACGCTGCCGCCGCTGCGCGAGCGGCGCGACATTGCCTTGATCATTGACACGGTATTCGCGGAAGAAGCGCAGGCCGCAGGCCGCCCGCTCGCGCTCGACGCCACGCTCGCGGTGCGGCTCGCCGCGTTCGCGTGGCCGGGGAATCTGCGGCAGTTGCGCAATGCGATGCGCTACGCATGCGCCGTATGTGACACGGTGCTGGTAGAAGCGCGGCACCTGAGCGCCGACCTCTCGGCGAGCCTGCCGGAACTTGCACCTGCCGCCGCGCCCCGCGCCCAGGCCGGCACGTTGGCGGCATCGCCGCTCTGCGACGAAGATGAGCGCGCACGCATCGTTGCGGCGCTCACGGCGCACCGCTGGCGTCCGAACGCCGCCGCGCAGGCGCTAGGCATCTCGCGCGCGACGCTGTATCGGCGCATGGCGAAGCTCAGCATCGTCGGGCCCCATCGCGCTTGAACCGGATTGCGCCGACTGCCCGGCGTTTCGCGTCGCCGAAATGCACAGAAGTATTAAATATTGTGCGGCGCGATTTACTTGCCACACATCGACCGGTATAAATCGAGCGCTCACGATCCACGGATACGCCATCTAGCCTATTCTTGTACCGCAGCCCCTCCGCTGGATGCGTCGTCCGTTCCCGGCTAACTGAAATGCCCTCAATGGAGTGATTGCCATGCTCAAGAAGCTGCTGATGCTGTTCCTCGCAATCGGCCTGTCGCTGTCCGCCGTGCTCGCCGCAGCGGTGGAAGTGAACACCGCCGACGAAACCGCGCTCGAATCGGTCAAGGGCATCGGCCCCGTGCACGCCAAGGCGATCATCGACGAACGCACGAAGAACGGCCCGTTCAAGGACGCCGACGACCTCGTGAGCCGCGTCAAGGGCATCGGCCCGAAGTCGGTGCAGAACCTCGAGGCGGCAGGACTCACGATCAACGGCTCCTCGGCGCCGCCGGCGGGCAAGACGGCTAGCGCGAAGAGCGGCAAGAGCGCCGCCCCCGCTGCTACCACGGCCAATCCGATGACGGCACAGACGCCGGCGGCCGCGACTACGGCGCAAGCCGCCTCGGATACGGCGGCGGGCACGTCGAAGCACAAGAGCAAGAAGGACAAGGCAGCCGCGGCTGCAAGCGCACCCGACGCGGGTTCCGCGGCAGCTGCGCCGGCCTCGGCATCCGATACGAAGGCGAAAAAGACCAAGAAGTCGAAAAAGGACAAGGCCGCTTCCGCGGCGGCGGCTTCCGGCGCGTAATCACCGCCATCGTCCGGCGCGCGCATTTCGTGCGTCGGACCTCGAAAACGCGGCGCCGCCTTTGCGTGCGCCGTCCGACTTACCGGCCGCGTCCCCCGTCGCGGCCATCACTCAGAGAGATCGTCATGAGTCTGCTAGATACCCTCGGTTCCCTGCTCGGTTCGCAGTCGCAACAGCAAGGCGGCGGCCAGGCCCAGATCCTCGCCGCGGCGATGGAGTTCGTCAACAACCAGCCCGGCGGCCTGAACGGCCTGATCGAGAAGTTCCAGCAAGGCGGCCTCGGCGACGTCGTGCAGTCGTGGGTCGGCAACGGCGAAAACCAGCCTGTTTCGGCGGATCAACTGCACAACGTGCTCGGCTCGGACGTCGTCTCGGGCCTCGCGCAGAAGGTCGGCATGCAGCCCGACCAGGTGAGCGGCCTGCTCGCCCAGGTGCTGCCGCACGTGGTCAACGCGGGCACGCCGAACGGCGAAGTGCCGCAAGGCGGCCAGATCAACTCTGAGAGCGTGCTCGGCACGCTTGGCGGCCTTGCAGCGCTGTTTGGCGGCGGCAACAAGCAGGCCTGAACTGCGTGTCGCAGACATGAAAAAAGGGCAGCGGATCACTCCGCTGCCCTTTTCGTTTCGGCTCGCCGCGCGCCTCACGGCACACGCCTCACCCGGGTTTCGCTACGCGCCTTAGTGCACCACGCGCTCGAACACGAACTTCCCGTCGTGCACGCCGACCGGAATCACATCCTTCGGTCCGAACTTGCCCGCGAGGATCAGCTTGGCGACCGGGTTCTCGATCTCCTGCTGAATCGCGCGCTTGAGCGGCCGTGCCCCGAACAGCGGGTCGTAACCGACCTTGGCGATCTGACCCAGCGCGTCGTCCGACACCATGAGTTCCATGTCGAGCTTCTCCAGACGCTCGCGCAGACGCTGCAACTGGATCTTCGCAATCGACTCGATATTCGAGCGATCGAGTGCATGGAACACCACGACCTCGTCGATCCGGTTCAGGAACTCGGGGCGGAACTGCTGCTTCACTTCATTCCACACGGCGTCCTTCACTGCTTCCTGCGGCTCGCCGGCCATCGCCTGGATGAGGTGCGAACCGAGGTTCGACGTCATCACGATCACCGTGTTCTTGAAGTCGACCGTGCGGCCCTGGCCGTCGGTCATGCGGCCGTCGTCGAGTACCTGCAGCAGCACGTTGAACACGTCCGGGTGTGCCTTCTCGACTTCGTCGAGCAGGATCACGCTATACGGCTTGCGACGCACGGCCTCAGTCAGATAGCCGCCCTCTTCATAGCCCACGTATCCCGGCGGCGCGCCGATCAGACGCGCCACGCTGTGTTTCTCCATGAACTCGCTCATGTCGATGCGGATGAGGTGATCCTCCGAATCGAACAGGAAGCCCGCCAGCGCCTTGCACAACTCGGTCTTGCCCACACCCGTCGGCCCGAGGAACAGGAACGAGCCATACGGCCGGTTCGGGTCCGAAAGACCGGCGCGCGAGCGGCGGATCGCATCGGCAACGGCGGTAATGGCCTCGTCCTGGCCCACCACGCGCTCGTGCAGCTTTTCTTCGATCTGGAGCAGCTTTTCGCGTTCGCCTTGCATCATGCGCGACACGGGAATGCCGGTCGAACGCGACACGACTTCCGCGATTTCCTCGGCGCCCACGAGCGTGCGCAGCAAGCGCAAACGCGTGGGATTGTTCTGCTCGTTCGCCTCGGCGAGCGTCACCTGCTTGAGCTGCGCCTCGAGTTCCGGCAGCTTGCCGTACTGCAGTTCCGCGACCTTCTCGAGCTTGCCTTCGCGCTGGAAGCGATTGATTTCCGCGCGCACGCGGTCGATCTCTTCCTTGATCTGCGCGCCACCCTGCACGGCGGCCTTCTCGGTGGTCCAGATCTCTTCGAGGTCCTTATATTCGAGGCTCAGGCGGTCGATCTCTTCCTCGATCAGCTGCAGACGCTTTTGCGACGCTTCGTCCTTTTCCTTCTTGACGGCCTCGCGCTCGATCTTCAGCTGAATCAACCGGCGATCGAGCTTGTCCATTGCTTCGGGCTTCGAATCGATTTCCATCTTGATCTTCGAAGCGGCTTCGTCGATCAGGTCGATCGCCTTGTCCGGCAGGAAGCGGTCGGTAATGTAACGATGCGACAGTTCCGCCGCGGCGACGATCGCCGGGTCGGTGATTTCCACGCCGTGGTGCAGCTCGTACTTCTCCTTCAGGCCGCGCAGGATCGCGATGGTCGCCTCGACCGATGGTTCATCCACGAGCACCTTCTGGAAGCGGCGCTCGAGCGCGGCATCCTTTTCGATGTACTTGCGGTATTCGTCGAGCGTCGTCGCGCCAATGCAATGCAGCTCGCCGCGAGAAAGCGCCGGCTTGAGCATGTTGCCCGCATCCATTGCGCCTTCGGCCTTGCCCGCGCCGACCATCGTGTGGATTTCATCGATGAAGACGATGGTTTGACCTTCGTCCTTGGCGATGTCGTTGAGCACGGCCTTCAGGCGCTCCTCGAACTCGCCGCGATACTTCGCACCCGCCAGCAGTGCAGCCATATCGAGCGAGAGCACGCGTTTGCCCTTGAGCGTCTCGGGCACTTCGCCATTGACGATGCGCTGCGCGAGGCCTTCGACGATGGCCGTCTTGCCCACGCCCGGCTCGCCGATCAGCACCGGATTGTTCTTGGTGCGCCGTTGCAGGATCTGGATCGAGCGGCGAATTTCGTCGTCGCGGCCGATCACGGGGTCGAGCTTGCCCGAACGCGCACGCTCGGTCAGGTCGACGGTGTACTTCTTGAGCGCCTCACGCTGGCTCTCGGCGTCCTGGCTGTGCACCTGCGCGCCGCCGCGCACCGCGACGATCGCGGCTTCGAGCGCCTTGCGCGTCAGACCGTGCTGACGCGCGAGACGACCCGCTTCGCCCTTGTCCTCGGAAACGGCGAGCAGGAACATCTCGCTCGCGATATACGTGTCGTTGAGCTTTTGCGCTTCCTTGTCGGCCTGATTGAGCAGACCTGTGAGTTCTCGGCCGATCTGCACGTTGCCATCGGTGCCCCGCACCTGCGGGAGACGGTTGATCGCGTCGTTCAGCGTGTTCTGCAGCGCCTGCACCTGCACGCCCGCCCGCGACATGAGCGAGCGCGCGGAGCCGTCCTGCTGCGCGACGAGCGCAGCCAGCAGGTGGACAGGTTCGATGTACTGGTTATCGTGGCCAACCGCGAGGCTTTGCGCGTCGGCGATGGCTTCCTGGAACTTGGTGGTGAGTTTGTCGATTCTCATTTGATGCGAGACCTCCAGATTTCTAGACTGTCACCAAATTTGAGGGGGGACGCGCCGGTTTCAAGCGCTCTGGCGTCATTTTTTCCGATTTTTGGGATTCAGGCGCGGGCAGCGGCCGTCGGCAACCGCTGCCGAGGCGTGAGAAAACGGGGAAAGAATGAGAGGCGACCGTGGCCGTGTGACGCAGAGCGCCGCCGCTGAGCGGTGCCGCTCTGGAGCGAGGGAATGGGTGTGTGAAGCCGGGACGCTGACGCGCCCCTCAATGCTCCCGCGAAGACGCGGGGCGAGACGCCTGCACACGCGGCATGAGCTGGATCGGCGCGAGGCCAAGCAGCCCGGTGAGTTCTCCTGCCGGCTGCGCCAGTTCGCCGATCGTATGACGGTCGAGTTCCGCGAGGAACGCATCGCGCGCCGCCGCTAGCGCGTGTTTGAGCCGGCACTGCGGCTCGATGACGCAGCTACGCCGCTCGCCATGTTCGTCCGGAAAGCAGCCGACCAGTGAGAAATCGCTCTCGGTCTCACGAACGACAGCGCCGACCGTGAGATCGAGCGAAGCCGGCGCGAGCCGCAAGCCGCCGTTGCGCCCGCGAATGGTATCGACCCAGCCAAGCTCGCCGAGGCGCTGCACCACTTTCATCAGATGATTCTTCGACACGCCGTAGGCGTCCGAGATCTCCTGGATCGTGGCCAGGCTGTCGCGACGCAGCGCGAGATACAACATCACGCGTAACGAGTAGTCGGTGTAGTCGGTCAGTCTCATGGCGGTGGCAATGACAGGGGTGATGCGGGTGACAGAACCCATACAATAACATGCAGTTAGCATGCAGGTTTTGCCGGGACTGGGTATCATTGTCGCTTCGATGGTCACTTCGCAGTGCCTGGCAGCGTGCATGCGGCTCACGGCCGCAGCGTACTGGCGCGCCGCCGCCCGCTACACTCCATGCACTCCAGGTATTACCCAGGCCCCCAATGACTCGCCCCGACACCAGCCTCTCTGGCGCCCCGCACGCCCAGCCAACCGAAGACAACATCCGCGAACTGGTCTACGCGTTCTACGACCGCGTGCGCGACGACGACATGCTCGGCCCGGTGTTCGACGGCGTGCTGGCCGGACGTTGGGACGAACATTTGCCGAAGATGTGCCGCTTCTGGTCGAGCCTCGTGCTCGGCACCAGGACCTACCGCGGCAATGTGCAGCAGGCGCACGATCCGGTGCCGGGCGTCGAGCCGCAGCATTTCAGCCGCTGGCTCTATCTCTTTCTCGATACCGTTCAGGCGCGCTACGAGCCCGCGGCGGCGGTGCAGTTCATGGAGCCCGCGCTGCGCATTGCGCAAAGCCTGCAATTGAGCCGCTTTGGCTGGGACTACGCGATTCCGCCCGAGCAGCAGGCGATCCTCGACCGCGTAGCGCCGCGCAGACGCCCTGCCGGCCACGGCCATGACCTGCCCACGCGGCCGACCGGCGAGCCGTTTCCGGCCCGTTTCGTTGGCCGCCAGATGGATGTCGATGAGAACACGCCGGCAGAGTAAGCGCGTCTGTTTCTCGCGCGATGCCGGATTAGGCCGTTAGTTGCGTTAGACAGGCGTCGTGGCTGGGTCAATCCTGCCCTTGCCTCTGCCGATAAACGCCTAGCTGGATTCCCGCGAAGCATTCCCCGACGCCACACCCCAGCGCGCCAGTGCCGTATCGTCACTCTCGCGTGCGTCGACCCAGCGCGCGCCTTGCTCCGTCTCTTCCTTCTTCCAGAACGGCGCCTCGGTCTTGAGATAGTCCATCACGAACTCGCAGGATGCGAAGGCATCGCCGCGATGCTTGGAAGTCGTCGCGACGAGCACGATCTGGTCGAGTGGCGCAAGCTTGCCCACCCTGTGCACGATCAGCACCTCGATGCCCGCCCAGCGCCGCTGCGCCTCTTCGACGATCGCCTCCAGCGCCTTCTCGGTCATGCCTGGATAGTGCTCGAGTTCGAGCGACGCAATCGTGCTGCCGTCGTTCAGGTCGCGCACCGTGCCGACGAAGCACGCCACCGCGCCGATCGCCGGATTGCGCGCGCGCAGTTGCGCAACCTCGGTGGTGAGGTCGAAATCTTCCGTTTGCACGCGCACGGGCATTCTGAGTCTCCTGTAGCGCTCAGCCGCCCGTCACAGGCGGGAAAAACGCGACTTCGCAGCCCTCTGTAATGCGCGTGCGCGGGTCGGTCATCACGTGATTGCAGGCCATGCGCAGCGCGCGGCCCTCCGCCAGCGTCTCGGCCCACACGCCGCCACGAGCACGCAGCCAGCCGCGCACGTCGCCGACCGTCACGATGCCCTCGGGCAGCGTGACCGTTTCGTCCGCGACGCCCAACGCCTCGCGCACACTCGCAAAAAATTTCAGCTGGATCTTCATCGATTGAGGCTTTCAGTACAGCAATTCGGTGAACGGAATGAAGCGCACGGTCTCGCCTGCGCTGATCGCATGGTTGGGCGGATTGTCGATGAGGCCGTCGGCCCAGACCGTGGAGGTGAGCACCGCCGAACTCTGGTTCGAGAACAGGTCCAGACCGCCAGCCGGGTTGACGCGCGCGCGCAGGAACTCGTTGCGGCGGTCGCTTTTCGTCTGGGTGAAGTCGGCGCGCAGCGAGAGCGCGCTCGGGCTCACGTGCATGGCACCCGCGAGACGCAACAGGAACGGACGCACGAACAGCAGGAAGGTGACGAAACTCGAAACCGGGTTGCCCGGCAGCCCGATGAAGAACGCCTCGCCCGTTTGCGAATCCGTTGCCCCTTGCGCTCGACGCACCGCACCGAACGCGAGCGGCTTGCCCGGCTTCATGGCGATCTGCCACAGGTTGATACGGCCTTCGGCCTCCACGGCGGGCCGCACGTGATCCTCCTCACCCACCGACACACCGCCCGACGTGAGGATGAGATCGTGCGCTGCGGCGGCCTCGCGCAGCGTCGCGCGCGTGAGCTCGAGCTGGTCCGGCACGATGCCGTAGTCGGTGACTTCGCAGCCGAGGTTGCGCAAGAGGCCCGTGAGCGTGAAGCGGTTCGAGTTGTAGATCGCGCCGGGCTTGAGCGGCTCGCCCGGCATCGTCAGTTCGTCGCCGGTAAAGAACACCGCGACCTTCACGCGGCGCACGACAGTGAGCGCTGCACAGCCCACCGATGACGCTAGCCCGAGCGCTGCTGGCGTGAGGCGCGTGCCTGCCGGCAGGATGACCGTATTCTTGCGGATATCCGCGCCCTGCGCCGTGATCCATTCGCCCGCCTTGGGCGTGTGCAGGAAGGTGACCGCGCCTTCCGCCGCCTCCGTCTGCTCCTGCATCACTACGGCGTCGGCGCCCGGCGGCACCGTCGCGCCCGTGAAAATGCGCGCCGCCGTGCCCGCCGCGAGCGGCTGCGGCGCGTGGCCCGCGGGAATGCGCTGCGAAACCGGCAGATGGCGGCTGCCTTGCGCGAGATCGGCCACGCGCACCGCGTAGCCGTCCATCGCGCTCGTATTCATCGGCGGCACGTCGAGCGGCGAGACGACGTCCGCGGCGAGCACGCGGTTCAGCGCGTCGAACGTCGAAATCGTTTCGGTGCCGGCGAGTGGCTTCGCCGCGGCAAGCAGCGTGGCCAGCGCGTCGGCGGTGGAGAGCATCGGCGCGCGCGGCGCGGGTGCCGGCGCAGCGGAAGACGGGGACGTAGGCGTGGACATCGAGGTCGTCTCGGACTTGGCGGGCGGGCCGCCAGCAGCGGTTGGTCTCCCGTTATTGTAGCGGCGCGACCGGCGCGCTGTGCCTTATGCCGTGGATATCCCTGGCGCGCACTGCATGCGAGTGCCCAGGGCCGGCTGGCGTGCTGCAGCGGGCGGGTTCGAGCAACCCGCCGCCGCGTAAAAGCTGATGAGATGTCGATGCGCCAGGACCGGAAGCAGATCCGGCCCCGGCTGCGTCGATCAGTCCGCCGTATGTGCGGCGATATAGTCCTTCACACGCTTTGCATCGGCGGGCACGACTTCGAAGCGCTGCGGCAGTGCCTCCAGCCCCTCGAACGCTGCCGGACGCTCCGGCTCACGGTCGAGCGCCTCGCGAATCGTCTCGCCAAACTTCACCGGCTGCGCGGTTTCGAGCACGATCATCGGCACACCCGGCTGCAGGTGTTCGCGGGCGACCTTCACGCCGTCGGCAGTATGGGTGTCGATCATCGTCTTGTAGCGCGAGTAGACGTCGCGAATCGTCGCGATGCGGTCGTCGTGGCTGCTACGGCCCGACACGAAACCGAACTGCTTCACGCGCACGAAGTCGCCGCTCGCCACAAGATCGAAACCGCCCTTCTCCTCCACGTCGCGGAACAGTTGCGTCACGCGCGCCGGATCGCGGCCAAGCAGGTCGTACACGAAGCGCTCGAAGTTCGACGCCTTCGAGATATCCATGCTCGGGCTCGTGGTGTGGTACGTCTCCGCCGAGCCGCGCACGCGATAGATGCCGGTGCGGAAAAACTCGTCAAGCACGTCGTTCTCGTTGGTCGCGACCACGAGCTTTTCGATCGGCAGACCCATCATGCGCGCGATATGGCCCGCGCACACATTGCCGAAGTTGCCCGAAGGCACGGTGAACGAAACACGCTCGTCGTTCGACTTCGTCGCCGCGAAGTAGCCGGCGAAGTAGTACACGACCTGGGCCACGACGCGCGCCCAGTTGATCGAGTTGACCGTACCGATCTTCTGCTGCGCCTTGAACGCGTGATCGTTCGAAACGGCCTTGACGATGTCCTGGCAGTCGTCGAACACGCCTTCCACGGCGAGGTTGAAGATGTTCGGGTCTTGCAGGCTGAACATCTGCGCCGTCTGGAACGCGCTCATCTTCTTGTGCGGCGAGAGCATGAACACGCGCACGCCCTTCTTGCCGCGCATGGCGTATTCCGCGGCGCTGCCGGTGTCGCCCGACGTCGCGCCGAGGATGTTCAGCTCCTGGCCGGCCTTCGCGAGCGCGTACTCGAACAGGTTGCCGAGCAACTGCATCGCCATGTCCTTGAACGCGAGCGTCGGACCGTTCGAGAGTTCGAGCAGCGACAGTTTCGCGCCGTTTTCCTCGCCGAGCGTGGTGAGCGGCGTGATCTTGCTCGCGTCTTCGCCGTGGCGCACGTTGCGGTACGTCTCGCCCGTGTAGGTGCGGCGCGTGATGTCGCGCAGGTCGTCGGCGGGAATGTCGCCGGCGAACTTCGAGAGAATCTCGAACGCAAGATCCGCGTACGAGAGGCCGCGCCAGCGCGCGAGTTCTTCCTTGCTGATCTGCGGATACTCGGCCGGCAGGTACAGGCCGCCGTCGCGCGCGAGCCCGCCCAGCAGGATGTCCGAAAACGAATGATGTTCGCCGGCGCCCGCGCCGCGCGTAGATACGTAATTCATAGCCCTTGCCTTAGTTCAGTCCTTCCATGCGCAGCTTCGTGACCGGCGACTTCACCGTCGCGAGCGATTCGATCTGCGCGATCGCCGCGTTGACGTTCTTCTCAATCGTCTCGTGCGTGATCAGGATGATGTCGGTTTCCGCCTTGCCTTGCGCGTCGACCTGCTCCGCTTCCTTTTGCAGCAGCGCGTCGATCGAGATGCCGCTGTCCGCCAGGATGCGCGTGATGGCTGCCATCACGCCGGTCTGGTCGGCCACGCGCAGACGCAGGTAGTAGCCGCTCGTCACTTCGTCGATCGGCAGGATCGGCGTGTTCGAAAGGCTGTCCGGCTGGAACGCCAGATGCGGCACGCGGTGCTCGGGGTCGGCCGTGTGCAGGCGCGTGACGTCCACGAGATCGGCCACCACGGCGGAGGCAGTCGGCTCAGCGCCCGCGCCCTTGCCGTAGTACAGCGTCGTCCCCACGGCGTCGCCATGCACGACCACGGCGTTCATCGCGCCTTCCACGTTCGCGAGCAGGCGCTTGGCCGGGATCAGCGTGGGATGCGTGCGCAGCTCGATGCCGCGATCGGTGCGGCGCGCAATGCCGAGCAGCTTGATGCGATAGCCCAGTTCTTCCGCGTACTTGATGTCGATGGCGTCGAGCTTGCTGATGCCTTCCACGTAGGCCTTGTCGAACTGCACGGGCACGCCGAACGCGATCGCGCTCATGATCGTGGCCTTGTGCGCGGCGTCCACGCCTTCGATGTCGAAGGTCGGATCGGCTTCGGCGTAGCCCAGTTCCTGCGCGGCTTTCAGAGCGGTCGCGAAATCGAGGCCGCGCTCGCGCATTTCCGAGAGGATGTAGTTCGTCGTGCCGTTGATGATGCCGGCGATGTACTGGATGCGGTTGGCCGTGAGGCCTTCGCGCAGCGCCTTGATGATCGGGATACCGCCCGCCACCGCCGCCTCGAACGCGACCATCACACCTTTGGCGCGCGCCGCTTCGAAGATCTCGGTGCCATGCACCGCCAGCAGCGCCTTGTTCGCCGTGACCACGTGCTTGCCGCCCGCGATCGCACGCAGCACGAGATCCTTGGCCAGCGTCGTGCCGCCGATCATTTCGGCAATGATCGAAATCGAGGGATCGTCGACCACGGCGTTGAAATCGGTCGTCAGGTCGACGTTACCGGCTTCGTTGCCGAGCGCCGCTGTGGCCTTGGCCGGGTTGCGCACGGCAATGCGCGCCACTTCGATGCCGCGGCCCGCGCGGCGTTTAATTTCTTCCTGGTTGCGGCGCAGTACCGTGAAGGTGCCGCTGCCTACCGTGCCGAAGCCCAAGAGACCTACTTTGATCGGTTCCATGCAGCGTGTGTTCGTCTAGATATGTGAAAGGGAATGCGTTTTCGCGTGTGGCCCGGTGACCAGATCAGTTGCCGTGCCGCTGACGATAACCGTCGAGGAAGCGCGCAATGCGGTTGATCGAATCGGTCAGGTCGTCGACGTTCGGCAGGAACACCACGCGGAAGTGGTCCGGCTGCTTCCAGTTGAAGCCCGTGCCTTGCACGAGCAGCACACGCTCCTGCAAGAGCAGATCGAGGATGAACTGCTGGTCGTTCTCGATCGGATAGAGCTTCGGGTCGAGGCGCGGGAACATGTAGAGCGCCGCTTCGGGTTTCACGCAGGTCACGCCCGGAATGGCCGTGAGCATGTTGTACGCCAGCTCGCGCTGACGATACAGGCGGCCGCCCGGCTGGATCAGCTCGTTGATGCTCTGGTAGCCGCCCAACGCCGTCTGAATAGCGTACTGGCCCGGCACGTTCGCGCACAGGCGCATCGAGGCGAGAATGCCGAGGCCTTCCGTGTAGTCCTTCGAGCGGCGGCGGTTCTCGCCCGTCATGCCCGAGAGGAACATCCAGCCCGCGCGGTAGCCGCACGCGCGATAGCTTTTGGAGAGGCTGTTGAGCGTGACGGTGATCACGTCTTCCGAGAGCGAACCGAGCGCCGTGTGCGTCTTGCCGTCGTAGATGATCTTGTCGTAGACCTCGTCGGCGAACAGGATCAGGCCGTGCTC
Source organism: Paraburkholderia flagellata (assembly GCF_021390645.1). Classification (GTDB taxonomy): domain Bacteria; phylum Pseudomonadota; class Gammaproteobacteria; order Burkholderiales; family Burkholderiaceae; genus Paraburkholderia; species Paraburkholderia flagellata. The sequence goes on from NZ_JAJEJT010000001.1 coordinate 1,747,769, forward strand.
GCGCGCGATCGCGACGAGGCCGCGCAGCAGGTCGTCCGAATAGAGCGCGCCCGTCGGGTTGTTCGGGTTGATGACGACGATCGCGCGCGTGTTCGGCGTGATCTTCGAGCGAATGTCGTCGAGGTCGGGCATCCACGCGTTCGACTCGTCGCAGATGTAGTGCACGGGCGTGCCACCCGACAGGCTCACCGCCGCCGTCCAGAGCGGATAGTCGGGCGCGGGCAGCAGCACTTCATCGCCGTCGTTGAGCAGCGCCTGCATGGCCATCACGATCAGTTCGGACGCGCCATTGCCGATGTAGATGTCGTCGAGTTCGACGCCCTTGATGCCCTTTTGCTGCGCGTAATGCATGATCGCCTTGCGCGCGGCGAAGACGCCCTTCGAATCCGAATACCCCGAGGAGCCCGGCAGGTTCAGGATCATGTCCTGAATGACCTCGTCGGGCGCGTCGAAACCGAACGGCGCGAGATTGCCGATGTTCAGCTTGATGATGCGATGGCCTTCTTCTTCGAGGCGCTTCGCGTGCTCGAGCACCGGCCCGCGGATGTCGTAGCAAACGTTCTGCAGCTTGTTGGATTTGAGAATCGGTTTCACGGCGGGCTGTCGGTCAAAGAATCGGTCAGAAAATCAGTCAGAGCGTCAGAGACGTGCAAGACGCGGTAAAAGGGCTGGAACAGGATGAAATGCCGTTGACCGGCCGGCGGATGGCGCCTTGGCGGGCAAGACATGCAAGGGAGCCAGCGGAACGCCCCCGGCGGGACATAAGCCATGCACGATTGCGGGGGAGCGCCGAGCGCACGCGCAACACCATGCAAAGCGTCCTTTGAGATCACCTCCGACCGCCCCGGCAGCTTGTGGCTGCCCTCGCTCGACGCGCGGATGGCGCGCGTAGTGTTCTGCCGGCGGGCCTGCCGGCGCGGCCTACCCGCGGGCCGCCGCCGCAGCGGCGGCTAAAAAGTTATAATTTAGCGGATTTTGACCAACTTCCGCAATGCGCAATCGGCTAGGAGGCGGGTCGCGAAGCGGGTTACACAGCGCGGGCTACACGGCGGTTCGCACCAGGGCCGGTGTCAGCACAGGATCTGCGCCCTCTCGCTCGCGCACCCGACCTGCCCTTATCCCGGAACCCCGTTTTGAAATTACACCAGGACTCCAGCGCCGCGCTGAACACCGTGACCGGTTACGGCGCCGACTACGTCGAAGTGAACCTCGAACGCCACACGGGCAGCATCATCGTGATGCCCGAATCGCCGGTCACGCCCTGGCCGGTGCAGTCGTTCGACGCTCTCACGCCCGAACTCTTCGAGATGCTTTTGCCACTGAACCCCGAGGTGGTGGTGTTCGGCAGCGGCGAGCGACTGCGCTTTCCGCACCCGCGCCTGACCGCGGCGCTGGCCGCGAAACGCATTGGCGTCGAGGCGATGGACATCAAGGCCGCCTGCCGCACCTACAACATCCTCATGGCTGAAGGCCGCCGCGTGGCGGCCGCGCTCCTGATCGAAAGCTAACGCGCCTTAAGCTTGCCATCAGGTCGCCGCGCGGCGGCGTAGTACACTTGCGCGCCGCGTGCGAAGCGCGCGCGCATGGCGTGGCACATGTGCAGCGCGTGGTCAACGCGCGCGCCCTGCATCCCGACCGCAACGACTGCAACAAGAACAGGCTGAAACCCATGAACGATACGCCATCGAGGCTACCGCTCAATCGCAGCGCGATCCTGCTCCTGATCCTCGCCCTCGCCGTGATCTGGTTCCTGCCGCTCGGCTGGCGCCACCTGCTGCCGAGCGACGAAGGCCGCTACGCCGAAATGGCGCGCGAAATGTTCGCGACCGGCGACTGGATCACGCCGCGCTACAACGACTACAAGTACTTCGAGAAGCCCCCGCTGCAAACCTGGTTGAACGCGCTCACGTTCGCGTGGTTCGGCATCGGCGAGTGGCAGGCGCGCCTCTACACGGCGCTAACCGGCTTCGCCGGCGTACTGCTGATCGGCTTCACCGGCGCGCGCGTGTTCAACGCCGCCACGGGCTTCTTCGCCGCGGTCGTGCTCGCCTGCGCACCGTACTGGAACCTGATGGGCCACTTCAACACGCTCGACATGGGCCTGTCCTTCTGGATGCAGCTCACGCTGTGCGCACTGCTGCTCGCGCAGCGCCCGACGCTGCCCAAAAGCCACGCGCGCCTCTGGATGTGGGTGTGCTGGGCCGCCATGGCGATGGCGGTGCTCTCCAAGGGCCTGGTCGGCCTGATCCTGCCGGGCGCGGTGCTCGTGCTCTATACGGCGATTTCGCGCGACTGGGCGCTCTGGAAGCGTCTCTACCTCGTGAGCGGCCTGATCGTGTTCTTCGCGATCGTTTCGCCGTGGTTCATCCTCGTGCAGCAGCGCAATCCCGAGTTCTTCAACTTCTTCTTCATCGTCCAGCAGTTCCAGCGCTACCTCACGCCCGCGCAGAACCGTCCCGGCCCGTTCTACTACTTCGTGCCGGTCATGCTGGTGGGCTTCCTGCCGTGGCTTTCGGTGAGCGTGCAGAGTGTGCGCCACGCGCTGCGCGCGCCGCGCCAGCCCAACGGCTTCTCGCCCGTCATGCTGATGGTCGTGTGGACGGTGTTCATTTTCCTGTTCTTCAGCGCGTCGCACTCGAAGCTGGTCTCCTACGTCCTGCCGATCGCGCCGCCCGTTGCGCTCATCATCGGCATGTATCTGCCGGTCATGACGCGTGCGCAGTGGAAGAAGCACCTCGCGGGCTACGCGCTCCTCGCCGTCGTGCTGATGGCGGGCTCGTTCGTGCTCACGCGGCTTGGCGACGCGCGCAACCCCAACGCGCTCTACCGCGAGTTCCAGGTGTGGGTGTTCGCCGCAGCCGCGGTGGCCTTCGTCGTCACGATGGTCGGCCTGCGCCTGAACCGCGCGAAGCATACGCCCGAAACCGGCGCGCGCGCGCCAGCGCTCGCGCTCGGCACGGCGTGGCTGCTGCTCGCGACCATCGCGGGCACGGGCCACGACGTGTTCGGCACGCTGAGTTCCGGCGCGCCGCTCGCGCCCGCCGTGCGCGCCGCGATTGCGAAGCTGCCGCCCGACACGCCGTTCTACTCGGTTGGCGTGCTCGACCACACCATGCCCTTCTACGTGCGCCACACCATGACGATGGTCGAGGTCACCGACGAGCTTGCCTTCGGAATCTCCGAGGAACCGCAAAAATGGGTGCCGACCATCGCCGACTGGGAAGCGCGCTGGAAAGCTGACCGCTACGCGCTCGCGCTGATTCCGGCGAAGCGCTACGAAGAACTGGCTGCGCAGGGCCTGCCGATGCAGGTGATCGCCCGCGACGCGCGGCGCGTGATCGTCGAGAAACCGCAATCCTGAGCGCTTCCCGGCCCCAATTGACGCCTGCGCGATAATTGGGCGCGCCGCAACCCGATAACCCGTTGAACCACCCTTTCCGATGAATCCGATTTCCCTGATCTGCATCCTCGCCGGCGTCGGCCTGAACGCGTGCGCGCAACTGTTGCTGAAAGCGGGTGTCAATGCCGTTGGACACTTCGAATTCAGCCGTGCGAACATCTTGCCCATTGGCCTGAAGCTCGCGACGCAAGTGCCGATTCTCGGCGGCCTCACTTGCTACGTGTTCAGCGTGGTCGTGTGGATCGTCGGGCTCTCGCGCGTGGACGTCTCGATTGCCTACCCGATGCTCTCGCTCGGCTACGTGGTCAACGCGTTCGCGGCGTGGTATCTGTTCGGCGAGGTGCTGAGCGTGCAGCGGCTCGTAGGCATCGGCATCATCCTGATCGGCGTGTTCGTGCTCGCGCGCAGCTAAGGCGCCGCGGCGCGCGCGATTCTGGCGGGCGGCGCGAGACCGCTTGCAGCGCAGCAAATTGCGCCCATATAAGCATTTCGTAAGATGCGCCGCGGCGGCCTTGCTGCCCGGAACCACTTTTTGACGAGCAAAGAGTAAAAGCACTCATGACCCAGTCATCTTCGCAGTCGGCCGTTCCGTTCCTGCCGTTCGTGCGCCCCGAAATCGACGAGGAAACCATCCAGGGCGTCGCCGACGTGCTGCGCTCGGGCTGGATCACGACCGGCCCGCAGAACCAGGCCTTCGAGGCGGCGCTCTCCGAGTACTGCGGCGGCCGTCCCGTGCGCACCTTCAACTCCGGCACGGCGACGCTCGAAATCGGGCTGCGCATTGCCGGTGTGGGTCCCGGCGATGAAGTCATCACGACGCCCGCCTCGTGGGTCGCGACCAGCAACGTGGTCTACGAAGTGGGTGCGACGCCCGTGTTCGCCGACATCGATCCCGTCACGCGCAACATCGACCTCGACAAGCTCGAAGCCGCCATCACGCCGAAGACGAAAGCCATCATCCCGGTCTTTCTTTCGGGTCTGCCCGTCGACATGGACCGGCTTTACGCGATTGCCCGCCAGCACAAGCTGCGCGTGATCGAGGACGCCGCGCAGGCGTTCGGATCGAGCTGGAACGGCAAGCGCATCGGCGCGATCGGCGACATCGTCTCGTTCAGCTTCCATGCCAACAAGAATCTCACGTCGATCGAAGGCGGCGCGCTCGTCCTGAACGACGAAGCCGAGGCCGTGCTCGCGCAAAAGTACCGCCTGCAGGGCATCACGCGTACGGGCTTCGACGGCATGGACTGCGACGTGCTCGGCGGCAAGTACAATCTCACGGATGTGGCGGCGCGCGTCGGGCTCGGCCAACTCAAGCATATCGAGCGCTTCACCCGCCAGCGCCACGCGCTCGCGCGGGCCTATTTCGCGGGTTTCGAGGGCGGCGCGGCGGTGAAGCTCGGCATGGGCCTGCCGCTCGCCGATTTCGCCAACAGCAACTGGCACATGTTCCAGATCACGCTGCCGCTCGAAAAGCTGGCGATCGACCGCGCGGGTTTCATGGGTGAACTCAAGGAGCGCGGAATCGGTTCCGGCGTGCATTACCCGGCCATCCACCTCTTCACGCTGTACCGCGAGCGTGGTTTCAAGGCGGGCATGTTCCCGCACGCGGAGCGCTTCGGCGCGAGCACGGTCACGTTGCCGCTCTTCACGCAGATGACCGAAGCCGACGTGGCGCGCGTGTGCAGCGCGGTGAACGAGATTTGCGCAAAGTTTGGAAAGTAAGCAGTAACAGAAGTCGGCAGAAGAGCAACAGGGGAAACGCAGACAGGCGGTGCAGGCAGATGCGCCGCCAGACTGCGCACGCAGTAAACCGAAGCATCCAATAACGGAATCGACGCACACATGAGTCAAACGGAACAAGGCACCTTGACCCCGGACATGCCGGAAGTCTCGGTCATCATTCCGGTCTACAACGAGGAAGCTGGCCTTCCCGCGCTGTTCGCGCGCCTGTATCCGGCGCTCGACAAGCTCGGCACCTCGTACGAAGTGATCTTCATCAACGACGGCAGCCGCGACCGTTCGGCCGCGATGCTCGCGGAGCAGTTCCGCGCGCGGCCCGACACCACGCGAGCGATTCTGCTCAACGGCAATTACGGCCAGCACATGGCGATTCTCGCGGGCTTCGAGCAGGCGCGCGGCGAGATCGTCATCACGCTCGACGCCGACCTGCAAAATCCGCCCGAGGAAATCGGCAAGCTCGTCGAGAAGATGCGCGAGGGCTACGACTACGTCGGCACCATCCGCAAGCAGCGTCAGGACAGCCTCTGGCGGCGCAAGGCCTCGCAGGCGATGAACCGTCTGCGCGAGCGCATCACGCGCATCAAGATGACCGACCAGGGCTGCATGCTGCGCGCGTACAACCGCCGCATCATCGACACGATCAACCGCTGCGGCGAAATCAACACCTTCATTCCGGCGCTCGCGTATACGTTCTCGCAGAACCCGGTCGAGGTCGAAGTCGCGCACGAGGAGCGCTTCGCCGGCGAATCGAAGTACTCGCTCTACAGCCTCATCCGCCTGAATTTCGACCTCGTGACGGGCTTCTCCGTCGTGCCGCTGCAGTGGCTCTCGTTCATCGGCGTGATCCTCTCGCTCGGCTCGGCAGGCCTCTTCCTGCTGCTGCTGATTCGCCGCTTCGTCCTCGGCGCGGAAGTGCAAGGCGTGTTCACGCTGTTCGCCATCACGTTCTTCCTGCTCGGCGTGATCATCTTCGCGCTCGGTCTGCTTGGCGAGTACATCGGCCGCATCTACCAGCAGGTGCGCGCGCGTCCGCGCTACCTGATCCAGACGATCCTCGAAGAGCGCAATGGCCGCGCCGTCGTCGATACGCCGCGCCAGGATTTCATGCAGGCCGCCGCGTTCGCGCAACCGGCGAACGTCACCGCGAACCCGGCCAACGAAGGAGCCGGCCAATGAAACCGCGTGCCGTTGTCTTCGCGTATCACAACGTCGGGGTGCGCTGTCTGCAGGTGCTGCTCGCGGGCGGCGTCGACGTTGCGCTCGTCGTCACGCATGAAGACAGCCCGACCGAGAACATCTGGTTCGGCAGCGTGAAGTCGGTGGCCGAGGAGCATGGCATCGAGGTCGTCACACCCGCCGACCCGAAGAGCGCCGAGCTGCGCGCGGCCGTTTCCGCGGCGCGGCCGGACTTCATCTTCTCGTTCTACTACCGGCACATGCTGCCCGTGGACTTGCTCGCCCTCGCCGGGCGCGGCGCATACAACATGCACGGCTCGCTCCTGCCGAAGTACCGCGGCCGCGTGCCCACGAACTGGGCTGTCCTCAACGGCGAAACCGAAACGGGCGCCACGCTGCACGAAATGGCCGCGAAGCCCGACGCGGGCGCGATCGTCGCGCAAACCCCGGTGCCGATCCTCCCTGACGACACCGCCGCGCAGGTATTCGACAAGGTCACGGTCGCCGCCGAGCAGACGCTCTGGCGCGTGCTGCCCGCGCTGATCGCGGGCGAAGCGCCGCATCTGCCGAACGATCTCACCCGTGGCAGCTACTACGGCGGGCGCAAGCCGGAGGACGGCCGCGTCGATTTCGGCCAGAGCGCGCAGCAGGTGTACAACCTCATTCGCGCGGTCGCGCCGCCCTATCCGGGCGCATACACCGACATCGGCAACGAGCGTTTCGTGATCGCCCGCGCGCGCCTCGTGCGCCCCGGCTCGCAAGACGCCGAAAGGGTCCGCCCCCTCGCCGGATTGCCCGTGGGCATCCACGTAAGCGATAATGCGCTTTTCGCCGTCTGCGGCGACGCACGCGCCATCGCGATCCACGAACTGCGGCATGCGCATAACGGTCAAGAGACTGTCGTCAGCCCCGCCGCGTTCTCCGAACTCATTTCATCTGTCCCCCGTCCATGACCAAAAAAGTTCTGATCCTGGGTGTGAACGGCTTTATCGGCCACCACCTCTCCAAGCGCATCCTCGAATCCACGAACTGGGAAGTGTTCGGCATGGACATGCAGACGGATCGCCTCGGCGACCTCGTCAAGCATGAGCGGATGCACTTCTTCGAAGGCGACATCACGATCAACAAGGAGTGGGTCGAGTACCACGTCAAAAAGTGCGACGTGATCCTGCCGCTCGTCGCCATCGCAACGCCCGCCACCTACGTGCAGCAGCCGCTGCGCGTGTTCGAGCTCGACTTCGAGGCGAACCTGCCGATCGTGCGTTCGGCGGTCAAGTACGGCAAGCACCTGGTCTTCCCGTCGACCTCCGAGGTCTACGGCATGTGCTCGGACGAGCAGTTCGATCCGGACGCGTCCGCCCTCACCTACGGCCCGATCAACAAGCCGCGCTGGATCTACGCGTGCTCGAAGCAGCTGATGGACCGCGTGATCTGGGGTTACGGCATGGAAGGCCTGAACTTCACGCTGTTCCGTCCGTTCAACTGGATCGGCCCGGGCCTCGACTCGATCTACACGCCGAAGGAAGGTTCGTCGCGCGTCGTGACGCAGTTCCTCGGCCACATCGTGCGCGGCGAGAACATCAGCCTCGTCGACGGCGGCGCGCAAAAGCGTGCGTTCACCGACATCGACGACGGCATCGAAGCGCTGATGAAGATCATCGAGAACAAGGACGGCATTGCCTCGGGCAAGATCTTCAACATCGGCAATCCGACCAACAACTTCTCGGTTCGCGAACTCGCGCACAAGATGCTGGCGCTGGCCGCCGAATTCCCGGAATACGCGGAAACAGCCAGGAAGGTGCAACTGGTCGAAACCTCGTCGGGCGCGTACTACGGCGCGGGCTACCAGGACGTGCAGAACCGCGTGCCGAAGATCGACAACACGATGCAGGAACTCGGCTGGGCGCCGAAGTCGACCTTCGACGAAGCGCTGCGCAAGATTTTCGAAGCGTACCGCGGCCATGTGGCCGAAGCGCGTGCGCTCGTCGAGCAACACTAAGCGTTAGAGAAAGGTCCTCGCCACTTGGCCCGCATCGTCCTGAAAATCGACGTCGACACGCTGCGCGGCACGCGCGAAGGCGTGCCGAACCTCGCGCGCATCTTCGACCGCTACAAGGCGCGCGCCACGTTCCTGTTCAGCCTCGGCCCCGATCACACGGGCTGGGCGCTGCGCCGCGTGTTGCGGCCGGGCTTTCTCAAGAAGGTCTCGCGCACGTCAGTGGTCGAGCACTACGGCGTGAAGCAGTTGATGTACGGCGTGCTGCTGCCGGGCCCCGACATCGGCGTGGAAGCTGCGGCTGAAATGCGCGCGATTCACGAAGCCGGGTTCGAGTGCGGCATTCATACGTGGGATCACGTGTACTGGCAGGACAACGTGCGCAAGCGTGACGCGCAATGGACCGCGCGCCAGATGCAGAAGAGCCACGACCGCTTCACGCGCATCTTCGGCACGCCGCCCGTCACGCACGGCGCAGCGGGCTGGCAGATGAACGAGGCTGCCTTCGAGCAGATCGACACGTGGGGCATGAAGTACGCCTCGGACGGGCGTGGCCATTCGCCCTACCGTCCGGTGGTGGCGGGCCGCACGTTGAACCACGTGCAAATGCCCACCACGCTGCCCACGCTCGACGAGGTGCTCGGGGTAGATGGCGTCGATACCGACACGGTCGCCGCGTGGATGCTCAAGCGCACCGAAAACAACCCGCACGACCAGGTGTTCACGCTGCATGCCGAACTCGAAGGCCAGAAGCTCGCGCCGGTGTTCGAGCAGTTGCTCGCGGGCTGGCGCGCGCAAGGCCACACGTTTGCCACGATGGGTGACTATCATGCGACGCTGGACCCGGCTTCGCTGCCATCGTACCCTGTCACCTGGGGCGAGATCGCCGGCCGCTCAGGCGAGCTGATCGTTCAGCCCGACTGAATCCGCCGCCCGCGCGTCGCGGGATGCCTGCCACGGCCCGCGCCCACGCAAAGCCCCCGCCGCGGGCGGCACGCCGACCCGGCGAAACGGCGCCGTGCGCTGCGGCAACGCCAGCCAATAACAAAGGGAGAGCCACGTGCCTGACGTGACCATCGCAGTCGACCACCCTGTTCCGGACTTTACCGCCCCCGCCACCGGAGGCGACTTCACGCTTTCGAGCCTGAAGGGCAGCAAGGTGGTGCTGTACTTCTATCCGAAAGACAACACGCCGGGCTGCACGACCGAAGGCCTGCAGTTCCGCGACCTCTCTCCGAAGTTCAAGAAGGCCGGCGCGCAGATCGTAGGCGTGTCGCGCGACAGCGTGCGCTCGCACGATAACTTCAAGGCCAAGCTCGAATTGCCGTTTACCTTGGTATCGGATGCCGACGAAGCGCTGTGCACGCTCTTCGACGTCATCAAATTGAAGAAAATGTATGGCAAACAGGTACGAGGTATCGAACGCTCGACCTTCCTGATCGACGCTGCCGGCGTGCTACGCCAGGAGTGGCGCGGCATCAAGGTCCCGGGCCATGTCGAGGAAGTTCTGGAGGCTGTACAAGCGCTTTGAGGAGCGTTATATTGGGCTGCAATGAGTGCCTGTCCAACCCTTTTTACGTCGCGTTGCGGCGGTTTCGCAGCCGGTCATGCAATGACCGGAAATGCGTATCCGAGGCAACGGGACAACACCGAAGTGAAGCCGCTTGCCTCGTCATCCGGGGCGGCGGCTTTTTTGTTTGTGCCACGTTGTTCTCTCCCGTTTTTGTCCCCGTTCGCGCCGGCTTTGCGACCCGGCGCGACCAAACGTCAAGGAGCTGATCGAAAACCAGGCGAACCGGCATTTTCTGACCTGAGCGCGCACCTTGCGCAGTAACGGCGGGCGCCTACCCGGCACCCGCACGCACCGCCCGAAAGCGCGCCTTACTGGGTAACCCCGCGACCACTCGACCCGATTTTTTCGAGGGACACCATGCCTTTGCCTACTCCCCCCAGCAAGCTCGGCAACCTGCTGCCGCCCGAAGAATACAAGGCGCGTGCCCGCACGACGCGCAGCACACGCAAGGCCGCGAGCGAGAATGACGCGGCCGACGTTGCCGATTACGGCCCCGCGAGCGTCGCCGAGCCGATGACGCAGGCCGCCAACGCCGCGACCACGCTGCGCACGGTGCCGCTTTTGAGCGCCAGCGCCGAACTGGCCGCGCTCGAACCGGTCGCACCGGCGCCCGCGCGCGCCAGGCGCAACAACAGCAAGCAAGTCACGGCCGCGCTGCTGCAGCCTCTCGAGGCACGCACCGGAGCCGACGACACGCCCGTTGCGCGCGGCGGCAAGCCCGCCTCGGCGAAAGCCTCCGGCGGCGGCGCTGCACCCGCCACGCGCGCCGGCGCGAAAAAACGCGTGCATCCCGAAGAGAGCACCGAAGTCCAGAAGCTCTTCGTGCTCGACACGAACGTGCTCATGCACGACCCGACCTGCCTGTTCCGCTTCGAGGAACACGACGTCTATCTGCCGATGATGACGTTGGAAGAACTCGACAACCACAAGAAGGGCATGTCGGAAGTCGCGCGGAACGCTCGCCAGGTGAGCCGCACGCTCGACCAGCTGGTCGCCAATGCGGGCCCGATCTCCGAAGGCATTTCGCTCGGCCGCCTCGGCAGCCGCGAGGCGCTCGGACGCCTGTACTTCCAGACCACGCTCACGCATATCGATCCGGTCGACGGCCTGCCGCAGGGCAAGGCTGACAACCAGATCCTCGGCGTGGTGCGCGCGCTGCAGCGCGATCGGCCGGACCGGCTCGTCGTGCTGGTGTCGAAAGACATCAACATGCGCATCAAGGCCCACGCGCTCGGGCTGCCCGCGGAAGACTACTTCAACGACCAGGTTCTCGAAGACAAGGACCTGCTCTACTCGGGCGTGCGCGCGCTCCAGCAGGACTTCTGGTCGAAGCACGCGAAGGGCATGGAGTCCTGGCAGGACACCAAGACCGGCACGACGTACTACCGCGTGACGGGCCCCGAGTGCCTCTCGATGCTCGTGAACGAGTTCGTGTATCTCGAACCGCAGAACGGCGAGCCGGCGTTCCACGCGATCGTGCGCGAACTCAACGGCAAGACGGCGCTCCTGCAAACGCTGCGCGACTACGGCCACCACAAGAACAACGTGTGGGGCATCACGGCGCGCAACCGTGAGCAAAACTTCGCGCTGAACCTGCTGATGAACCCGGAGATCGACTTCGTCACGCTGCTCGGACAGGCTGGCACGGGCAAGACGCTCGTCGCGCTCGCGGCGGGCCTCGCGCAAGTGCTCGACGAAAAGCGCTACAACGAGATCATCGTCACGCGCGCGACGGTGCCGGTTGGCGAGGACATCGGTTTCCTGCCGGGCACGGAAGAAGAAAAGATGCAGCCGTGGATGGGTGCCTTCGACGACAACCTCGAAGTCCTCCAGAAAACCGATGACGCCGCCGGCGAATGGGGTCGCGCTGCGACTCAGGAGCTGATCCGCTCGCGCCTGAAAGTGAAGAGCATGAACTTCATGCGCGGCCGCACGTTCGTCGACAAGTATCTGATCATCGACGAGGCGCAGAACCTTACGCCCAAGCAGATGAAGACGCTCGTCACGCGTGCGGGTCCGGGCACGAAGATCGTATGTCTGGGCAATATCGCGCAGATCGACACGCCTTATCTCACCGAAGGGAGTTCGGGCCTCACCTACGTGGTGGACCGCTTCAAGGGCTGGGCGCACAGCGGTCACGTGACGCTCGCCCGCGGCGAACGCTCGCGGCTTGCCGATTACGCGTCCGATATCCTGTAATCCATTCGCCGGGCGCCCCTTTTCAGGGCCGCCCGTGCGCATGGCAAGGACCGTATCCGGGGAACCGGATGCGGTCCTTTTTTATTGACCATGCGTCCCCCAGGCACAACAGTTGCCACGCGTACTTCAAGTAAGTTGTGAAGAATCCTTGCGAAAGCCCTGACGGGCGGGCTACCATCCGCCCATGACCCGTTTTCCCAATGGCGCACGCGTCGCGCGCGCCATCTTCGCTTCATGCGCCGACTCTGGCTTCCGCTTCTGATCGCAGTCCTGCTTGCCGCGTGTTCCAGCGCGCCGCAAAAGGTCTCGCGTAGCGGTTCGTCTTCCGGCGAAAACGCTTGGCGCACCAGGCCGCCGGGCTTTCCCAACTTCGTCGATCACAGTGTGGGCCGCGAGGAAATCTCGATCCAGGCGATGGGGCTCGTCGGCATTCCGTATCGCTGGGGCGGCAATACGCCCGATAGCGGCTTCGATTGCAGCGGCCTCGTGAAGTACGTGCTGGCGCGCTCGGCCTCAGTGGACTTGCCGCGCACCACGGCCGAAATGAGCACCCGCGGCGAAACGATCGAGCCCGATGAGATCGCAGCCGGGGATCTCGTCTTCTTCAATACGACCGGGCGGCCGCATTCGCACGTCGGGATATACGTGGGAAATCTGCGTTTCGTGAATGCACCTTCGACGGGCGGCACGGTGCGGCTCGATTATCTGACCAACCCCTACTGGGCGAAGCGCTTCGACGGGATCCGCCGAATGGCGCCGCCCAAGCGCACACCTTTCGAGACACCGACGTGGGAAGCCTCTGCGCCGGCTGAACGTTCGCCCGGCGTGAACGTCGCGCCACCGGCCGCCGCAATGGCGAGCGTCGCGCCAAACTCAGGTGCGCAGCCCGCGCCGCGGGCCGTTGCCGCGAGCCAGAATCGCATCGTCGCCGTGCCGCCGCCGGCCTATGCCGCAACGCCGGCGACTGTACCGACGGCCGCCGCCCCGGCCGACTCGTTCGAGCCACCACCCGCGTCGCTCGGCGCGGCGCAAACGCAGGCACGCGACGCGGGTGCGCTCGCTCCCGCAGCTGCGCCTGGCAACACCGTGTCTGGCTACGCCGCCAGCGCACCGCGCGACGCCATCGACGCCGCCGCCGACGCCTTCGAGCCCCCGCCCCCCACCGCAAACGCAGCAGCGCGCCAGGCTGGTCAGGTCGGCTCGACGCCGATCCAGGCGGCGGCACCGTCCGCCGGCAGCGCGCAGATCATGCGCGCCTCGACCGCCGGTTCAGCCTCGCCCGCCCCGACCCAGTCCAGCGATGATCCGATCGCGCGCTTTGCCAACAGCGGCGACTGAAGAGGCCGCACCACGGCGCTGAGCGGCACCCGGCCCCTGGCCGGACGGCGACTCATGCTTCCAGCGGTTTCCGGCGCCCCGCGCCTCTGCTATCGTTTCGGGACCGTTTTTCATACTTTCGCGCAGCGAGGCGACGATGGATCTTGGACTCAGCAAGAAGGTGGTACTCGTGACGGGCGGCAGCAAGGGCATCGGCCTTGCCTGCGCGCGCGCCTTTGCGCAGGAAGGCGCGCGCGTGGCGATCGTCTCGCGCGACCCCGCCAATCTCGCGCGCGCCCGCGAGCAGCTCGCGAGCGAGGGCCTGCACGTGCACCTCACGCGCGCCGATCTGCACGAAGCGCATAGTGCCGCGGACGTGGTCGAAGAAGTCTCCACGGCGGTCGGCCCCATCGACATCCTCATCAACAGCGCGGGCGCGGCGCGCCGCTATGACCCGGAAACGCTCGATGCCGACGCGTTCAGGGCGACGATGGAGGCGAAATATTTTCCCTACATCTACCCACAGCAGGAAGTACTGCGTCGCATGGTGCAGCGGATCAAGTCGGGCGAGAGCCTGGCGCCCGGTGCCATCGTCAATATCATCGGCATGGGCGGCAAGTTCGCGAGCGACATCCATATCGCGGGAGGCGCGGCCAACGCGGCGTTGATGCTCGCCACCGTGGGCCTCGCGCATTACCACGCGCGATATGGCATCCGCATCAACGCGATCAACCCGGGCGCCACGCTCACGGAGCGGCTGCAGGAGGCTGTTCAGCTGGAGGCACAGCGGCAAGGCGTCGGCGCGGACGAGGCGCTGGCGAGCGGCGAATCGAAGGTGCCGCTCGGGCGCTACGCGAAGCCGGAGGAAATTGCCGATGTCGCGCTCTTCCTCGCGAGCCAGCGCGCGAGCTACGTCACTGGCGCGCTCATTCCGATGGACGGGGCCAGCACGCCGCTGATCTGAAGCGCCCGCGAGCGCGCTGGAGAGGCCTGAAAGCACTGCGGCGCCCGAAGGCGCCGCAGGTTTTACATGAAGCGGTGACCGAGCCACCAGGCAGCGGCGGCCAGCGTGGCCGAGGCCGGTATGGTCAGCACCCAGGCCCAGACGATGTTGCCCGCCACGCCCCAGCGCACCGCGCTGAGCTTCTGCGTCGCGCCAACGCCGACAATCGCGCCAGTGATCGTGTGCGTGGTCGAAACGGGAATACCCATCCACGAAGCCGTGAAAAGCGTGAGCGCCCCGCCCGCCTCCGCGCAGAAACCGCCCACCGGCTTGAGCTTGGTGATCTTCTGACCCATCGTGCGCACGATGCGCCAGCCGCCGAACAGCGTGCCGAGACCCATCGACAGATAGCAGCCGCCAATCACCCAGATGGGCGGTGCGTCCGAGCCGATCGCCGAGTAGCCCGTTGCGATCAGCAGCATCCAGATGATGCCGATGGTCTTCTGCGCATCGTTGCCACCGTGGCCAAGGCTATAGAGGCTCGCGGAAATGAGTTGCAGGCGCCTGAAGCGCCGGTCGACCTTGCTTGGCGGCGTGCGGAAGTACAGCCACGACACCGTGAGCATGAAGAACGACCCCAGTATGAAACCGAGCAGCGGCGAGATGAAGATGAACGCAACGGTCTTCATGAGGCCGTCGAAATTGAGCGAGGCCCAACCCGACTTCGCGAGCGCCGCACCCACGAGACCGCCGATCAGCGCGTGCGAGGAGCTCGACGGAATGCCGTAGTACCACGTGAGCACGTTCCAGCCAATCGCGCCCATCAGCGCGCCGAACACTACGTAGTGGTCGACAATATCGGGGTCGATCGTGCCTTTGCCCACCGTCTGCGCCACCTTCAGGTGGAACACGAAATAGGCGATCACGTTGAACATGGCGGCAAACGCCACCGCCTGCTGCGGCTTCAGAACGCCCGTTGACACGACCGTGGCGATGGAATTCGCCGCGTCGTGAAAGCCGTTCATGAAGTCGAAGATGAGGGCGATGGCGACCAGCGTCGCGACCGCCCAGAGGGCGAGTTGTATCGATTGCATCGCAGTCCGCTCAGGCGTTCTCTAGCACGATGCCTTCGATGATGTTCGCGACATCCTCGCACTTGTCCGTGATCGCTTCGAGCAGTTCGTAGATGGCCTTCAGCTTGATCAGCGTCTTGACGTTGTCTTCCTCGCGGAAAAGCTTCGAGATGGCGGAGCGCAACAGGCGGTCGGCATCGGATTCGAGGCGATCGATGTCCTCGCAGGCCTTGAGGATTTCGCGCGCCTGCTTCATGTCGGAGAGGAGCCCCACCGCCAGTTGCACACGCTCGGCCGTGGCCGTCACCACATGCGCCAGCTGGCTCGCCTCGGCGGTCACGGCTTGCACGTCGTAGAGCGAAATGGCCGTGGCGACGTCCTCCATGAGGTCGAGGCAGTCGTCCATCGTCGTGATCAGCTTGTGGATCTCGTCGCGGTCGAGCGGCGTGATGAAGGTCTTGTGCAGCAGGTCGATCGCCTCGTGCGTGAGCTTGTCGGCGGCCTTTTCGGCGACCTGCACGTTCTGCTTGTGGACCTCGGCGTCAGCGAGGTTATCGATCAGAAGTTCGAGTTCGCGGCTCGCGGAAACGATGCATTTCGCATGTGCGTTGAAAATTTCGAAGAACTTGCCCTCGGTGGGCATGAATCGACCGAACATTGGTATCCCGGAAATTGGTCTCGGATTGCCGTCAGTAAGCGGCAAATTAGGCGGCAAAATAAGCGACAAAGCTAACCGTCATAAAACGGCAACATTGTATCGTCAGGAGAGAGTCGCCGCATTGATCGGCAAACGCCGCAGCGGCATTTGCGCCACTTTGGCGCAAGCCGTGCAACCAATCGCCTTATTCGCCGTAGAAAGTCTGCGCCCCGGCAAAATTATCGAACTTCGTGTATTGACCGTGGAACGTGAGGCGAACGGGGCCGATCGGACCGTTACGCTGCTTGCCGATGATGATTTCGGCCGTACCCTTGTCGGGGCTGTCGGGGTTGTAGACTTCGTCACGATAGATGAACAGGATGACGTCCGCATCCTGTTCGATAGCGCCCGATTCGCGAAGATCCGACATCACCGGTCGCTTGTTCGGACGCTGCTCCAGACCGCGGTTCAGCTGAGACAGCGCGATCACCGGCACATCCAGTTCCTTCGCGAGACTCTTGAGCGAGCGCGAAATTTCCGAAATTTCGGTCGCCCGGTTTTCGCCCGACGACGAGCCGCTCATGAGCTGCAGGTAGTCGATGATGATGAGCCCGAGCTTGCCGCACTGGCGCGACAGACGCCGCGCGCGCGAGCGCAATTCCATCGGGTTCAGGCCACCCGTTTCGTCGATGAAGATTTGCGCCTCGCTCATTTTCTGCACGGCGTGCGTGAGCTTCGGCCAGTCCTCGTCGGTCAGCCGGCCCGTACGCATGCGGTGCTGGTCCAGGCGTCCGACCGATCCGAGCATACGCATGATGAGTTGCGTGCCCGGCATTTCCATGGAGAACACCGCCACCGGCAGCCCGTACTCCACGGCCACGTATTCACCGATGTTCATCGAGAACGCGGTCTTACCCATCGACGGGCGCCCTGCCACGATGATCAGCTCGCCGCCGTGCATGCCCGAAGTCATGCGGTCGAGGTCCATGAAGCCCGTGGGCGTACCCGTCACGTCACTCGGGTTGGCCGTGTGATAGAGCGTGTCGATACGCTCCACGACCTGCGTGAGCAGCGGCCCGATCTCGAGGAAGCCCTGAGTGCCGCGCGCGCCGTCTTCGGCGATCGAGAACACCTTCGACTCGGCCTCGTCGAGCAGCTGGCGCACTTCCTTGCCCTGCGGGTTGAAGGCGTCGGCGGAAATCTCGTCGGCGACGGAAACGAGGCGGCGCAGCACCGCCCGGTCTCGCACGATTTCCGCATAGCGGCGAATGTTCGCGGCGCTCGGCGTGTTCTGTGCGAGCGCGTTCAGGTACGCGAGGCCGCCCACGTCATCCGCTTTGCCCGACGTGCCGAGCGCCTCGTACACCGTCACCACGTCAGCCGGGCGCGTCGCCGCGATCAGCCGGCCAATATGCTCGAAGATGATGCGGTGATCGTAGCGATAGAAGTCGCTTTGCGAGAGGAAGTCGGCGATCCGGTCCCATGCGGCGTTATCCAGCAGCAGGCCGCCGAGCACGGATTGCTCGGCTTCGATCGAATGCGGCGGGACTTTCAGCGAGTCGAGTTGGGGATCTTTCGGAGCGTTCATGGAGGGCAATTATCGGACAAGGGGGTGCCTCGAACAAGCGTGAAAACTCGCAACGAGCGTCCAGACGGCGCGCAACAAAAAAGGCAGAAGCCCTGCGGCTCCTGCCCTTCCTGAGGTCATGCGTCAAATGCGGCGTCACACCGCGCGCGGCCCGAAAGGACCGCACGTGGGTACTTAGGCGTGCTCGCCCAGCACCGACACCGTGACGTCGACGAGGACGTCGGTGTGCAGCGAAACGTGCACCGGGTGGTCGCCCACCATCTTCAGCGGGCCTTCCGGCAGACGCACTTGCGCCTTTTCCACTGCGAAGCCTTGCTTCGTGAGCGCAACGGCGATGTCCGCGTTCGTGACCGAGCCGAACAGACGGCCGTCCACGCCAGCCTTCTGGCCGATCTGAACGGTCAGGCCGTTCAGCTTTTCGCCTTCGGCTTGCGCAGCTGCCAGCTTTTCAGCAGCGGCCTTTTCGAGTTCAGCGCGGCGAACTTCGAATTCAGCGATTGCGTCCTTCGTTGCACGGCGTGCCTTCTTGTTCGGGATCAGGAAGTTACGTGCGTAACCGTCCTTCACCTTGACGATG
Source organism: Paraburkholderia flagellata (assembly GCF_021390645.1). Taxonomy (GTDB): domain Bacteria; phylum Pseudomonadota; class Gammaproteobacteria; order Burkholderiales; family Burkholderiaceae; genus Paraburkholderia; species Paraburkholderia flagellata. The sequence goes on from NZ_JAJEJT010000001.1 coordinate 1,765,988, forward strand.
TCGCCGAGGTTACCCAGGTTGACGACTTTTTCCAGAAGAATGATCTGCATTCTATTGCTCCTTATCGCGTCGTCTTGTTAGGCCTTGTGCTGGTCGGTGTACGGCATCAGCGCGAGGAAACGCGCGCGCTTGATAGCCGTGTCCAGCTGACGCTGATAGTGGGCCTTCGTACCCGTCAGACGAGCCGGCGTGATCTTGCCGTTTTCGCCGATGAAGTCCTTCAGCGTATCGAGGTCCTTGTAGTCGATCTGTTCGACGTTTGCAGCCGTGAAGCGGCAGAACTTCTTGCGCTTGAAGAGCGGGTTTTGTTGCTGACGACGCTTGTCGAATTTCTTACCAGTCGGGCGGGGCATGATTAGTCCTTTCCTGTGCCTTGCATTTCGGTGATATGAAACACCAGGGTTCGCGCATTGCGGTGCTTTTTCGCCAGAAAACCGGTGAAGAGCGCTTCCACGCCCATCTCACAGCTTTCTACGAGACCGCAGGCCTTGCCGGCCGCCACCGCGGGCATCGTGAGTTCGACGAAGCGGGGAATGCCGGCTTCGACGACCTCCGTGCGGTGCTGCAACGTCACGCTTGCAATCGGAACGCCGGCGGGGGTGTACCGCACCGGTTCGCGTTCAACGACGCTAGCCGTAAGCTGCAGCCTGTTCACGGGGCTAACTTAGGCAAATGAGCTTGAATCCTGATGGCTTGTGTACTTAAGCCTGCGCTTCGGTCGGCTGGGCAGCCGCCTTCTTGGCTTCTTCGCGCTGCACTTCCTTCATCATCGGCGACGGGCCGGTTTCGGCCTTCTTCATCTTGACGATGAGGTGACGCAGAACAGCATCGTTGAACTTGAACGCGTGTTCCAGTTCGTCGAGCGTGGTCTGGTCGCATTCGATGTTCATGCAGACGTAGTGAGCCTTCGCGAGTTTCTCGATCATGTAGGCCAGTTGGCGACGGCCCCAGTCTTCGATACGGTGGATCTGGCCACCGTGCGAGGTGATCGTGCTCTTGTAACGCTCGATCATGGCGGGCACTTGCTCGCTCTGATCGGGATGCACGATAAAGACGATTTCGTAATGACGCATATTCACTCCTTGTGCTGACTTATGGATAGAAGCCACCCGGGCGTCGGAACCGGTGTGGCAAGTGAGAAGCCGAAGATTGTAGCGCGGATGGGCTACGCGCGCAACCAAGATTGCGACTTGGCGCGATGATTCGGACGTGTTTTCAATGACTTGCGCGGTGGGGAGCGCCCTGAAGGCGCCCACCGCGCCCATATGAGACGGCAACCTAGCCGCCGGCCGCCTCGCTCGCGCCGCCCGCGAGACGGGCGTCGAGCGCCGCGCGCAGACCGTCGAGCGCGTCTGAGCCAGCGTCCGTCACGGCCCACCAGGTCATGCCCGCGGCCTGCCAGCGCAGGAGCGCGTAGCCTTCGCTCGAACCCTGCGGCGCGGCGCCCGAGACGGCCGGTCCGCTCGAGCCCGGCGGGAACACATAGACGTCGATCACATGCTTGCGATAATGATAGACGAGCACCGCGACGCGTTCGCGCCCCACATAATCGAGCCGTCCGCCCGCCAGCGCAAAACCCTCCTGCGCCAGATCGAAGACGGGCGGCGCGTAGTCGATACGACCGTTGAACCATGGCTTCACGGTATGGCGGTCGGTCGATATCACATCGATATCGCGGCCTGAGATCTGGGCGCGCACGTGACTCGACACGAGATCGTCGACGAAGGCTGTTTCAGCGGCCGGGCGGCGCAGGTGCAACGTGGCGATCACCGCCAGCGCACAGAGGATCAGCACGGCGCAGCCAAACCACGCAAGCGTGGCCGCGCGCGGGCCGGCGTTGGCAACCGGTGCGCTCCAGCCACCACCGCCTTGCGCTCCTGCGCCGCTGCCCGGCCACCAGTGGCGCACCCAGCCGCGCCAGCCACCTGAGTCGCGCACGGGAGCGGGCGTCGGCGTTGCCTTCGCAGACGCCACTTCGGTCGCCGGCAATGCCGCGACGATACGCGCAGCCAGTCCAGCCGGCGCACGATGATAGGGCGCGGAGCGGATCATCTGGGAGATGGCCTGCGCATCGTCGGCGACACGGCGGCACCCCTCGCAACCTGCGAGATGCTCGCGCACACGCCATTCGTCGGCGGCGGAGAGTTCGCGATCGACGCTCGCGTCGACCAGCGGGCGCGCTTCGTTACAGTTCATCTGGCGCCTCCGTCGTTCGGCCTTCGGTGCGAGAGCGCAACGGCGCTCCGCCGTCGGCGGCCGGCTCCTCGCGGAACCGACCGCCGCTCCCCCGGCCGGATGGTCTCCTGGCTTGATTACTTCCCCCGACTCCTGCCTTGTCGTCCGCGCAGCCATGGGCGCGGAGGACAGATTCGCTTGCAGGCCCGCTGGCTGCACCACTGGCGCTAGCGCCGCCGTGGTACGCCGCCAGCAGCGTCGCCAGACGCCTGCGGCCACGTGCCAGTCGCGACATCACGGTGCCAATCGGCAGGTCGGCAATTGCCGCGATCTCTCGATAGCCCAGTTCTTCCAGCTCGCGCAGCACCAGCACTTCCCGATATTCCACCGGCAGGCGCCTCAACGCGTCCTGCACGTGGCGGGTGTCTTCGGCGCGGATCGCGAGCGTCTCCGGATCGACGCCGCCCGTTTCCCAGCCTTCGAGCGGCGCGTCGTCGCGCAATTCATCGAACGGCGCCACCTCTTCCGCGCCCGTGCGCCGCCGCCATTCGTCGTACCAGACACGCCGCACGATCGCGAGGAGCCACGGGCGGGCCTCGTCGCCGCGAAACGCGTCGAAGAAGCGAAACGCGCGCAGGAACGCCTCCTGGACGATATCTTCCGCGTCGCCCGGATTGCGCGAAAGCCAGCGCGCGAGATTGTAGGCCGCATCGAGATGCGGCAGCGCCAGCGCCTGAAAGCGGCGGCTGCGTCCGGCCTCATCCTGCTCATACGCGGATTCGCCCACGTCTTCCCCTCGCGTCTTCGTCTGGCTTGCGCGACCGTGGCCGCCATACAGGCACTACCGAAGCTCGGCCCAGTTTATTCCCGCCGTGTGCACACGAAAAAAGAAAATAAATTCGAAATGCGCCATCACGCGCCCGCCCAATACCCCGGCCGCGCGTAGACCTCCTTGAGATAGTCGATGAAATAGCGCACGCGCGCCGGCACGTAGCGCTGCTGCGGATACACCGCGAGGATGTCGTAATCCGGCAGCGCGTACTCGTCGAGCACGGTTTCGAGTTCGCCGCGCGCGAGTTGGGCGTCAATCTCCCAGGTCGAGCGCCAGCCGAGGCCGAGGCTCTCGGTCACCCAGCGGTGCAGCAGTTCGCCGTCATTGCAGTCGAGCGTGCCGCCCACGCGCACCGTCACGAGCTTGCCGCCGCGGCTGAAGTACCAGCCGCGGTTCTGGCCGCCCTGCAGGTTGAACGCAAGGCAATTGTGATTCGGCAGGTCTTCGAGCGTTTTGGGCCGCCCGTGCTTGCGGAAATACTCGGGCGTGCCGCACACCACGCGCCGGTTCGTGGCGAGTTTCACGGCGACGAAATTCGGATCCACCGCGCCGCCAATGCGGATCGACAGGTCATAGCCCTCGCGCACCAGATCGACTACGCGGTCGGTGAGATTGAACGAGACCTGGAGTTCGGGCTTGTCGGCGAGAAACTCGGGTGCGAGCGGCGCGACGTGCTTGCGCCCGAACGCGGCCGGCGCCGAGACGATCAGATGGCCGCTCACCACCTGGCGCCCGGCGGACAGTTCGTTTTCGGCCTGATCCCAGTCGGCGAGCAGGCCGCGACAGCGCTCGAGAAAGGCCGCGCCCTCCTCGCTCACCACGAGCCGCCGCGTCGAACGGTAAATGAGTTTCACGCCCAGGCGCTTTTCCAGTGCGTCGATACGCCGCCCGAGGATCACCGGCGAGACGCCTTCCTCGAGCGCCGCGGCCGCGAGGCTGCCCGCCTCCGCGACGCGCACGAAGGTTTCGATCTGCTTGAAGCGGTCCATTGCGTGTCTCCTTCCAGGCGGAAGCCCCGTTCTACCGGCATTCCATACTTTTTGTTTCGGAATAAACGACCTGGACTGATCTTATCAAACCTTTCCTGCGCCCCTAAAGTGGGCCTCAACGCTTAGCCATTCCTCGCATACGAGACATTCAGGAGACAATCATGGCCAAAATGAGAGCCGTCGACGCCGCTGTTCTGGTGCTCGAAAAAGAAGGCATCGATACCGCTTTCGGCGTGCCGGGCGCAGCCATCAATCCGTTCTATTCGGCGATGAAGAAAGCCGGCGGCATCACCCACGTGCTGGCGCGCCACGTCGAAGGCGCCTCGCACATGGCCGAAGGCTATACGCGGGCCACGCCCGGCAACATTGGCGTGTGCATCGGCACCTCGGGCCCCGCGGGCACCGACATGATCACGGGCCTCTACTCGGCCCAGGCCGATTCGATTCCGATCCTCGCGATCACGGGCCAGGCGCCGCGCGCCCGCCTCTACAAGGAAGACTTTCAGGCCGTCGACATCGAGTCGATCGCCAAGCCCGTCACCAAGTGGTCCGTCACCGTGCGCGAGCCCGCGCTCGTGCCGCGCGTGTTCCAGCAGGCGTTCCATCTGATGCGCTCGGGCCGTCCCGGTCCGGTGCTGGTCGATTTGCCCATCGACGTGCAGCTCGCCGAAATCGAATTCGACATCGACACCTACGAGCCGCTGCCGGTCTACAAGCCGAAGGCATCGCGCAAGCAGATCGAAGCTGCGCTCGAACTGCTCAACGCCAGCGAAAAACCGCTGATCGTCTCGGGTGGCGGCGTGCTCAACGCAGCCGCCGAAGACCTGCTCGTCAAGTTCGCCGAAACCGTGGGCGTGCCCGTCATCCCGACGCTCATGTCGTGGGGCGCGATTGCCGACGACCACCCGCTCATGGCCGGCATGGTCGGCCTGCAGACCTCGCATCGCTACGGCAACGCCACGATGCTCGCCTCCGACTTCGTGCTCGGCATCGGCAACCGCTGGGCGAACCGTCATACGGGCAGCGTCGAGGTCTACACGAAGGGCCGCAAGTTCGTGCACGTCGATATCGAACCGACGCAGATCGGCCGCGTGTTCGGTCCGGATCTCGGCATCGTGTCGGACGCGAAGGCCGCACTCGAACTCTTCGTTGAAATCGCGCAGGAATGGAAGGCCGCGGGCAAGTTGAAGGACCGCAGCGCGTGGGTGGCCGACTGCCAGCAACGCAAGCGCACGATGCTTCGCAAGACGCACTTCGAGAACACGCCGATCAAGCCGCAACGCGTGTACGAAGAGATGAACAAGGCGTTCGGCCGCGACACCTGCTACGTGAGCACGATCGGCCTTTCGCAGATCGCAGGCGCGCAGTTCCTGCACGTGTACAAGGCGCGCAACTGGATCAACTGCGGCCAGGCGGGCCCGCTCGGCTGGACGATTCCCGCAGCACTCGGCGTACGCGCAGCCGATCCGACGCGTCCCATCGTGGCGCTCTCGGGCGATTACGACTTCCAGTTCATGGTCGAAGAGCTGGCCGTGGGCGCACAGTTCAAGCTGCCGTATGTGCACGTGGTCGTGAACAACTCGTATCTCGGCCTGATCCGTCAGGCGCAGCGCGCGTTCGACATGGACTTCTGCGTGCAGCTCGCGTTCGAGAACATCAACGCGCCTGAAGTGAACGGCTATGGCGTCGATCACGTCACGGTCGCCGAAGGCCTCGGTTGCAAGGCGCTGCGCGTGTTCAAGCCGGAGGAAATCGCACCGGCGCTGAAGCAGGCGCAGTCGATGGCGGCCGAGTTCAGCGTGCCGGTGGTCGTCGAAGTGATTCTCGAGCGTGTGACCAACATCTCGATGGGCACCGAGATCGACGCCATCAACGAATTCGAGGAACTGGCCGAAAAGCCCGAGCACGCGCCGACTGCCATCAGCGCACTCAATGCCCTCGACTGAGCGCATTCGATCACGCATCACCGCAGCACAGGCAGCGCGCACGGCATCGGCGCACTGCCTGCCTGAATTCCCGCCTGACTTCCCTTATTGACCGACCAGCGAGACCCCGCACCATGCCAAAATTCGCCGCGAACCTCACCATGCTGTTCAACGAAGTGCCCTTCCTCGACCGCTTCGCCGCGGCGGCGCAAGCGGGCTTCGACGCCGTGGAGTTCCTGTTCCCCTATCCGTACAAGGCCGCTGAACTGGCCGAGCGCCTCGAAGTCAACGGGCTGAAGCTCGTGCTTCACAATCTGCCCGCCGGCAACTGGGAAGCGGGCGAGCGCGGCATTGCCTGCCTGCCCGATCGCCGTGGCGAGTTCCAGGAAGGCGTCGGCCGCGCGATCGAGTACGCGAAGGCGCTGAAGGTGCCGCAGCTCAACTGCCTCGTCGGCATTCCGACGGCAGGCGTCGATCGCGAGACGGCGCTCGCCACGATCGTCGATAACCTTCGCTTTGCCGCTGGCGAACTGAAGCGCGAAGGCATCCGCCTGCTGGTCGAGCCGTGCAACTCGTACGACATTCCCGGTTTCGCGCTGAACCGCTCCGCCGAAGCGCTCGACGTGATCAAAAAGACCGGCTCGGACAACCTGTTCCTGCAGTACGACATCTATCACATGCAGCGCATGGAAGGCGAACTCGCCGCGACGATGAAGAAGCACTTCGCGAAGATCGCCCACATCCAGCTCGCCGACAATCCTGGCCGCAACGAGCCCGGCACAGGCGAAATCAACTACCCGTTCCTGTTCGATCTGCTCGACACGCTCGGCTACGAAGGTCACATCGGATGCGAGTACAAGCCGAGCACGACGACCGTCGAAGGTCTCAGCTGGTTGCGCAGCGCGAAGCAGCGCACCGCCGAACTCGCCTGAGCGCGTAATCAACGCAACTTCGCGAACGCAAATTCGCGCGCACAACTGCGCACTTTCACGCATTCGCTTTAACGGAGACACACAAGATGGCAAAGATTGGCTTTATCGGACTCGGCATCATGGGCGCGCACATGGCGCGCAACCTCATCAAGGGCGGCCACACGCTCGCCGTGAACGGCAAGTACCCGGTGCCCGACGACCTGCGCACGCAAACCGAAGTCGTCGCCGATTCGACGACCGTGGCGAAGGTGTCGGACATCGTCATCGTGATGGTGCCGGACACCCCTGATGTCGCCAACGTCCTGTTCGCCGACGACGGCGTTGCCAAGGGTCTTTCGGCTGGCAAGCTCGTGATCGACATGAGCTCGATCTCGCCGCTCGAAACGCAACAGTTCGCCAAGCAGATCAACGCGCTTGGCTGCGACTATCTCGACGCACCGGTCTCGGGCGGCGAAGTCGGCGCACGCGAAGCCACGCTCACGATCATGGTCGGCGGCCCGCAAAAGTCGTTCGATCTCGCCAAGCCGCTGTTCGAATTGATGGGCAAGAACATTTCGCTCATCGGCGACAACGGCGCGGGCCAGACCTGCAAGGTAGCGAACCAGATCATCGTCGCGCTGAACATCGAGGCCGTGGCCGAAGCGCTGCTGTTCGCAGCACGTTCGGGCGCCGACCCCGAGCGCGTGCGCAAGGCCCTCATGGGCGGCTTCGCTTCGTCGCGCATTCTCGAAGTGCACGGCGAGCGCATGACCAAGCGCACGTTCAATCCGGGCTTCCGTATCGAATTGCACCAGAAGGACCTGAACCTCGCGATCGACGGCGCGCGCAAGCTGGGCATCGCGCTGCCGCACACCGCGAGCGCGCAGCAGCTCTTCAGCGTGTGCGCCGCGAACGGCGGCAAAGCCTGGGACCACTCGGCGATGATCCGCGCGCTCGAAATCATGGCGAACTTCGAGATCGCCGAACCGCAAACGCAAGTGAAGGCGGCTTAAGTTTCAGCGATAGCAGGACAGCGGTTCACGCGGTGTAACGCGCGGACCGCCCGCAGAACCGGATCACGCATATCGGCGCGTGCGCAATGGCTACAGCGCACGCGCCTCCCGTGGGGCGCTTCGCGGCGGCGGCAACCGTCGCGAGGCAAATCGGTGCCGCTCTGGGCTGAGGGCGGCCAGTGGGGTCCGAAAGCGGCGCCCGGTGACGGCGGGGAAGCCTTGGTCGGTCAGACGTCGTCATCGGGTGTCCGCGTGTCGGATGCCCGTTTTTCTTTCCCTTCCCTTTTCTCCCAGGTTTCACACTCTTTGACGCCGCCCCGATGGACGCCGTCGAGACCGCATTTCTAGAATCGTGCTTTCATCGGGCTGTCACGCAGACCGGTCAAGGTGGACGCGACGCGTGAGCACCCAGTCATTTCCAGCACGTGAGGAGTGTGATCGATGGGCATTATCAATTTCATCAAGGAAGCAGGCGAAAAACTCTTCGGCGCAACTGCCGCACCGGCCGCGGCCGCGGAACCCGCTGCTGCACCCGCAGACCCCGCCGCGAATCTCGCCGCACTGAACCAGAAGGCCGGCGAGGCGATCGCGGCCTATATCCGCTCGCAAGGCCTCGACGCCGACAACCTCGGCGTGGCCTACGACGGCGTCTCGCACACCGTGACGGTCACCGGCAACGCGGCCGACCAGCCGACGAAGGAGAAGATCCTCGTCGCGGCCGGCAACGTGCAGAACGTCGACAAGGTCGACGACCAGATGAGCGTGACGAACCCCGCGCCCGAGGCGCAGCACCACACGGTCGTTTCCGGCGACAACCTCTGGAAGATCGCCGAGAAGTACTACGGCAGCGGCGCGAAGAACGACGCGATTTTCCAGGCGAACACGCCGATGCTAAAGAGCCCGGACAAGATCTATCCGGGTCAGGTGCTGGTGATTCCGCCGCTGCAGTAAGCGCGGTAGCACGCAAGCTCGGCCAGAAACGCAACAGGCCTTGCGCAGTGATGCGCAAGGCCTGTTTTTCGTTGTGCGCTGTGTGGCTCAGTACGTGTCGAACACGTACTGCAGCCCCGCCTTGTCGGTCGTGCCTGCTGCGAGCGCGAGCAGCAACAGCACACGCGACTTGTACGGGCTAAGCGTGCCCGAAGAAACGAAGCCGAGCGCGTCGTCCTTCGCCGCGCCGTTGTGCATCACGTGCCCCGAGCCGACGCGCGAAGCGCGCACAACGGCCACGCCCTTCGCCGCCGCTTCGGCCAGCGACTGCTGCAACGCGCCGTGAATCGAGCCGTTGCCGGTACCGGCCACGACGAAGCCATCCACGCCGGCGGCCACGAGCGCTTCGACCGCGGCGCGCGACACGCCCGCATAGCTCGTCACGATCTCGACCTGCGGCCATTGCACCGACGCCGTGAACGGCGCATCGACCGTATGCGGGCGCAGCGCGCGGCGCTGGAATTCCACGCGCCCATCCTGCACCCAGCCCAGCGCACCGATTTCGGGCGACTGAAACGCATCCACCGCATAGGTACTGGTCTTCGCGACGTCGCGTGCGCAATGAATGCGGTTATTGAACGCCACCAGCACGCCCTGCCCCGTCGCCGCCGCGCTCGCCGCGAGCGTGACGGCGTTGAGCAGATTGAGCGGGCCGTCGGCGGAAAGCGCCGTTGCGGGCCGCATCGCCGCCGTCAAGATGCACGGCTTCGCACTCTTCACCGTGAGATGCAGCAGATACGCGGTTTCTTCGAGCGTATCTGTGCCGTGCGTGATCACCACGCCGTCGATCTCGTCGCTAGCCAGCAGTTCGTTCACGCGCTGCGCGAGCGTGGACCACAGCGCGAGCGACATGTCCTTGCTGTCGATGCTCGCGACCTGCTCGGCGTGGATCTGCGCGATGGCGTCAAGCCCCGGCACGGCTGCCAGAAGCTGCGCGACGCCGATCACGCCGGCCTGGTAGCCCGCAGTGTTCGCCGCGTCGGCAGCAGAGCCCGCGATGGTGCCGCCCGTGGCGAGCACAGCGATGCGCGGCAGCGCTTTCGGCGCCGCCGCGGAAGTGGAAGTGGAAGTATTCATGGCGGCGATTTTAAGCGATCTGCCGCCCGCCGGGAAAATGCCCGCTTTTCAGGTTGCCTCGCGCAACTGGCTTGCGATCTGCTGTTCGGTGAGTTGCGGCGCGAACATTTCGATGAGCCGGTACGCGTACTGGCGCAGGAACGCGCCCTTGCGCAGGCCCACTCGCGTCGTGCTCGCTTCGAACAGATGCTCCGTGTCGAGCGCGACGAGTTCGCTGTCGCGCTTCGGGTCGTAGGCCATCGCCGCGACGATGCCCACACCCATGCCGAGTTCGACATAGGTCTTGATCACGTCCGCGTCGATAGCGGTCAGCACCACGTCGGGCACCACGCTCGCCTTCGCAAACGCCTGGTCGATATGCGAGCGGCCCGTGAAATCCTGATCGTAGGTGATGACCGGATACTCGGCCACGTCTTCGAGCGTGAGATTTTCGCGCCCCACGAGCGGATGCGTCTTCGGCACCACCACCACGTGATGCCACGAGTAGCACGGGAACGTGACGATATCGGGGAAGCGGTCGAGCGCCTCGGTCGAGATGCCGATGTCGGCCTCGCCGTTGATGATCATCTGCGCGATCTGTTGCGGATTGCCCTGGCGCAGTGCGAGGTGGACCTTCGGAAACACTTCGCGGAACTGGTGCACGACCTTCGGCAGCGCGTAACGCGCCTGCGTGTGCGTCGTCGCGACCACGAGGTGGCCGCTGTCCTGGTCCGCGAACTGACGCGCCACGCGGCGCAGGTTCTCGGCGTCGAGCAGCATGCGCTCGATGAGTTGATGCACCGCCTTGCCCGGCTCCGTGAGACCGGTCAAGCGTTTGCCGCGGCGAACGAAGATGTCCACGCCGAGTTCGTCTTCGAGATCCTTGATCTGCTTGGAGACGCCCGACTGCGACGTGTAGAGCACGTTCGCCACTTCGGTCAGGTTCATGTTCTGCCGCACGGCTTCGCGCACGAAGCGCAACTGCTGAAAATTCATGGTCTTCTCTCCGGGACTGCTGACCGATTATTCGTTTTTGTCGATGTGAGCACTGTAACGCGCATTGCGCCGCGATTTAAGCCGGGAATTTAAGCCGGGAAAACACGCAGCCCGCGCGGCACTGCCGTCACGCCCTCGCCGACCGCGAGGCCCAGCGCGCGCCATGACTCGCGGTCGAGTTCGGCTTCGAGCGCGCCGCCCGTGCGGCTTTCCAGCTCCACGCGCACCGAGCCGCCCAGCGTCACCACGCGGCGCACGTCGACGACGATGCCATCTCGGTGGTCGCGCGCTTCGCGGTGCAGCACGAGGTCGTGCGGGCGCACGTAGGCGAGCGCCGGACCTTCGAAGCTGGCGTGCACCGAGATCGGCTGCGCCGCGCCTTCAGCTACGAAGCCACGCGCATCCACACTGCCGCGCAGCCGGTTCGCGGCGCCGAGAAACTCGTAGACGAATGACGTCTGCGGATGATCATAGACGTCCTGCGGACTGCCCACCTGCTCCACATGCCCATGATTCATCACCACGATGCGATCGGCCACCTCGAGCGCTTCTTCCTGGTCGTGCGTGACGAAGATAGTCGAGATGTGCAGGTCGTCGTGCAAGCGGCGCAGCCATGAGCGCAATTCCTTGCGCACCTTGGCGTCGAGCGCGCCGAACGGCTCGTCGAGCAGCAGCACCTTTGGCTCGACGGCGAGCGCGCGCGCCAGCGCGATGCGCTGACGCTGGCCGCCCGAAAGTTCTGACGGGTAGCGCTGAGCGAGCCAGTCGAGCTGCACGAGCTTGAGCAATTCGTGCACCTTCTCGCGGATCACGGCCTCCGAGGGCCGCTCGCCGCGCGGCTTCACGCGCAGGCCGAACGCCACGTTCTCGAATACCGTCATATGGCGGAACAGCGCGTAATGCTGGAACACGAAGCCCACCTGACGCTCGCGCGCGCCCACCTCGCCCACGTCCTGACCTTGCAGCACGACCTGGCCCGCGTCTGCGTATTCGAGGCCCGCGATCACGCGCAGGAGCGTGGTCTTGCCACAACCGGAAGGTCCGAGCAGCGCAACCAGTTCGCCCGGCGGAAAGTCGAGCGAGACGTTGTCGAGGGCGGTGAAGTCGCCGAAGCGCTTCTGCAGATTGCTGACGGTGATGCCCATGGTTACTGCTCCCCTACTTGAATCGGTTGGCGCACGGCGAGAGGCGCTGCGGGTTGTGAAACGTGTTGCACGGCCGCGGGCTGCGGGCCAGCGTAGGCGGGAATGTCATCTGCGCCGCGCATTTGCGCCGAAAGGCGGCGCTCCGCGAGCAGCTTCAGGCCAAGCGTGACGAGTGCGAGCAACGCGAGCAGCGATGCCACGGCGAAAGCCGCTGCGAAGTTGTACTCGTTATAAAGAATCTCGACGTGCAGCGGCATCGTATCGGTCTGGCCGCGAATATGGCCCGACACCACCGAAACCGCGCCGAACTCACCCATCGCGCGCGCATTGCAAAGAATCACGCCGTACAGCAAACCCCAGCGGATATTGGGCAGCGTCACGCGGCGGAACATCTGCCAGCCCGAGGCGCCCAGCACGTGCGCGGCCTCTTCTTCATCGTTGCCTTGCGCTTGCATAAGCGGAATCAACTCGCGCGCGACGAACGGGAACGTCACGAAAATCGTGGCAAGCACGATGCCCGGCACCGCGAAAATGATCTGCACGTTGTGGTCTTCGAGCCACGGCCCGAACCAGCCCTGCGCGCCGAACATCAGCACGTAGATGAGACCCGAAATCACCGGCGAGACCGAAAACGGCAGGTCGATCAGCGTGGTGAGCAGCGCCTTGCCGCGAAACTCGAACTTCGCGATCGCCCACGAAGCCGCGAGACCGAACGCCAGATTCAAGGGCACTGCGATCGCTGCAGTGATAAGCGTGAGCTTGATCGCGGAGAGCGCGTCAGGGTCGACGAGCGACGCGAAGTAAAAGCCAATGCCCTTCGAAAGCGCCTGCCAGAACACGGCGACGAGCGGCACCACGAGAAACAGCGCGAGAAACACGAGCGCGATGCCGGTCAGGAGCCAGCGCACCCACGGCGATTCGGTGACCGGGTCCGGCCGGCGCGTGCTTCGTTGTTGCGGCAGCGTGCTCATTGCGCACCTCCCGCGACCGTTGCGCCCACAACAGCATTCGGCGCGCTGCCGGCCGAGACGCCCCGGCTCGTACGGCGTTGCAAATACCACTGCAGCGAATTGATGAGAAGCAGCATGACGAACGAGACGCAGAGCATCATCACCGCTAGCGCCGTTGCGCCCGCGTAATCGTATTGTTCGAGCTTCGTGATGATGAGGAGCGACGTGATTTCCGATTTCATCGGCACGTTGCCGGCGATGAAGATGACCGAGCCATACTCGCCCAGCGCACGCGCGAACGCGAGCGCGAAGCCGGTGAGCAGCGCCGGCAGCACCGCGGGCAGCACGACGCGGCGGAACGTGAGCCAGCGCGAGGCGCCAAGGCACGCGGCGGCCTCCTCCTGCTCGCGCTCGAAGTCTTCGAGCACCGGTTGCACGGTGCGCACGACGAACGGCAAGCCGATGAAAGTCAGCGCGACGAGCACGCCAAGCGGCGTGAACGCGATCTTCAGACCAAGCGGCTGCAGGAACTGGCCGATCCAGCCATTGCCCGCATACACGGCAGCGAGCGAAATGCCCGCGACGGAAGTCGGCAGCGCGAACGGCAGATCGACGAGCGCATCGATGACCCGTTTGAACGGGAATGTATAGCGCACGAGCACCCACGCGAGCAGGAAGCCGAACACCGCGTTGATGAGCGCCCCGCCAAGCGCGGCCGTGAACGTGAGACGGTACGACGCGATCACGCGCGGCGACCACACGGCGCGCACGAACTGGCTCCAGTCGAGCGTCGCCGTCTTGAGGAAAGTGGCGGCAAGCGGAATGAGCACCACGAGGCTCAGGTAAGCCACCGTGATGCCGAGCGTCAAGCCGAAGCCAGGCAGCGCGCTAGGCTTGCGCAATCGTAACGTTGTCATGCTCGTCATCCAGACATGGGTTGCGCGCTTGCCGGGTTCGCAGGCGGCGCCGAAAAGCGCGCCCGTGGGCGCGCTTCGTTGTTATGTGGTCGCGTCGTTATCGACTGGCGACCGGTGCTGCGTGACTTACTGCGGCTGATAGATCGAATCGAACACGCCGCCATCGGCAAAATGCGTCTTCTGCGCGTTGGTCCAGCCGCCGAACGTGTCGTCGACCGTATAGAGCTTCAGCTTCGGAAACTTCGCCGTGAGCGCCGCCGGGACCTTGTCCGAACGCGGACGGTAGAAGTTCTTCGCGGCGATCTCCTGGCCCTCTTCGCTATATAGGAACTGCAGGTAGGCCTCGGCCTCCTTGCGCGTGCCTTTCTTCTCGACGACCTTGTCCACCACCGCAACCGGCGGTTCGGCCAGAATGCTCACCGAAGGCACGACGATCTCGAACTTGTCCGGCCCGAATTCCTTCAGCGAAAGGAATGCTTCGTTCTCCCATGCGATCAGCACATCGCCGATACCGCGCTGCACAAAGCTCGTCGTGGCGCCTCGCGCGCCCGAGTCGAGCACGCCCGCGTTCTTGTAGAGCTTCGAGACGAAGTCCTTCGCCTTCTGCTCGTTGCCGCCCGGCTGGTGCAGCGCATACGCCCATGCCGCGAGATAGTTCCAGCGCGCGCCGCCGGAGGTCTTCGGATTCGGCGTGACGATCGAGACGCCCGGCTTCGCCAGATCGTCCCAGTCCTTGATGTGCTTCGGATTGCCCTTGCGCACGAGAAACACGATGGTCGACGTGTACGGCGAGGCGTTGTCGGGCAGGCGCTTTTGCCAGTCCTTCGCCACGATGCCCTTGTTGGCGAGCGCGTCGATGTCCCATGCCAGCGCGAGCGTCACGACGTCGGCCTGCAGGCCGTCGAGCACCGAGCGCGCCTGCGCACCCGAGCCGCCATGCGACTGCTTGATGGTGAGCGTCTCGCCCGTCTTCGCCTTCCACTGCTTGATGAAGGCTTCATTGATGTCCTGGTACAGTTCGCGCGTCGGATCGTAGGAGACGTTGAGCAGCGACGTATCCGCGTGAGCGGCCACGGGTGCCATCGCCGTGACCCCGACGAGCGGCGCAACGCCGATAACCAGTTTTGCCGCCAGTGTTTTCAGCCAGCCCGCGCGCCCCGTATTTGTCGTGCCCATCTATCTGTTCTCCGTTTTCGTGTGTGCTCGTTTGCGCTCATCCATGAATTGCAGCTAACGATGGAGGCCAGTCTAGCGATCTGCTTACATTATTAAAAATGATGTTTTTTCATTTTTTAATACGCAAAAGTGGTAAGGACAGAGGAAGTCGCTGCTGGAGCGCGGTTTCGTCCGCACAAACACGGGAAAGCGGCCTGATAGCAACGCTCAGTTGACGAACTTCAAGTAACACTTGAAAAGTGGCGAGTACTGTATAAAAATACAGTTACCTGTTCAAACATACAGTGGCGCCATGACCAAACTCACCGCACGACAGCAGCAGGTTTTCGATCTGGTTCGCCGGGCCATCGAGCGCACGGGCTTTCCGCCCACGCGCGCCGAGATCGCCGCGGAACTCGGCTTCAGCTCGGCCAACTCCGCGGAGGAGCATCTGCGCGCGCTGGCACGCAAGGGCGTGATCGAACTGGCTGCGGGCGCCTCGCGCGGCATCCGCCTCGTGCCGGGGCCCGACGACCTGCCGCACCAGTTCACGCTCCCGCACCCGAGCATCATGCAGCTCTCGCTGCCGCTCGTTGGCCGCGTGGCAGCGGGTAGCCCGATCCTTGCGCAGGAGCACATCTCGCAGAACTACATGTGCGACCCGGCGCTCTTCTCGAGCCGCCCCGACTATCTGCTGAAGGTGCGCGGCCTTTCCATGCGCGACGCCGGCATTCTCGACGGCGACCTCCTCGCCGTGCAGAAAAAGGCCGAAGCGAAAGACGGGCAAATCATCGTGGCGCGCCTTGGCGACGACGTCACCGTGAAGCGCCTGAAGCGCCGTCCAAATGGGCTCGAACTGATCGCCGAGAACCCCGACTACGACAATATTTTTGTCGAGGCCGGCAGCGCGGAATTCGCGCTGGAGGGCATCGCTGTCGGCCTGATCCGCCCCACCGAATTCTAAGAAGTCCGTGTGCGCGCAGTTTGCGCTCAGTTTGTACACCGTCTGCGCACTACCTGGAGAGAGTCATGGAACGCCTTGCCCGCTTGCTGCCCTTCCGTCAATTCGGCCGTCTTCGCCACCTCCGTGGAATCGCCTCGTGCGCCGTGCGCGAAGTGCGCGATTCAGCTGCCGCACTGAGCGGCTCGCTCTTCGAGGACTCGCCGGAGATGGTGGCGGCCAGCGCGGCCGACCTGCCGGCGCTGCCCTCGGCCCAGCCGGCGTTTGCGCGCGTGTCGCTCAATAGCACGCTCAACACCGAACAACCGATGCGCCGTGCGCCCGTGCGCGTCTATCAGGGTCCGTCGCGGCTCATTCTCGTCGGTACGGTTGACGCGGTATGCCGCGCAATCGACCGCTGCATTGCCGAGCAGCAAAGCGACCTGCCCGCGGCGCTCGCGAAGTAATCGCGAAACAAGCCCGAATCAGGCTAATACGCTGCTCAAATGTGAGAAGAGGTTACGGTCGGGATCGTTTGGCCGGGTTTGCGGTCAACACCGTGTTTGAACGATTTGCCTATGCCGATGACGGAATCTCTCTCGACCCCACGTAAGACCCAAGGCTGGAAGAAGCCCGTTGCGATCACCGTTGCGGTCGCCATGATTGTTGCCGCGCTTGGCTACGCCTATGCGTCGCCCTATATCGCGGTGAAACACATGAAAGCCGCAGCGGACGCCCGCGACGCCGCCACGCTCAACGAGTACGTCGATTATCCTGCGCTGCGTTTGAGCCTCAAGCAGCAGGTTGGCGAGATGCTGCAGCGGCGCGTCGAGGGGCAGCACAGCAGCAATCCGCTGCTGATCCTCGGCGCCGTGATTGGTGCGGCACTGATCAGTCCGCTCGTGGATGCCTACGCAACACCGGAAGGCGTGGCTGCGCTGCTGAACGGCATGCCGCCGACGGGCAAGCCTGGCGACCGGCCGCACGCGCCGCCGCCAGCGGAATCCGGCGCACAACCAGCAGAATCCACACAATCGGCACCGGCCGCCGCGACACCGGCCCCAGCAGCCTCGAACAATCCCGCGCCCGAGGTTCGGCCTGTTACCACGGCCGGCTATCGCGGCCTCAATGAATTCGCGCTCACGTGGGACCGCGGCAGTACGGGCGAGCACTATGCCGCCATCCTGCAGCGTCACGGGCTCTTCTCGTGGAAGCTTTCAGCGGTCGAGCTAAACGAAGGAAACGTCTCGAACTGAGACAGATCGGAAGTGAAAGCGGAAACAGGCCGGTTCTATGCGAGCCGGCCCCGCTTGATTGCGCTCGATCACCTAAGCGGCGGCTTGCTGCTGTTTATCCTCAGCCGCCGACGAACACGCCACGAGAATGCTGCACGACACGCGGTCGAGCAGCGGCGTGTTGCCCGCGCCCATCCACCAGCGCGAAAGCCCCGTGCGGCAGCGATGCCCCACCACCACGAGGTCGGCATTCAGTTCGTGGGCCAGATTGGCGATTTCGTCGATCGGATGCCCGAACGCGAAGTGCCCCTGGGCGCGCACGCCGCGCTCGGTTAGCCAGTCCACGCCTTCCTGAAGGATTTCGCGCGCCGTTTCCTCGAAGCGGCCGCAGGCCACATCGGTCAGCAGGCCCGCGCTCTGGGCGATCGTCGAACGCATGTCGACAACCGAGAGCAGATGCGTTTCCGCCTGCAGATCAAGCGCAAGATCGGCGCCACAACGCAGTGCCTTGCGGCCTTCGCGCGAGCCGTCGTAACAGAGCAGAATTTTTTTGTAGCTCGCCATGATCGCTTCTCCCTGCCCGCGTGAGTTGCAGGCTGTACGACTCTCATCATGGTGCGCCGCAATTCCACACGCAAGGGCTGGAAAACGCCAGGTGTGCATCGGAAAACGCCAGACGCGTCCGCCCCAGCGCACACGTCTTGTGCAGAGCTGAATGCTTGCCGCGACATGCATTCGCCTCGTGCGAGGTCAGACGGCTTCGAAGCGGCACCCGACCCGTCACGCAGCAATGCACTAAAATGGGCCGCCTTGTTTCGTGCGATTTTGCGTCCGCTTTGCGCCCGCCTCGCGCGACGCCCGTTCGACTCACGTTCAACCGGTCCATGCCCGCACCCGCCATCGAATTCGAGCAGGTCATCAAACATTACGGAGACAGGACGGTCGTCAATGGCCTGTCGTTCAACGTCCTCCCCGGTGAGTGCTTCGGGCTGCTCGGCCCGAATGGCGCCGGGAAAACCACGACGCTGCGCATGCTGCTCGGCATCGTTTCGCCCGATGCCGGTCGCATCAGCCTGTGCGGCGAGCCGGTGCCGGCACGCGCGCGTCACGCGCGTCAGCGCGTGGGCGTGGTTCCGCAATTCGACAATCTCGACCCCGACTTCACCGTGCGCGAGAACCTGCTCGTGTTCGGCCGTTACTTCGGCTTGTCCGCGCGCGAAACGCGCGAACTCATTGCGCCGCTGCTCGAATTCGCGCGCCTCGAAAGCAAGGCCGACGCGCGCGTGGGGGAACTCTCGGGCGGCATGCGCCGTCGTCTCACGCTGGCGCGCGCGCTCGTGAACGACCCCGACGTGCTCGTGATGGACGAGCCCACGACAGGCCTCGACCCGCAGGCGCGGCATCTGATCTGGGAGCGACTGCGCTCGCTGCTCGCGCGGGGCAAGACGATTCTCCTCACCACGCATTTCATGGAGGAGGCCGAACGACTTTGCAATCGCGTCTGCGTGATCGAGGAAGGCCGCAAGATCGCCGAGGGTGCGCCCAAGGCGCTGATCGAATCGGAGATCGGCTGCGATGTAATCGAAGTGTACGGCCCAGACCCGGTCTCGCTGCGCGACGAACTCGCCGCCGATGCGAAGCGCACGGAAATCAGCGGCGAGACGCTATTCTGCTATGTCGATGACCCCGCGCCCGTGCATGCGAAGCTGCGCCATCGGTCCGATCTACGCTATCTGCACCGGCCCGCGAATCTCGAAGATGTGTTCCTGCGGCTCACAGGCCGCGAGATGCAAGACTAACTGCGGCAGGATTGACGGCGGCGTACGAATCGCCAAGGACACCATGCAGACACGCACCAACAACCCGACGCCCTCACGCCCCGCCCATGCGCCCATGCGCGAGCCGCGCGCAGCGCTGCCTTCGAACGGCACGCACTGGATAGCCGTGTGGCGGCGCAATTATCTGGTCTGGCGCAAGCTCGCCCTCGCGTCGATGTTCGGCAATCTCGCCGACCCGATGATTTATCTCTTCGGGCTCGGCTTCGGGCTCGGGCTGATGGTTGGGCACGTCGACGGCGTCTCGTACATCGCGTTTCTCGCGGCGGGCACGGTGTCGTCCTCGGTGATGATGTCGGCGAGCTTCGAGTCGATGTACTCGGGCTTCTCGCGCATGCACGTGCAGCGCACGTGGGAAGCGATCATGCACACGCCGCTCACGCTTGGCGACGTCGTGCTTGGCGAGGTGATGTGGGCCGCGAGCAAGTCGATACTCTCTGGCGCGGCGATCATGGTGGTGGCAGGCCTGCTCGGCTACGCGAGTTTTCCTTCGATGCTGCTCGCGCTGCCCGTGATCGCGCTCGCGGGCCTTGCGTTCGCGAGCTGCGCGATGATCGTCACCGCGCTCGCGCCGTCCTACGACTTCTTCATGTTTTATCAGACGCTCGTGCTCACGCCGATGCTGCTGCTCTCCGGCGTGTTCTTCCCGATCTCGCAACTGCCCGCGGCCGCGCAGCACATCACGCTGATGCTGCCGCTCGCGCACGCCGTCGCGTTGATCCGCCCCGCCATGCTCGACCGGCCTGTCGAGCAGGCCGGCCTGCATCTGCTGGTGCTCGCGATCTACGTGGTGGTGCCGTTCGCGATCGCTTCGGTACTGTTTCGCCGGCGCATGATGCGTTAGAGCATCGCGAGGAACTCAGTCCTCGTCGTCGCCCCAGGGAATATCGACGTCCGAAATAAACGCGACCGTCGCGAACGGCCCGCCTTCCTGGCGACCGACCTTGCCGTCGGCACGATGCCATTCCACGCGGAACATCGTCGATTGGGTCTGGGCGAGCAAACGCACCGTGCGGATCTCTTCCGGATCCGACTCCTCCACCGGGCCATCGAGCGAAACCAGCAGCGACTGCGGCCAGAGACCATCGGCCGGGTCGTAGATGCGATCGCCGTCGGGAATCGAGGTGTCCGCCTCGACGCCGATGGTGGCCGAAGCCTCGACGATCATCTTGCCGAGCGCGCGCAGCACCGCCGTGGCGCGGGCCGAATTGGCCTGGCGGATGGCGAGATCGCCGCGCGTGAGCGCTTGCTCGAGTTTCGGATTGGTTTTTTGCTTTGCCATGCTGGTTTTCGGGCCTCGGCCCGCTCCGTGGCGGGCGGCGAACCGCCCGCGTATTACAAGAATGCCAACGCTGGACGCATGGCGCTTGACTCGTCCCGCCTTCCCTAGAAGCCCAGGACCACGGCCGCGAGCCCAGCGGCAATGCCGAAGAGCACGACCGTCGAGCCCACGACGGCGAGCATGCGCGGCCGGAACGAGCCCGCCAGCATCGCGAACGACGGCACGCTCACGGGCGGCAGCGTCATCAGGAGCGCGCCCGCGGGCCCGACGCCCATGCCGAGCGCGAGCATCGCCTGGATGATGGGGACCTCACCGGCCGTGGGGATCACGAACAGCATGCCGACCACGGCAAACGTGACGATCCAGCCAAGGCTGCTCGTGACTTCCGGGCCGATATGCGGGAAGAGCCACGCGCGCGCGGCACCGAGCAGCAGCACGAGCACGATGTATTCCGGCACGAGACGCACGGCCATGCGCGCGAAGATACGTGCCCAGCGCACGAAGACGTTGCCGCCTTCCGCCTGTTGCTGGGCGAGATGCGCGAGGCGGTCGTCAGCCGCACGCGACTCCTCGGGCGTGACGAGCCGGTTGCAGACCCAGCCGAGGCCAAACACCATCAACAGGCCCAGCGTCAGGCGCAGCGCGCTCCACTGCCAGCCGAGCACGAGGCCCATGAAGACGAGCGTGGCGGGATTGAGCGCGGAGTTGCCGAGCCAGAACGCAATCGCGCCGCCTGCCGACGCATTGCGCGCGCGCAGGCCCACGACCACGGGCGCAGCGCAGCAGGTGCACATCATGCCGGGCACCGCAAGCAGCCCGCCCGCCGCCACGCTGCCAAAGCCGCGCCGGCCGAGCACGCGCGCGACCCATTGCACGGGCAGGAGCGCCTGTACGCCCGAGCCGAGCAGAAGACCGAGCACCATGGCCTGCCAGATCGCCTTGCCGTAGGCGAAGGCGTAATTGAGCGCGGCGGAGAACGAAGGATCCGGGGCTGTGGCCTCGCCTCCCATCAGGATCGATTTGCCGATGGAGTGTGTTTCCTCGGCGGTGAATGCGCGGTGATAGTACGGGAACCACTTCACGTAGAAGAGGCCGGCCACCGCCAGCAGAATAAAAATGGGCCAGCCATAGGGCGGAGGCGATTGCGCTGGACGTGCGCTCGTCATTGTGAAATTTCTCCGGGATTGAGCGTATGGACGGCCAGTCGGGACGCCGTCACGCATCGCGTGATGGTGCCCCGACTGGCGCATGCTGGATCGTAGTGTATGCCTTGCGAATCGCCAACGACTTTGCGGCGTTGGCCCGGCGCCGCGCGGCCCGGGAAAGGGCCCCTCGGCGCGCGACTCTCCCTTTAAGGGGCAGGATTTGGCTGCTGCTCGTGCAGCGCTTCGATCTGCGCGAGCAATTCGGGGGTGAGCTTGACGTCGGCGCTGGCGATATTTTCCTTCAACTGGTCGAGTGAGGTCGCGCCGATCAGATTGCTGGTGAGGAACGGCCGGCTGTTGACGAAAGCGAGCGCGAACTGCGCGGGCGTATAGCCATGCGCCCGGGCGAGTTCCACATAACGCGTCGTCGCAGCCACCGATTCCGGCTTGCTGTAGCGCTTGAAACGCTCGAACCGTGTGATGCGTGCGCCTTCCGGACGCGCCCCGCCCTCGTACTTGCCCGAAAGCCAGCCGAACGCGAGCGGCGAATACGCGAGCAGGCCCACGCCTTCGCGGTGCGCGAATTCGGACAGGCCGCTTTCGAACGTGCGATTGAGCAGGCTGTACGGATTCTGAATGCTGACGATGCGCGGCAGCCCGAGCTTTTCGGAGGCGCGCAGGAACTGGGCGACGCCCCACGGCGTCTCGTTCGACACGCCGATATGGCGGACTTTCCCGGCCTTCACGAAATCGGCGAGCACGCTGAGCGTTTCCTCGATCGGCACCGTGTACGCATCGTCGAGATACGGATACATGTTGCGGCCGAACGTCATCGTGCTGCGGTCGGGCCAGTGCAACTGATACAGATCGACGTAATCGGTCTGCAGGCGCTTCAGGCTGCCGTCGAGCGCTTCGGTCAGATTCTTGCGGTCGAACTGGTTCTGCGGCCCGCGAATGTGCTGCGGATTGTGCGGCTGGCGAGCCGGACCCGCAATTTTGGTGGCGAGCACGATGCGCTCGCGCGCCGCGGGATGCTGCGCGA
Organism: Paraburkholderia flagellata; assembly: GCF_021390645.1. GTDB lineage: Bacteria > Pseudomonadota > Gammaproteobacteria > Burkholderiales > Burkholderiaceae > Paraburkholderia > Paraburkholderia flagellata. The sequence continues at coordinate 1,788,521 of NZ_JAJEJT010000001.1, forward strand.
GCCACGTCCCGATGAAACGCTCGGTCTGCCCTTGCGTCTCCGGGCGCGGCGGCACGGGGTACATTTCAGCGGCGTCGATCAGCGTGACGCCCTGGTCGAGCGCGTAGTCGATCTGTTCGTGCGCCTCGCGTTCCGTGTTCTGCTCGCCCCACGTCATCGTGCCGAGCCCGATCAGGCTCACCTTGACGTCGGTATCGCCGAGTGTGCGGTATTCCATGGAAACGTTGTCCATCAGTTCGGTTGGGGAAACGCCGAAACTATCACGCCGCGGGAATTTTTTCAGGAAATGCTGAATGCGGCCACATACGCCGCCGCCGGTCACGGTGCCGGGCACCGGGAGACGTGCCAGAATCCGCACATGCGCCTACGAGGAGAAATTGGCATGGAAAACCGACGCAGCTACGAATACATGGGTTTTGACATGACCGCCGGCGTGGATGGCGACCACGACGCCGGCTTTTTCGTCTCGGCTCAAATCATCCAAAGCCTCACAGACGCCGAAAACGGCAATGTGCCGATTGACGGCATCGCCGCGGGCCGCTTCCCGACCCAGAACAACGCCTTCGACGCTGCCTTCGACCGGATTCGCGAGGCCATCGACCAGCGCATTCGCGCCGCCTCCTGAGCGTCACCTGATAGATGGCGGCCCTGAAAAGCAGAAAGCCGGACGTCGAAACGACATCCGGCTTTCAGGCCGCCCTTCTTCCGGGCGACCCGGAAACGAATCGGAAACTTCGGCGCGGCTTACTGGCCGAAGAAGACCGATTGCGGGCCCGTGGCCTTTGCGTGGCTGCCCGACTGCGAAGCCGAACCGGCGACGCCGCCGTATGCCGTTTGGGCGCCTTGTTCCTGGACGCGCTCGGCGGCCACGGTCTGGACGCTCTGGCCACGCTGCGAAGCCGGCGCGCCGACGTCCGGGCGATAGAACGGTGCCGGGCCATAGCCGCTGGCGAACGCCGGAGCGGCAACAGAAGCGGTAGCTGCGACCAGCAGCGCTGCGATGAGTTTGGTCTTCATGGTGGACTCCAATAACAGGTTCAATTGCGGATCGGGAAGGCGCCGCGCCTGGGAGGTCACTGCCCACGAGCTGCGTCAACGAAAGTCAGTGTATACACCTACTATCGGAAAATAATCGCGATAATCCGAATTTACTATTCTGCATTCCACAACAATCGCGTGAGGCAATTCTGGCGGGGCTGAGCGACGAACAGACCCTAAAAGCACGCCTAAAAAAATTTGCGCGACGCAGCAAATCCCACCGGGATCACATAATGGAATTAGGGTTTTTCGATCGAAAACGGCCATCGGGCGCACTTCCTGCAGGCGTTCCTGGCAAATTGGCGCAGTGCGCAAAGGGCACGAAGAGCCAAGCCCGTATGCGTTAAAATGCAAGGTTGATCCACGCCAGCCGTTACTCACCGGTTTCCCATCGCCATGTCCGCCAACCGTCAAGCCAGCCCCCGCCGCGTTTCCGTCGCGCCGATGATGGACTGGACCGATCGCCACTGCCGCTCGCTGCATCGCTTCATCTCCCGGCACACGTGGCTGTATACGGAGATGGTGACAACGGGCGCCCTCATCCACGGCGACGTGCCGCGCCATCTCGCGTTCACGCCGGCCGAGGCGCCGGTCGCGCTTCAGCTGGGCGGCAGCGAACCCGACGACCTCGCGCGCGCCGCGAAGCTCGGCGAACAGTGGGGTTACGACGAAATCAACCTGAACTGTGGCTGCCCGTCCGAACGCGTGCAGCGCGGCGCATTCGGCGCGTGCCTGATGAACGAACCGCAACTCGTGGCGGACTGCGTGAAGGCGATGCGCGATGTCGTCTCCGTGCCCGTGACGGTCAAGCACCGTATTGGCGTGGATGCGGTCGAGGATTATGCGTTCGTGCGCGATTTCGTCGGCACGATTGCCGAAGCGGGCTGCGACGTTTTCATCGTCCACGCGCGCAACGCGATCCTGAAAGGCTTGAGCCCGAAGGAAAACCGCGAGATTCCGCCGCTCAAGTACGACTACGCGTACCAGCTCAAGCGCGACTTCCCGCAGCTCGAAATCATCATCAACGGCGGCATCAAGACGCTCGACGAAGTCGAGCAGCATTTGCAGCACGTCGATGGCGTGATGCTCGGCCGCGAGGCTTACCACAACCCCTATGTGCTCGCCGACGTCGATGCGCGCTTCTATGGCGCCGCCGGTGCCTCCCTCACGCGCGAAGAAGTGGAAGCGAAGCTCATCGAGTACTGCGCCAGCGAAATCGCGCGCGGCACTTACCTGGGCGCGATCGTGCGCCATGCGCTGGGTCTCTATCGCGGCGTGGCAGGCGCGCGCGGATGGCGCCGCGTCCTCTCGGACAGCCGCAAGCTCGCGAAGGCGGATCTCGCGATCTTCGGCGAGGCGCGCGAATATCTGCGCGTTCCGGATGAAATTCTTGAATAAAGGGCTAGGCAAGCGAGCTTTGATATGTATATAATCTTGCTTCTTGATTGACGCCGCTTTCAAAGCAGCGCTAATTGAGAAAACAGCGGTGGCTGTAGCTCAGTTGGTAGAGTCCAGGATTGTGATTCCTGTTGTCGTGGGTTCGAGTCCCATCAGCCACCCCAAAGAATTCAGCAGTGAACAAATTAGCCCGCACTGGTTGCGGGCTTTTTTGCGTCTGTGCACGAGAGACACCCAGGAACGCCTTTGAGCTTCGAGGAATACTATAGGCGGCTGCAACTGCCGGAGACTGCGTCGCCGGCAGAGATCAAGCGCGCCTACCGTCAACTGCGGGCGAAGTACCACCCCGACCGCAACAAGGGACGCGAGGCGGCGGTTGAGCCGGTGTTCAAGCTCATTCAGGAAGCCTTCGAGATTCTGAGCGGCAGGCGCGTCGCTCCAACGGCCGGGACTTCTGGCGACGCAGGCCCGGCCGGCAAAACCCGCGGTGCAGAAGCGCCGCCGCGACAACGCCGCGCAGCGCCGGCCATGCGCGGCGCAAACTGCCTCGTCGAGCTGTTCGTGCCGCTCGAGGTCGCGCTCGATGGCGGTGGCGTTCAAGCCCACTACCCTGTCAAAGGTCCGTGTCCGGCGTGCGCGCAAGAAGATCGCGGCGCGCTTTGCGAGCAGTGTCACGGCACGGGCGTGAAGACATGGCGCAAGTCGCAAGCCGTCGAGATTCCTCGCGGGGCATGGGACGGTCAGCGTCTGATGATGCCAGGCGGCGGCCATCCCGGCGTGAATGGCGGCCCACCAGGAGACGCCACTTTCTCCGTTTCCATCGTTTGCGGCCCGGGCTTCACCCGCAACGGACTCGATCTCGCCTGCGAGCTTCAGATCGACTTCGTGACGGCCATGTTGGGCGGCGGCATGCAGACGAAGGTCCTCGGCCGCACGATCGAAGCGAAGATTCCGGCGAACGCGAATTCGCGCACGCCAATCCGTCTGCCCGGCCTCGGGCTCGCGGACCGCAACGGCACGCGCGGCAACCTCACGCTGCACCTGGTGCTGACCGTGCCGGCCGCCGCCGCGTATTTAACCGGCGCCGAACGCCAGCAACTACGCGACATGTTCACCGAAGCAGAGCGCCGAGCCAGCCAGTCGCCTGGCTCGGGCTCGCAAGGCAAACGCTAGCGCGCTTGCGCGCCGCGCGCATCGATCCACGCACGCGCAGCGTCGAAACCCGCTTGGGCCGCCGCGTGCTCGGTGGACCAGAGTCGCGTGATATGCACGAGCTGCCAGTCCTCCACGACCGCCTCGCCCTTCAGCACGCGAAAATGCGCCTTCACGCCTGTGAGCACCTGCTCGACCGCGACTTCGATGTCGTAGTCCTTGTAGCGCTCCTGGTAGTCGCCCATGTCGATGCCCTTCGGCTCCATGATCGCCTCCGCGTCTTCTGCTGACGGTTCATGCTAGCACTTCTACCCTGGGTGACTCGCAGGCGCCGCCGACGCGTGATCGGCTTCACAGGCGCGCGATCGACACCTCCGTGGACTTCACCAGCGCGACCACTTCCGATCCCACTTTCAACTCGAGTTCATCTATCGAGCGCGTGGTGATCACCGAGGTCACGATGCCGAACGCTGTGTCGACATCGACTTCCGAAACGACGGGCCCGCGAATGATCTCCTTGATCTTGCCGCGAAACTGGTTACGCACGTTAATGGCGGTAATGCTCATAGGTTCGGCTCCGTGAGTTCAAATATAAACAAGAGGATTCCTGATAAATCATTCAAGCCGCTGCGTCCGAAGGCCGCACGGTGGTTGGCCGCGCGCCGTGGCCGAGCACTTGCTGCAGCACGCTCTCCTCGAGCGCAGCGAAGCGTGCGTCGACGCGCGCACGCGGGCGCTCGAGCGGCACGGCCTGATCGAGCGCGATGCGTCCCGCCTCGACGAGCAAGATGCGGTCGCCCAACGCTACGGCTTCGTGCACGTCATGCGTCACCAGCAGCGCGGTGAAGCGATGCTCGCGCCACAAACGCTCGATTAGCGCATGCATCTCGATGCGCGTGAGCGCGTCGAGCGCACCGAGCGGCTCGTCGAGCAGCAACAGGCTCGGACGGTGCACCAGCGCGCGGGCAAGCGCCACGCGCTGCCGCTGGCCGCCCGAGAGGCGCGCGGGCCACTCGTCGGCGCGCGCGAGCAGGCCCACCTCGTCGAGCACCGCGCGGGCGTCGTCGCGCGCGCTGCGGCCGAGGCCGAGCATCACGTTCTGCAACACGGTTTTCCATGGCAACAGGCGTGCGTCCTGAAACATAATGCGCGTATCGAGCGGCGTGCCACCTGCGCCGCGCCGCTGCACCTCACCTTCGTCCGGCGTTTCGAGACCTGCAATCAGGCGCAGCAGCGTGGACTTGCCGCAACCGCTGCGTCCAACGATCGAGACAAAGCTGCCGCGCTCGATCGCGAGATCAAAGCGGTTCAGCACGGCGCGCTCGCCGTAGCGTTTTCCCACGCCGCGTAGTGCAACGGCGGCATCCACTCCGTGCGCATTCTTGCGCAATGCCACGCCTTCACGCGCGACTTGCGCCCTGCCGTTGCGTTCGCGCGCCTGCTCGCGTTCGAAGGCGTCACGCCCTGCACCGTAGTTCGGCGCCACCTGGCTCACGCTCATGCTTCGTTCTCCTGTTGATAAGCGGGGTGCCAGCGCAGCGCCACGCGCTCGAGCGACTTCGCAAGCCAGTCGGCGAGTTTGCCGAGCGCCGCATAAAGGAGGATGCCGACCACCACCACGTCGGTTTGCAGGAATTCGCGTGCGTTCATCGTCATGTATCCGATGCCCGACTGCGCGGAGATCGTTTCGGCCACGATCAGCGTCACCCACATCAGGCCGAGCGCAAAGCGCACGCCAACGAGAATCGACGGCAACGCCCCCGGCAGTATCACTTCGCGATAGAGCGAGAAGCCCTTGAGCCCGTAGCTGCGCGCCATCTCGACGAGATTGGCGTCCACCGATCGGATGCCGTGGAACGTGTTCACGTACACGGGAAAAAACACGCCCAGCGCCACGAGAAATACCTTCGCTTCCTCGCCAATGCCGAACCACAGAATCACGAGCGGAATCATGGCGAGCGCCGGAATATTGCGGATCATCTGCACGGTCGAATCGAGCGCAGTTTCAACGGGCTTGAAAAGCCCGGTAGCCAGCCCAAGCACGAGCCCGATGCCGCCGCCGATCGCAAAACCCGAAAGCGCACGCCAGGTGCTCACGCGCACATCGGCCCACATCTCGCCCGACTCGATCAGCGACCAGGCAGCCCGCAGCACAGCGAGCGGCTCGGGCAGCACACGCGTCGAGAGAGCGCCGGTCTTTGCGGCGATCTCCCAAATCACCAACACCGCCAGCGGCACGAGCCAGGGCGCGAGCCGCCGCCGGCTCGCCCGCACGAATGCCCGCACAGCGCGCAGCGCGCCGCCTGGGCTAGCGGAACCGCGCGCTGGTGCGGCCGCTATTACGGATTGCGTCATCGTTGCGTCCTCCACGATTGCTGCGTTTCTCCAGCGCCTCAGCTCTGGCTCACTTTCGGCAGATAGTGATTGCCGACCACTTCGCCGAACGGCCCCGAAAGCGGGCCGTTCGCGCCCTTTGCTGCTCGCCCCGGCAGCAGCGGAAACACGAGTTCCGCAAAACGGTAGGATTCCTCCAGATGCGGGTAGCCGGACAAAATGAACGTCTCGATGCCAAGCTCCGCATATTCCTTCATGAGCGCGGCCACCTGTTCAGGATTGCCGACGAGCGCCGTGCCCGCGCCGCCGCGCACGAGACCCACACCCGCCCACAGGTTCGGATACACCTCGAGATCCTTGCGTGTACCGCGCTTGCCGCCGTGCAGCGCGGCCATGCGGCGCTGTCCTTCTGAATCCATCTTCGCGAACGCGGCCTGGGCGCGCGCAACCGTCTCGTCGTCGAGGTGGCTGATGAGCTTGTCGGCGGCGGCCCATGCTTCCTCTTCGGTCTCGCGCACGATCACATGCAGGCGGATGCCGAAGCGGATCGTGCGCCCATGCTCAGCCGCGCGCGCGCGAATGTCGGCTATCTTGCGCGCGACGGCTTCGGGCGGCTCGCCCCACGTCAGATAGGTGTCGATGTGCGCGCCCGCCATGGCGTGCGCAGCCGGCGAAGAGCCGCCGAACCACAGCGGCGGATGTGGATGCTGTACCGGCGGGTACAACACCTTGCCGCCTACCGAGCGCAGATGCTGCCCTTCGAAATCGATCGCCTCGTTCGTGTGCGATGCATCGAGCAGCTTGCGCCAGATGTGCAGGAACTCATCGGTGATTTCGTAGCGCGTGTCGTGATCGACGAAGAGGCCATCGCCTTCCAGCTCGGCCGCATCGCCGCCCGTCACGACATTGATGAGCAGGCGGCCATTGGATAGCCGGTCGAAAGTGGCGGCCATGCGCGCGCTAAGCGCCGGCGACGAAAGCCCCGGACGGATCGCCACGAGAAACTTCAGGCGCCGCGTCGCGGCGATGAGGCTCGACGCCACGACCCACGCGTCCTCGCACGAGCGGCCCGTGGGCAGCAGAACGCCCTCGTAGCCGAGCGTATCGGCGGCGACGGCGATCTGCTGGAAGTACGCGAGATCGGCTGCGCGCGCGCCTTGGGTCGTGCCCAGATAGCGGCTGTCACCGTGGGTCGGGATGAACCAGAACACATTCATGCATTGCTCCTGCGTGGCATTTCGAAACACGGGGCGGACATTGCTGCAAACGCGCGCAGGCGCGCCGCGCAAACGAACGCGCCGCTCATGGCTCAGTTGAAAGGATTCGACAGCTAACGGAATGCGCCGGCACGTTCCCCGGTGCGCCTCGCGCGGCGCCCGGCGACGGCGGCGCCGTCTTCATGGGGAACCAGTCTAGGGACGGCCCTCGCCCTTTAGAACGATTTTTTTTAGCTTAGGTTTTCCACTTTCGTGCTTTACCCGACGCTTTAACATACGGTGCGCCTCGCACGCACCGCGCGCCGATATAATGGCGTACACACCCACAAAAACACCGGCACGCCGCGCGCAGGACGCTCCATAAGGTTGATTGCGCGGTGAGGCCAAGCAAGCTCTCGCAAGATTCCATGCAAAAACTGATTCTGCCGTTCGTATCCGGCTTTCTGGCGTCGCTCTTCTTTCGCGAGGCGACGCTCGCGCTTCTCCATGCCGCGCAGGTCACCGACGCGGCCGGATTTTCGACGGACCCATTCCTGCCGCTCGGGCTGCCCGAGTTCCTCGTGAACGCGATCTGGGGCGCCATCTGGGCCGTACTGATGGCGTGGCTGCTGCGCGTGTCGCCTTCGCGGCCCGCGCCATGGGTCCAGGCTTTCGTATTCGGCGGCATCGTGCTCACCGCGGCGATGGTGTTCGTCGTCAATCCGCTGCGCGGCATCTGGCCGAGCGGCAACATGCTGCCACGGCTTGCCACGGGCTTCGCCTCGAATGCGATGTGGGGCTGGGGCGCGCTCGTTTTCATGCGCGCGTTCATGAGCGAAACTGCCGAAGATTGACCGCGCCTGGGGGCCGTGCGCGATGCGCGGTCCGTCTTTTGGCGCCGCCGCGCTTTTCCCTCTCCCCCTTTTTCCGCCCTTCTTCCCGCGCTAGCCGGCTCAACCCATGAGTTCGCGCAGCGGATGGTCCATCACGCTCCAGGGACTCTCGAACATCCGCTCGACGTCTTCACGGCGCACGTCCTCAATATTCGCGAAGCGCCAGTGCGGAAGATTGTCCTTGTCGATAATGCGTGCGCGTATGCCCTCCATTACGTCGCCCATCGCGAAGCTCGAGCGCGTGAGGTCGAGGTCGCGCCTCAAGCAGTCGGCCATCGTGCCTTCCGCGCGCGACACGACCTCTAGCGACACCGCCATCGAAAGCGGCGAACGCTCGCGCAGAATCGCCACCATCTGCCCGGCCCATTCGGCTTGCGCGCCTTCGCCTGAACGCTGCGCGGCTTCGAGCGAAGCCAGCATGGCCGGCACATCGGCGAGCGAGAAATGCCGGTCGATCCAGCCGCGAACCGTGGCCAGCGACGAACCTTCGGCCACGCGCTGCAACTCGGACACAGGCAGCGCCGCCTGGCGGATGCGCGCGACCACTTCCGCGCCGCTCGCAAACGGCTCGCTCTCGAGCGCATCGAGCAACGCGGGCCACGCGGCCTCGTCGAGCGACGCATCGGCCAGGCCCGCGTAGACCGCACTAGCCTGATCGAGCGTCTCGCCCGTCACCGCGAGATACCGGCCGATCGCGCCAGGCGTGCGTGCAAGGAACCATCCCATGCCGACATCGGGAAAAAGGCCAATGCGCGTCTCCGGCATCGCCATGCGCGTGGTCGGTCCCACGAGCCGCAGGCCGCCCGTACGATGCGCGCCCTGGGAGATGCCCATGCCGCCGCCCATGACCACGCCATTGAGCATCGCGATGTACGGCTTCGGAAAGGCGAAGATGGCGTGGTTCAGGCGATATTCATCGGAGAAGAATGTGTCCAGCGCCGCCTGCTCGCCCGCGCGGTACGACTCGTACAGAAAGCGAATGTCGCCGCCTGCGCAGAACGCGCGCGCGTGGCGAGTGCGCACGATCACTGCGATCACGCCCGGGTCGTCGCGCCAGCGATCGAGCGCCGCGTGCATCGTGCGGACCATGGCGGTGGTGAGCGCATTGAGCGACTGCGGGCGCTCGAGTTCGATATAGCCGATGCGGTTCGTTACGTGTGTGAGCACGTGCGCATCGCTATTGGCTGCGGTCGGGCTTGCGTTGGCTTCGTGTGACATGGCGATTGGCAAGACGAATCGATGAACAGCTTGTGGACCGGGCAAGGCGCGGGCCACGTCCTTCTTGAGGCTATCACGTCGCCACGCGAGGCGCTTGCACGGTCAACGACGTAGCCGCAGCGGCGCGCGTGCCGAACCAGGCATCGAGCGTGGCGTCGATCAACGGAGCGGGCGCGGTGTGCTGAAAGCCGGCGCGTGCGAGCGTGAGCATCACCACGCCGTGCAGCGTTGCCCAAAGCGACTGCGCGAGCATGGCGCTGTCGATACGCGCCCCGCTCGCAGGCGTGAGCGCGCACAGCGTGGCGGCAAAGAGCTGCGCGCCGTCGGCCAGCGCGGCGCCGGCATCAGGCTCGTCAACCGCATCAGGCGCGTCGCTCTGGCGGCGGGCGCCCGGCTCGACACACTCCGGGCGCGCCTTGCGCGCCATGAAAATGAGCTCGTAAGTTTGCGGATGGTCGCAGCCATACGCCACGTATGCATGCGCGAGCGCATGAAGCCGCTCGCGCGCATCGGCGATCAGCGTGAGCGGCTCGAGCTGCGCGAGCAGTTGCGCATAACCCTCTTGGCCGAGCGCCTCGGCAATCTCGTCGCGGCCGGCGAAATACAGGTAGAGCGACGCCGGCGAATAACCGATCGCATCGGCGATCTTGCGCATCGACAGCGCGGCGAGACCTTCACGCGTGACGATGCGGCGCGCAGCGTCGAGAATGCGCTCGCGCTGATCGTGCGCGCGCGCTGCGTGCCTTGCAGACGGTTCGCGATTCTTGCGTTCGACAATGCTCATGACGAAGCTGGACGGTTGCCGTAACCGAATTTACCCGTGGCGCCCGGGCGGGCGGGCCCTGCACTACGAATCCAGGCGTCCGGGCGGAAAGTGACCGCTCTTGAGCAGCACTGGCGTGCCGTTGCTGAGTTCGAGATGGGCGCGTGCCACGGCCTCGATGCGCGGACGGCCTGCGTCGAACGCCTGCATCCACGCGTCACGGTTCGCGGGGAGCGCGCCGAAATGGTCCTCGAGCGCCTCGACGGAAATCGCGCACGGAACGCGTGTGCCGTCGACGAGTGCGGGAAAGACCACGGTCAGATTGGCGTCGCGATAGAGCGGCGCGTCGGCGGGAAAACGAATGATCATGTCCAGCCCCACGGGGAAATTCAGCAGAAAGCACTACCGCCGGACGACGACGCGGCGCACGGCGGTAACCGGCCATATTACGCGCGAGGTGCGATGGCTGGCGCGAACGTGGCCGATGCGGTGCCCTCTGCTGCGGCCGGCGTGGCGGGCGCAGCACCGCCGGCTTTCAGTGCGCCTGCATCTTCGAGAACAGATTCAGCACGACCACGCCGGCCACGATGAGGCCGAGCCCGAGCACGGCCGGAAGATCGGGCACCTGCCGATAGAGCGCCATCGCCACGAGCGTGATGAGCACGATGCCCACGCCCGACCACACCGCGTAGACGATGCCCACCGGCAAACTGCGCAACGTCAGCGAGAGCCCATAGAACGCGATGCCATACCCCACCACGACGATCGCCGAGGGCACGAGCCGCGTGAAGCCATCCGATGCGCGCAGTGCAGAAGTGGCGATGACTTCCGCGACGATCGCGATGACGAGCCAGGTCCAGGCTGAGAGAGCGGGAACGCGCATCGTGTCAGACCTTCGCGAGCGCGAGTTGCGCGTAGTCGACGTCGAGTTGCGCGCAAAGCGCTTCGACCACCAGTTCATGATCGGCACGCTGCGGCAGGCCCGAGACCGTGACCGAGCCAATCACGCCCGCACCCGCGACCGAGAGCGGAAACGAGCCGCCATGCGGCGCGAACTCGGTGATGGGCAAGCCGTGCTTTTCGGCGAGCGTCGAACCGGTTTGCTGCATGCGCAAGCCGATCGCGTAGGAGCTGCGTCGAAAGTGCTCGACCACGCGTGACTTGCGGCGCACCCAGTCGGCGTTGTCGGGCGTGGCGCCGTCGAGCGCGCAGAAGAAGAGCTGCTGGCCGAAGGTGCGCACGTCGATGGCGACGGGCAGCGCCCGGGCACGCGCAAGTTCATGCAGATGCGCGCCGAGCTGCCAGGCGCGATCGGCGTCGAAACGGGGAAACACCAGCGCGTGCTCCTGCGCGGCTATCGATTGCAGATCGAGGGGAATGTCCATGGGAGAAGCGTGTGAAGCGCGGTGCGCATGAAGAGCAACGGCGCAGCGTGAACGTCGCGAGAGCGTGCACTGCGCCGACCGAGCCCCGATTCTATCCTGATGGCCCCAGAAGCCATTGCGCGTGCGTCCTGCAAACATTTTGCAAACGCATGGAAAGGCCGTCGTCATTTGTTGTTGCAATGCGGCGCGGACTGTCATATAATCTTTTCTTCGACGGACGCGGGGTGGAGCAGTCTGGCAGCTCGTCGGGCTCATAACCCGAAGGTCGTAGGTTCAAATCCTACCCCCGCAACCAGCAGAATTCGAAAGGGTTACAGGTCATCGGCCTGTAACCCTTTTTCCGTTTACGGTCTTCATAACGCCACCTTCGCAGCGCGGCGCACTTGCCTTTTCCCTGCGAGCGCATGAGCGACGATACTGAGCGGTGATAAACTCGCATCACCCATCCCCCTATCGTGCCCATGAAATTCTGCTCGACTTGCGGTCAGGCGGTCAGCCTGCTCATTCCGCCCGGCGACAATCGCGAACGCTACGTCTGCTCACATTGCGGCACCATCCACTATCAGAATCCGCGCAACGTGGTCGGCACGGTTCCGGTCTGGGAAGACAAGGTGCTGTTGTGCCGCCGCGCAATCGAGCCGCGCTACGGCTACTGGACGCTGCCCGCCGGATTCATGGAGATGGGCGAGACGACCGCCGAAGCCGCGGCGCGTGAAACGCTGGAAGAAGCCGGCGCGCGCGTCGAGGTGCAGAATCTCTTTTCGCTCCTGAACGTGCCGCGCGTGCACCAGGTGCATCTTTTCTATCTCGCGCGCCTGCTCGACATCGATATCGCAGCCGGTGAGGAAAGCCTCGAAGTGCGGCTCTTCGAAGAGCACGAGATTCCCTGGGACGACATTGCGTTCCCAACGGTCGGACAAACGTTGCGCTGCTTCTTCGCCGATCGCCAGTCGGGCAGCTTCGGGCTGCACACTGGCGACGTCCTGCGCTCGCTGCGCGACGGCTGACATTACTCGCGACGATGGTCCCCTGGCTTTCGCCCGACGAACCGTTTCCCGCCGTCGAGCGCGCACTCGGCGCGTCGAGCGGCGCGCCGGGCCTGCTCGCCGCCAGCGCGGATCTGTTGCCCTCGCGCCTCATCGACGCCTACCGGCGCGGCATTTTCCCGTGGTACTCCGATGGCCAGCCGGTGCTCTGGTGGAGCCCCGACCCGCGTATGATCCTGCGCCCCGACGAGTTCAAGGTCTCGCCGTCGTTCAGGAAAACGCTCAAGCGCGTGCTGCGCGAGGACGCGTGGGAAATTCGCGTCGACAATAATTTCGCCGCGGTGATGCGCGCGTGCGCGAATGCGCCGCGGCACGGCCAGCGCGGCACCTGGATCACCGCCGACGTAATCGACGCCTACTCCACCCTGCACCGCATAGGCGATGCGCACAGCATCGAGGCCTGGTTCGGCGGCGAGCGCGTGGGCGGCCTCTACGGCGTGGCGCTCGGCACGATGTTCTTCGGCGAATCGATGTTCGCCTCCGTCACCGACGCCTCGAAGATCGCGCTCGCGGCGCTCGTCGCGCATTTGCGCCGCCACGGCGTCGAGTTGATCGATTGCCAGCAGAACACCGCGCATCTCGCCTCGCTCGGCGGGCGCGAAATTTCGCGCAAGGCGTTCATCGCCCATGTGCGCACGCACGTGAACGCCGCGCCCATTCCCTGGAAATTCGACAAAGCCGTGCTCGCCGATCTGCTCGGCGGACGAGGCACGCCCGACGCGTTCTTGCCCGCTGCGTGAATGGCCGGTGAGCCGCAAATGAGTGGCACATGAGCGGCACGCGATCCCCGCGTGCGCGCTTGCTACAGCCCGCGCAATTCGATGGATACATGTTCGGCGTCAATGTTAGACTGAATAGAGAACCCGTCGCCGCCTTTTCCCAGACACCCTCGCTGGCACGCCACGTGCGGCGCGCCGTGTGGTCTGGCAAGGCTTGTGCGCGAAGCTGGGTGCGCCACGCGCGCGCCACGCGACGATCCGAACTGCTACGAGAGCTGCCAACGTGACGCATCCAAACGAGCTGCCGCTTTCACCGCTTTCCGCGCTGCAATTCTATGCAACGGCGCCCTACCCCTGCAGTTATCTGGAGGGGCGCATCGCGCGCTCGCAGGTGGCAACGCCCAGTCATCTCATCAATTCCGACGTCTATACCGATCTCGTGAAGGCCGGTTTCCGGCGCTCGGGCGTGTTCACCTATCGCCCCTACTGCGACGGCTGCCGCGCGTGCGTGCCGGTGCGCGTGCCAGTCGAGCGCTTCACGCCGAACCGCACGCAGCGCCGCGCGTGGAAGCGCCACGGCGCGCTCGTCGCCACGGTCGCGCCGCTGCACTACGACGAGGCGCACTACGCGCTCTACATGCGCTATCAGTCCGCGCGCCACGCGGGCGGCGGCATGGACCGCGACAGCCGCGACCAGTACGAGCAGTTCCTGCTGCAAAGCCGGATCAATTCACGGCTGGTCGAATTCCGCGAGCCGAACCCCGCGCACCCGGAGGAGCCCGGCGAACTGTGCATGGTCAGCATGATCGACATCCTCGGCGACGGACTCTCCTCGGTCTACACGTTCTTCGACCCCGATACGGTCCACACGAGCTACGGCACGTACAACATTCTCTGGCAGATCGAACAGGCCCGCAGCCTTCAGCTGCCTTACGTGTATCTCGGCTACTGGATCCGCGAGAGCCCGAAAATGGCGTACAAGGCGCGCTTCCAGCCGCTCGAAGGCCTCTTCGACGGCGCATGGACCGCACTCACGCTCGAAGCCTGAGCCCGGGCCCATCGCCCCGGGCTCGCGTTGCCGTAAAATAACGGGTTCCCATTTTCTGGCGCCCCGCGCCTTCTTCCCGTGTTCAGCACCCTTTATCCGTTCCTCCGCGACCAGCTCTTTCGCATGGACGCCGAAGACGCCCATCACCTCTCGCTGCGCATGATCGGGGCCGCCGGCCGCACCGGCATGGCTGGCCTCTTCGCCCCGCGCGTGCCCGATTCACCACGCACCGTCATGGGCCTCACCTTCCGCAATCCGGTGGGGCTCGCCGCGGGCCTCGACAAGGAAGGCGCCGCGATCGACGGTTTCGCCGCGCTCGGCTTCGGCTTCATCGAGGTGGGGACCGTGACGCCGCGCCCGCAGCCGGGCAATCCGCGCCCGCGCATTTTCCGGCTGCCGCAGGCGGGCGGCATCATCAACCGCATGGGGTTCAACAATCACGGCGTCGAGCAGTTCGTGAAGAACGTGCAGGCCGCGCGCTATCGCGGCATTCTCGGCCTGAACATCGGCAAGAACGCCGACACGCCGATCGAGCGCGCCGCCGACGATTACCTCTTCTGCCTCGAGCGCGTCTATCCGTTCGCGAGCTACGTGACGATCAATATCTCGTCGCCGAACACGAAGAACCTGCGCCAGCTGCAAGGCGGCGGTGAACTCGACGCCCTCCTCGCCGCGCTCAAGGACAAGCAGCAGCGTCTGGCCGACATGCACGGCAAGCTCGTGCCGCTCGCGCTCAAGATCGCGCCCGATCTCGACGACGAGCAGGTCAAGGAAATCGCCGACACGCTACTGCGCCACAAGATCGAAGGCGTGATCGCGACCAACACCACGCTGTCGCGCGCGGCGGTGGAAGGCATGCCAAATGCGAACGAGACAGGCGGCCTCTCGGGACGCCCGGTGTTCGACGCCTCGAACAACGTGATCCGAAAGCTGCGAGCCGAGCTGGGCGGTGACGTGCCGATCATCGGCGTGGGCGGCATTTTTTCGGGCGACGACGCGCGCGAGAAGATCGCGGCCGGCGCCTCGCTCGTACAGGTGTACACGGGCTTCATTTACCGGGGCCCGGCGCTCGTCGCCGAATGTGCGCGGGCGCTGGCCTCGGGCCGCGCATAAAGCTATAGTGGCACGCTAGTCATGGCGCATCGGAGGCGCTGTGCACTAGCACTAGAATTGCAGCAGCAGAACAAGAGGAAAACATGAAATCCGGTTTGCTGAAAAAACTCCTTGCGCTTGCAATCGTTGGCGCATCGTTCGTCGCAGCCAGCGCCCACGCCGATGACCTGCTCGATCAGGCCAAGGCGCGCGGCACCCTGCGCGTCGGTCTCGAAGGCACGTTCCCCCCGTTCAATTCGAAGGCGCCCAGCGGCGAGCTGGTCGGCTATGACGTCGACATCGCCAAAGCTGTGGCCGCGAAAATGGGCCTCAAGCCCGAGTTCGTCACGACCGAATGGAGCGGCATCATCGCGGGCCTGCAGGCAGGCAAGTTCGATGTGATCGTGAACCAGGTCGGCGTGACCGACCAGCGCAAGGCCGTGCTCGACTTCTCGCCGGCGTACACGTACTCGGCTGCGCAGCTCATCCAGCGCAAGGACGACACGCGCCAGTTCAAGACGCTCGAAGACCTGAAGGGCAAGAAGCTCGGCGTCGGTCTTGGCACCAACTACATGGACATGGCCAAGTCGGTGCCGGGCATCGACGTGAAGACCTATCCGGGCGCGCCCGAATATCTGCGCGACCTCGCAGCGAACCGTCTCGACGCGGCGCTCAACGACCGCCTGATGCTCGCTTACCTGCTGAAGAACTCGCAACTGCCGCTGCGCACGGGCGCGATCGTCGGCGCGGGCAACCCGTCGGCTATCCCGTTCAAGAAGGGCAATCCGAAGTTCGCCAAGGCGATCGACGACGCGATGACGCAGCTCGAAGCCGATGGGACCTTCACGAAGATCTCGGACAAGTGGTTCGGCATCGACGTGACCAAGCCGATCACGCAATGATCCTGAGGGACGCCCAATCCGGCTGACGCGAAGGGCGGCATCGCACGGTGCCGCCCTTCGCACATGTGCGTCCATTGCAAAACACGCCACTCCACCTCGTTACCTACGCCCATGCCCATCTATACGCTCATCATCCAGTCGCTGCCGGTGCTCGCACAGGGCGCGGTGCTGACGGTCAAGTTCGCCGTGCTTTCGATGATCTTCGGGCTCATCGGCGGCGCCGTGCTCGCGCTCATGGGCATCAGCTCGAACCGCGTGCTCGTGTTCATCGCGCGCGTGTATGTGAGCCTGATGCGCGGCACGCCGCTGCTCGTGCAGATCTTCGTCATTTACTACGGATTGCCGAGCATCGGTATTTCGCTCGACCCGACGCCTGCGGGCGTGATCGCGCTTTCCGCGAACGTGGCGGCGTATCTCTCAGAGAGCATGCGTGGCGCGATTCTCGGCATTCATAGCGGACAGTGGCTCGCGGCTTATAGCCTTGGCCTCTCGCGCACCCAGACGCTGCGCTACGTGATCGCGCCGCAAGCGTTGCGCATCGCCGTGCCGAGCCTCTCGAACAGCCTCATCAGTCTCATCAAGGACACGTCGCTCGTTTCGGTCATCACCGTGACGGAGTTGCTGCGCAGCGCGCAGGAAATCATCGCCTCGACGTATCAGCCACTGCCGCTCTATCTGGCGGCGGCCGCTATTTACTGGGTGCTGTGCCAGGTGCTCGAATGGGTGCAGCACTGGTACGAAAAACGTCTCGCGCTGCCTTCGCGCCACTGACCTCACGCGCGTGTTCATACACGGCCCGCCCACGCGGGCGGTTTCGTTTTCAGGCGGCTGTCTGACGCTTCATTCGCAGGGAAAACGCAGTCCGAGCGCCGCGCGCGCGGCGTCGGCCATGACCAGCATGCGGCGCGAGGTGTCGTGCGTCATCACCGGGCTTTCGAGCGCGCCCGCGCGCAGCAATTCGCAGAAGTGCGCGGTCTCGTAGTTGAGGCCGCCGCCCTCGAACGGCTCGTCGAGTTCGACGACGCGACCATCCACATAACGCACCGTTGCACGCGCCGGATTCCACCAGTTCGCGTGGATCGTCACGTTGCCGAGCGGCCCCGCCAGCAGCGCGTCGCCATAGCCGTGCAGATCGAGCCCGCAGAACAGCTGCGCAATGCCGTGCTCATGCTGGCAGTTCAGGCTCGCGAAGGTGTCGACGCCCGTCGAGCCGAGGCGCCCGACAGTCTGCACCTCAAGTGGCGCGCCGAGCCAGTCGACGGCGAGAAACATCTCGTACACGCCGATGTCGAGCAGCGCCCCGCCCGCTTGCTCGAACGAAAGCGAAGGATGGTCGGCGGGCACACTGGCTACCGAACAGCCCGCGCGCACGAGCCCGACCGGACCGATGGGATCGGCGTCTAGTTGCGCGCGCAACTTTTGATAGAGGGGATAGAACGGCGGCTTCATCGCCTCCATGAAGAGGCGCTGCGCGCGGCGCGCCGCGTCGAGCACGCGTTCGAGTTGCGCGCCGTTCACGGTGGCGGGCTTTTCGCACAGCACGGGCAGTCCAGCTTCGAGCGCGGCAATCGCGTATTGGGTGTGACTATCCTGCATCGTGGCGATATACACGGCGTCGATGCCGCTTGCGAAGAGCGCATCCACGCTCTCGCACGCCTTCGCGCCGCAGGTGGCGGCAAGCGCTTCGGCAGTCGTCGCGCGCCGCGACCAGACCGCTTCGACGCGTGCATGCGGTACGTGCGCGACGCCCTGCGCGAAGCGGTGCGCAATGCGGCCCGCGCCGACGATGCCCCAACGTATCGTTTGTGTTTCGCTCATGTGCTGCGTGCTCCGGCTGTGAGGTCGAGGGCCGCCGCACGGTGTACATGACGTATGCCACGCGCGGCGCACCCAAAGACACGCACGATACCGGCCCGCGCAGCGCGTCGCAATACGCTCGCATCAATCCGCGCAGCCAGGCGGACTGATGTGAGCGTATCGACGCCGCAAACGGCCTTAGCGTTGCTCCAAGGCCTCGGGCGCGAGCGCGCGAGTGAGTTCGTCGGCGGTATATTCGATCATCGCAAGCGCGGCCGCTTCGGCCTCTTTCGGCGCACGCCGCTCGATCGCTTCGACGATGCGCTCATGCGCCGCAACGACATTATTCCAGCCGCCGTCACGCGTGTTGAGAATCGGATTCACGAGCGTGAGTGCACCGCGAATGATCGCCGCCATCTGCTGATAAAACTGATTCCCGCTCGCCGCGAGGATGCGCGTGTGCAGAAGCGCGTCAGCAGTCTGGAAATTCGGATCGTCGGTGCTCGTGTGGCGCAGCACCTCGAACGCCTCGCGAATGCCGGCGATGTCCGCCGCGCTGGCACGCGTGGCCGCGAGCGCGCACGCTGCCGGTTCGATCAGGCCGCGAAATTCGATCACGTCGCGCAAAAACGTCTTGTCCGGTTTCGACCGGAAACGCCAGTTCACGACGTCCTCGTCGATCATGCGCCAGTCGCGCATGGGCCTGATGCGCGTGCCTATTTTCGGCCGCACGTCGAGCATGTGGCGCGCGAGCAGCATGGAGAGCGCTTCGCGCATCACCGTGCGGCTCACGTCGAACTCCTTTGAGAGGATGTCCTGCGGAGGCAGCACTGCGCCGTAGCGCTCCTCGACGATGCCTGAAATCAGCCCGTCCATCACCTTGCTGACGAGCGAGCGTTCCTTGTTCCCCAGTTCCATGACCCTACCCCCCCGATGTGGGCGTTATCGCCCATGTTTGCCGGATACTGCGCGGGCCCTCGTGCGTCGTCGAACTTAGGTGCTACGTTGCCATGCGCTTCGCATAATTCGCCAGCCAGGATATCTCCTGACATGATGCTTGCGCACATGCGTATTGTTCGTATCTACGCGTGTTACGTCGGCCCTTGCGCTGCTCTTTTTGTAAGGCGATCGTATGGACCGCCTACTTACTTCAATCAACACGCTTTCAATTCGCGTTAAATCCGCGTTGAATCCTCGTCGTATCAATCGGCAGTCCCTGGCTGTGCATATGCAGGGATGCCGGCGTGCATGTTTCTTCTGCGCACGCTTTTCGCGCGCGGCCCGACGTCGTGCCTTTTAACGTTGTATCCGCCCGTACTCATCGTCGAAGCGCACGATGTCGTCCTCGCCCAGATAACCGCCCGACTGCACCTCGATGATCTCGAGCGGCGTCTTGCCCGGATTCTCCAGCCGGTGCTTCACACCCAGCGGAATGTAGGTCGATTCATTTTCCGAAAGCAGGAAAACCGCCTCGCCGCGCGTGACACGCGCCGTGCCGCGCACCACGGTCCAGTGCTCCGCGCGGTGATGATGCATCTGCAGCGACAGCCGCCCGCCCGGCTTCACGACGATGCGCTTGACCTGGAAGCGCTCGCCCTGATCGATCGAGTCGTAGCAGCCCCACGGCCGCTCCACACGCCGGTGATGCTGCGCGACCGCGCTACGCTCCTGCCTGAGCTTGCCGACGATCGCCTTCACGTCCTGCACGCGATCCCTCGCCGCGACGAGGACTGCGTCGGCCGTTTCGACCACCACCACGCCGTGCACGCCCACGCAGGCAACGAGCCGTCCGTCCGAGTGCGCGAACGTGTCGGTCACGTCTTCGAACATCACGCGGCCGCGGGCCACGTTGCCGCTCGCGTCCTTGTTCGACACCTGCCACACCGCGTCCCACGCGCCCACGTCGGACCAGCCCGCCACGAGCGGCACGACCACGCCCGCGAGCCGCGCGTCGGCGCCCAGCGACTCCATCACCGCGTAGTCGATCGAATCGGACGGGCACGCCGCGAGCGCCGCGGCATTGAGATGCACGGTGCCGTCGGCGTCGACTGCGGCCGCCTCGAACGCCGCCGCGCATTGTGCCGCGATGGCCGGCCGGCAATGGGCAATCGCCGCGAGCCAGACCGATGCGCGCACCACGAAAATGCCGCTATTCCAGAGGTAATCGCCAGAGGCCACGTAACTCGCTGCGAGTTCGGCGCCCGGTTTTTCCACGAAACGCTCGATCACGCGCGCGCCGCTGGCGCCGAGCGCCGCCCCCGCGCCGATGTACCCGTAACCAGTCTCCGCGCGCTGCGGCGGCACGCCCAGCGTGACGATCGCGCCACGCGCCGCGTAGCCCACCGCTTCTTCGAGCGCGGCGGCAAACGCCGCGCGATCGGCGATCAGATGGTCGGCCGGCATCGCGATGAGCACCGGATCGCTGTCGCACACGACATTGGCGCTTTCGCGTGCCAGTAGCGTCTCGTGCGCGGCGCGCGCCGCCAGCGCCGCCACCGTAAGCGCAGGCGCCGTGTTGCGCGCGACCGGCTCAAGCACGACGCGCGCGGGCATGCCGCTGCGGCCGAGCCGGTCGGCGGTCATGAGCCGTAGTTCCTCGCTGCACACGATAACTGGCGCAGCCTTGCGGATTGCTCCGCCAGCCTGTGCATACACGCCGTCGAGCCGCCGGACGGTGGCCTCGAGCAGCGACTCGCCGTCGAGCAGATCGATCAGCTGCTTCGGGCAATGTTCGCGTGAGAGCGGCCAAAGCCGCGTGCCCGAGCCCCCGGCCAGCACCACGGGCTGAACGATGAGCGCGACTTCGGGTTCATTGGCTGCCGCGATCAAGCCGGCAGGCGTCACGAGCTGGTTCATGCAGTGAGCTCCCCGTTGAAATACGTCGGGTCACGTTGACGAACGCCGCGCCTGCCTGCCGGCGGGCTCGCCCGAAGCGTCACGCGCCTCACGGACCTCTCAAGCCTCACACATCCTTGAGACCTTTTCCGGACCTCATTGGAGCAAACCTCGGCCTGCCAATCTGTACGCATACCCACACTGATTGCACGCGCCTCGGCGAACGCACGGCAATGCCGCTCACGCGCGACGTATCAGCGCCGAACGTTCTTTCGCTGGCTACGTCTGCGTTGCAACAGAACTGAATCAAAAACGCTTGTTTGTTGGGCCGCAGCGCGCGTCGCCCCGGACGCATGTTTCAACCAGGAGTCATTTCTGAATCCCCCCATCGTCAGGGGAAATAATTCAATCGAATCATCGGCTTGCGGCTTTCAAAGGGGGGATGCGCGGCGCGACGACCCGCAAAGTCGCCGTACAAAACTGAAACAAAAATGCGGCGTTACGCCGCACTGCCGCATGGCCGACTCTCGCTCAGCCGCTTGAATGCGTGCTTTCGCACCGACTGGCACACACCCTGCTAAAGAGAGATTGCCACACGAGCACAGACGCGGACGAACGATACCGCGCACACAAGCGCAAGCGAGTTGGACCACGCAGGACCGAGCGGGAAACTGTTACAAGCAGGAAAGCGCACGAACAAGCGGGACTATGGGGCCGGCACGACGAACACAAAAGCCGCACGGGAAACGGCAAACAACAACGAGTTCGGCGAACGGAATCAAAAAACAGGAGGCGGCTCGCGCCGCTTCGTACGAGGACCAGTCATGTTAACCCTTCAATCCGATCTTCACGGCAACCATTTGCTGGGCGCCCTCCCGTCGCATGAATGGCAGGCTCTCGCCCCGCACCTCGAACTCGTTCATCTACGCACCGAGCAGTTGATCTGCGACTCTGGCCAGCGCATTCATCACGTGTACTTTCCGACGACGGCGATCGTCTCGCTGCTCTCGACGATGGAAGACGGCAGTTCGGTCGAAATCGCGGCTGTCGGCCGCGAAGGCATGACGGGCGTGCCCGTACTCACCGGCGGCGAAACGATGCCGAACCGCGTGCAGGTGCAATGCGCGGGCTTCGCTTATCGCATGAGCGCGCAAGCCCTCAAACAGCAGTTCGCGCGCTCGGACTTCCTGCGCCGCCTCATGCTGCTCTATATGCACGCGCTCCTCACGCAGGTCGCACAAACGGCCGCGTGCAATCGTCACCATTCGCTCAACAAGCAACTGTGCCGCTGGCTTCTGATCGAAGTGGACCGCGTCGCTTCCAACGACCTCAACGTCACGCAGCAACTGATCGCCGACATGCTCGGCGTGCGCCGCGAAGGCATTACCGAAGCGGCCGGCAAGTTGCACGACGAAGGCCTGATCCATCACAGCCGCGGGCATATCCGCGTGCTCAATCGCGAAGGTCTCGAAGCCCGCGCCTGCGAGTGCTACGGGCTCGTGCGCCGCGAATTCGACCGGCTGTTGCCGCGCCTGCACCAGGCGGAAACGGTCGAGTGAGCACGTAATCGCGCGCGTTTGCGTTTCGCGCCGCGAGTCCGTTTGCGAGTCGTCCCCGAACAAAGCGTGCCCGTAGCGGCACGCTTTTTCGCGCCTGTTCGCTTTGCCTGCGCCTTCGCGCATACGTTCACGCAAGCTCGAAGGCAGCAAGAACACACAGGATACCGAAGCAATCGCCTCTTGCCGCTTGATCTGGAGAAAACAGGAGCGCGCCCTCTTCTCTTCAGCCTTGCGGGATTCAGCGGGCCGAAGGCACGAGCGCCTGCGCAAGCGGCAAGGCAGGCAGGTGCTCGCGTTCGCGCACGAACGGGTCGGTCGGCTCCTGAAACTTCGGATCCGGGCTCGTGTCGGCGTTACGCAATTGCACGGGCGCGCCGTCGTTCTTCGCAACCTTGCGATTGTCGCCGCAGGGATGATCGGTGAGCGCGGCAGCTTCGCGGAAATCGTCTTCCTGACACATGATGTTGAACGCAATGTCCTTGCGGTCCATGCGCCACGCCACAGCTGCATTCAGGCGCTTGTTGCAGTCCATATCCTTGATGGTGCCAGCGGCCGTCGCGCCCACGCCCACCACCGACACCGCAGCGGAAATGCTGCCCCAGCACGTCTCGGTCACCGAGGCCGTCAAGGCCGGCGCATAGACCGTGGGCGTCGTCCGCACATCGTAGGAGCCGTGATACGTCACGTCCGACGCGCCACCGCTCGGCAGCACGACGGTATTGGAAACGGTGCTCGTCTGGCTCGACGTGGACGTGGTCCCCGACGTCATCGTCGGCGTGGTTTGCGCCCACGCAGCGCCTGCAAACAGCAAGACCCCGGCAACGGCGATTTTTTGTTTCAGCTTGCTCATTCTTCTCTCCGTGAACGGAAAGGGGGCAGCGCCCCCTTTCCGACGCGCTAGTGAACGGCTGACCCGTTCGGATTACCAGTGCATGCCGCCCGTGAGCGAACCCGAACCGCCCGCTGCAACGATGCCAACGCCGCCATCCGCATTGGCCGTGCCGGTGCCGTTCGCGGTCGCGTTCGACGTAAAGCCCGAGCCACCGTAGCTGCCGCTCGAACCGTTGAACGACGTGTTGATCACCGACGAATTGAAGTTCTGCGAACCCGACTGCGTGGCGCTCGTGAAGCCAAGCGTCGACGAGTTCTGGTTCGTGGTCGTCGTGCCGGTCTGGCCGACGTTCCCGTTAGCCGTCTGGCCGTAGGTCTGCGAATTGCCGTTTTGCGTCGTGTAGCTCGAACCGAACGTGAGGCTTGCGTTCGAGAACGACTGGTTGCCTTGCGACACAGTGGCGTCGATATGGCCCGGCACCGTCAGTGCCGAGGTGAAGCTGCCGTTGACCGACGAGGTCGAGTTCGACGTGAGTGCCGTGGCGCCAAAGCCGACGCCCGCTGCGCCCACCGCCGACGTGGTGGAGGACGACGGCGCGCCCGGACCGCCTGCAAATGCGGCGGTCGAACCGAGAGCGAGCATGGCGGCGAGCGAAATGGCCTGAATCTTCTTCATGATTGTGGTCTTCCTGAGAAAGCAGGGGAACGTTGGATGAATGCGCGCGCACTCCCCCTGATAGCGCGTGCGCATTTAATGCGATTTCAATTGCAATGCTTATAAAGTCACTGCATTACGACGCGCGAATATTCCTGCGGAATAGCCCGATATCGGGAAGACCGTTTAGATGGAGTTACCAGATTGAAAATCGCGCGCAAGATGCCATTACACTTTACGCATTCGCGTAAATCAGGCGCTCATGCAGAATTGAAAATCCGGTGGATGGCGACGAATGCCCGGAATAATCCTGTTCTATTCGCGGACCCTATTGAATAGCAGTCCGATACAAATCGCTCAACACCCGCCGTTGTCATTGCTTCCCCATGCACCGCGCGGCATGCGCCAACTACTCTCTCGCATTGCCTGACAGAAACCCACGGGCTGCTGCACATTTTTGCGCACCGCCCTTCCCCTGTCCGGTCTTTTCGACGTCTCTTTTAGCGAACCATTTGCATAACGTCGCCGGACGGTGAATTTATATCTCAGACAGTCAGACTATTGCTACGTCATTCGCACGTTTTGTGTGCGGTTCTCAACGTAGTGAATAGACATGCCCTTGAATGTGAGGATTTTCTTTCAAGAATAACTGAAAGGCAAATTGAAATATAAGATAGTTGTGCAGACAACCAGATCCAGAAAATCACATTCTTTTAATGATTAATTGCGATTTTCGGTTCGGCGGCCCACGCAGGGCCGCCATAAGAAAGAGCGGCAACGCACAGGCAAAAGCAGGCGGAAGCCTGTTGCACGTGCCGCTCTCGCGAGACCGCTCAGGCCTTGCGGTATTCGATACGCTCGACGCCGGTTTCACCACCAAGCAGGCAGAAGTCCGCGCCGCGTGCGGCGAACAGACCAACCGTCACCACGCCCGGCCATGCGTTGACATGCGCCTCGAACGTGCGCGGATCGCTGATGCGCAGGCCCTTCACGTCAAGGATCTCGTTGCCGTTGTCGGTGATAAAGGGCGATCCGTCCTTCTGCACGCGCAGCACCGGCACACCGCCGAGCGCCGTCACGCGGCGGCCAATGGCCGTGCGCGCCATCGGCACAACTTCGATGGGCAGCGGGAACTGGCCGAGCACGTCGACGCGCTTGCTCGCATCAGCGATGCAGACGAACACGTCCGACACCGAAGCGACGATCTTTTCGCGCGTGAGCGCGCCGCCGCCGCCCTTGATCATGGCGCCTGCGCCGTCGATTTCATCGGCACCGTCCACGTACACGGGCAGCGATTCGATCTCGTTGAGGTCGAAAATCTTGAAGCCGTGTGCTTCGAGGCGCGCGGTGGTCGCGACCGAGCTCGAGACGGCGCCGCGGTAGCGGCCCTTGCTCGCCGCGAGGGCGTCGATGAAGCAGTTCGCGGTGGAGCCCGTGCCGACGCCGATGATGGCGCCTTCCGGCACGTTCGCATTGACATAGTCGGCGGCGGCCTGCCCGACCAGTTGCTTGAGTTCGTCTTGAGTCATGGGAGTACAGCCCGAGGAGGAGAAAAACGCGGAATACGCATAGTTTACCGGAGATGCGGGCACGGGTTGCCCGCATCTCGCAGGATCGCGCGACGGGTGATCAGCGGACGATCAGCGCACGGCTGAGCGTTGGCGCACCGCCTCGAACAGACACACACCCGAAGCGACGGAAACGTTCAGGCTCTCGACCGTGCCCGCCATCGGAATCTGCATCACTACGTCGCAGGTTTCGCGCGTGAGGCGGCGCATACCCTCGCCTTCGGCGCCCAGCACGAGCGCGACGGGGCCATCGAGCTTCGTCTCGTAGAGGCTCGCGCCCGCGTCGCCGGCGGTCCCCACCACCCACACGTCCGCGTCCTTGAGTTCGCGCAGCGCACGCGCAAGATTCGTCACGGTGATATAGGGCACGGTGTCGGCGGCACCGCTCGCCACCTTCGCTGCCGTCGCGTTCAGACCCACGGCGCGGTCGCGCGGAGCGATCACCGCGTGCGCGCCGGCCGCATCGGCCACGCGCAGGCACGCGCCGAGATTGTGCGGATCGGTCACACCATCGAGCACGAGCAACAGCGGCGAGCCCTGGATGCCGTCGAGCAGTTCCGCGAGGTTCTGCGCGAGCGCCAGATCGTGCACGCGAGCCACGACACCCTGGTGGCGCTCCGTGTGCGCGAGACCCCAGAGACGCGTTTCGTCGGCTGCGATCACGCGCGCGCCCGCTTCCTTCGCGGTGTGCAGGAAGTCCTGCATGCGGCGGTCGCGGCGCGTCGGATCGTAGTAGACATCCTCGACCGTGGACGCGTCGTGCCGCAAGCGTGCGGTCACCGCATGAAACCCGTAAAGAACCTTGAGACGTGACATGACTGAGACAACCCCTGATGAACGTTTTGCGGCGCAGACAGCGCGCCGCCAGCAACGATAGTCAACCGGCCGCGTCGTGCGGTCCGGCGTATGCAAGCCGCGCGCCCATGTGGCAAAAACCGGCGCAGCATGCAAGCGAAAAAACCGGGCACGCGCACGACGGCGCGGCCCGGATCAGTAACGGCAGCGGAGCGCGTTTGGCGCTCCGCACGGCACTCAGCGCTTCTTGCGCGGCGCCTGCTTCTTGGGCGTCGGCTTCACGGCCGAGCGTTTCTTCGCGGTCTTGGCGGCGCCGCGCGCCGCGCGCGCTTCCTTCACCGCTACGCTTTGCGCCGGCGCGGCCTTTCTCTGGCGCGCCATGTCGCCGCCCGGCAGCGCACGCACGCGCGGACCGCCTTCCATGCTGCCCTTGTCGACCGGCATCGGCCGGTTGCCGCCCGGCTTCACGGGCGTATCGCGCACGAGGCGGAAGTCGATCTTGCGCGCGTCGAGATCCACGCGGCTCACCTGCACGCGCACGCGGTCCGAGAGGCGATAGCGAATGCCGGTGCGCTCTCCGCGCAGTTCGTTCTTGATCTCGTCGTACTGGAAGTAATCCGAGCCAAGTTCCGTCACGTGGACGAGACCTTCGATGAAGAGCGCGTCGAGCTGCACGAAAATGCCGAACGACGTCACGCCGCTCACCATCCCGCCATACTCTTCGCCGAGCTTGTCGCGCATGAAGTAGCACTTGAGCCAGGCTTCGACGTCGCGCGAGGCTTCGTCGGCGCGGCGCTCGTTCGCCGAGCAGTGCAGGCCCAGCTCTTCCCAGATCGCCGTGTTGGCGCCCCGGGCGCGCTTGCCGCGCTTCTCTTCGTCCTCGGCCTGCAACGCACGGGCACGCGGCGAAAGCGCGGTATTGAGATCGACGCCCTCGGGCGCCTGCGGCTGGTACTTCTTGCCCTGCAGGATCGCGTAGATCGCGCGGTGCGTGAGCAGGTCGGGATAGCGGCGAATCGGGCTCGTGAAGTGAGCGTAGGCTTCGTACGCAAGCCCGAAGTGACCGATATTGTCCGGGCTGTACACGGCCTGCTGCATCGAGCGCAGCAACATGGTCTGCAGCATTTGCGCGTCGGGCCGGTCGCGGATATGCGCCATCAGCGCGGCGTAGTCGCTCGCGTGCGGCGTGTCGCCACCGCCGAGCGAAAGGCCCATGCCACGCAGGAAGGTGCGCAGGTTTTCGAGCTTTTCGGCGGTCGGTCCCGCGTGCACGCGGTACAGACCCGGGTGCTTGTGGCGCTTCATGAAGTCTGCCGCGCACACGTTGGCCGCGAGCATGCACTCTTCGATCAGCTTGTGCGCGTCGTTGCGCTGGCGCGGCACGATCTGTTCGATCTTGCCTTGCGCATTGCAGACGATATACGTCTCGGTCGTGTCGAAATCGATCGCACCGCGCTTCTGGCGCGCGGCGAAGAGCGATTTGTACACGCCATAGAGATTCTGCAGTTGCGGCAGCAGCGCAGCGCGGCGCGTCGCCTCGGGGCCCTTGGTGTTAGTGAGCACCGCTGCGACTTCGGTATACGTGAGCCGCGCCGCCGAGTGCATCACGCCCGGATAGAACTGGTACGCCTTGATCTCGCCGCGCGCGGTGATCACCATGTCGCACACGAGCACGCAGCGGTCGACGTGCGGATTAAGCGAACAGAGTCCGTTCGAAAGCTTCTCGGGCAGCATCGGAATGACGCGGCGCGGGAAGTACACCGACGTGCTGCGCTCGATGGCGTCCACATCGAGACCGCTGCCAGGCAGCACGTAATGCGAGACGTCGGCGATGGCGACGATCAGGCGGAAGCCTTCGCCCTTGCCCACTTGCATCGGCTCGCAATACACGGCGTCGTCGAAGTCACGCGCATCTTCGCCGTCGATGGTGACGAGCGGCACGTCGCGCAGGTCAACGCGATACCGGATGTCCGTGGGACGCACGGCGTCGGGCAGCTTGGCGGCTTCGTCGAGCGCGGGCTTGCTGAACTCGTGCGGCACGCCGTACTTGCGCACGGCGATCTCGATCTCCATGCCCGGATCGTCGATATCGCCCAGCACTTCCATCACCCGGCCGAGCGGCTGCGAGTGGCGGCTGGGGAAATCGGTAAGTTCGACGACCACAACCTGGCCGACCTTGGCCTTCTTGGGATTCTGCGTGACGAGAATGTCGTGGCCGATGCGCTTGTCTTCCGGCGCGACGATCAGCGCGCCGTTCTCGTTGAGCAGGCGCCCGATCACACTGCGGTTCGCACGATCGGTGACTTCGACGATATGCCCTTCCGGCCGCCCACGCCGGTCATAGCCGACAATGCGCGCGAGCACGCGGTCGTTGTGCATAACCTTCTGCATTTCGCCTTGCGGCAGGAACAGATCGTCCTGCCCGTCGTCGCGCACGAGGAAGCCGTAGCCGTCGCGATGCCCCTGCACGCGCCCGGCGACGAAATTCGAAGGATGGGCGAGCTGGTAGTGGCCGCGCGAATCGAGCCGGATCTGCCCGTCGCGCTCCATGGCGGCGAGCCGCCTGAAGAACCCTTCACGCTCCTGGCGCTTGATGGCGAGCGCCTCGGCGATATCGTTCGCGGTGCACGGCGAGTCGCTGGTCCGCAGCACGCCAAGAATCTCTTCGCGGCTGGGAATCGGGTACGGATATTTGCTCAAGGGCTTGTCGATGGTTGTTCTCGTTGCGTGGACGTCGGATTTTGCGCGGCCCGAACTTGCGTTGCATGCGGGCGGCGCCCCGGCCTTCGAGTGCTGCAATCTGCCGGCCCGTACGTGGACTGCCTGACCGCTCGCACTGCGTGCGCCACGCTGCACGCAGCACCTGAACCCCGTACTTTTGCCGGCGGAACTTCTGCGAGGCATTCTAACACCCGCATCGCACCCTACGAGCCGTGGGAGCGGCCTGGCAGCGCGCTGAGTCGGCTCACGCCACGCGCCCGGCAGCGCTTCGGCAGCCGCGCTTTATCGGCCTCCACAAAACGCTTGACAGGCATTCTGAGCCCGCTATAATTTTGGTCTTTGCTGCACAACACGCTGTACAGCAAACGACACCTTGCCCAGGTGGCGGAATTGGTAGACGCACCAGGTTCAGGTCCTGGCGGTGGCAACACTGTGGAGGTTCGAGTCCTCTCTTGGGCACCAGATTCAAAAGGCCGGCTTCATGCCGGCCTTTTTCATTTCCGGCGCAGCGTGCGAGTACAACTGCCCCGCTTATCGCGTGAATTGCAGCAACCGCGTTCCCGAGATGAAGCTTTTTGAAAAGATCTGTTGACAGTCGCGCGAAATCGCGTCATAATTTTCCTTTAGCTTGAAGACGTGCCCAGGTGGCGGAATTGGTAGACGCACTAGGTTCAGGTCCTAGCGGTGGCAACACTGTGGAGGTTCGAGTCCTCTCCTGGGCACCACGTCTCATCAAGCAGAACTAGCACCACCCAGGATTCATCAAAAAAGCCCGCAAATTTGCGGGCTTTTTTGTTTTGCGGCCAGCACTTCGTCTGCACGCTCTCTCCGCACAAGCTGGCAATGGCATTGCCAGTTCCATTCCAGCGGGCTGCGCCCATCGATATGTTTCATGGTATACATTGCAGTGCGCCGTGGATAAACCGATTGGGGAATACAGAATGGAATTCGTTCTCGTCGCAGCGATCGTCGCCGTCAGCTTTGGCGCCGCCGCGACCTGGCTGCTCGCAACCCGGCTGCCCGAGCGCTGGCTCGACAAGAACGCCAGCGAGGGCCGCTATGCCCATCTCGGGCTGGAAAACGAGCGGACCGCCGAAACCAACCTGCGTCACGAGCAGGCCCGCATCGATACGCGGCGCGTACGGCGCTCACGCGTACGCGCGAGACTCCAAGGCGCCGCGCGCATGATTCGGGCATTGCGCCCTGTAAGCGCTCGCCACGATCACGACCGAATCGCCCGCCCGTAATGTCAGCAGTGCCTGGGGCGCCCATCGAACGCGCTCACTCATGCGAGCCCAGCGGCGAAGGTATGAACGCCGGATCGGCAATCTTCGTCTCCTCACCCGACTGAAAGATCCAGCGCCGGCGCATGGGCTGCAAGATCACCTTCGCGCTCACGCCCGCCATCATTGCGACACAGGCGACCATATCGAACACCATGTTCCAGCCACCGTGAATCGCGAGCAGCGTGGCGACAGGCACGAGCAGCGCCGCGGTCCCCTTCGCGGTGTAGAGCGTGCCTGCGTTGCCGGCCGCGTATTTCGCGCCGAACGTGTCGGCGCAGGTCGCCGGAAAGTTCGAGAAGATGTCGCCGTAGAACAGGAACACGAGCCCCGAGAACAGCATGAAGAGATACGGGTCGTGGCCGAACGCCCGCAAGCCCAGCAGCGCGAGCCCCTCGCCGAGAAACGTGATGAACATCGTATTCTCGCGGCCAATGCGATCCGAAATGAGCCCGCACAGCGGCCGCGTAAAGCCGTTGCAGAGATTGTTGATCGACAGCGTCATTGTGAGCAGCGGCAGCGTCGCCGCCACGAGCGTGACGGGCATCGAGGCGAAGCCGTAGCTCTTCGCGATCGGGCCGATCTGCGCCGTCGCGATGATGCCGCCCGCGGCCACGCACACGAACATCGCGTACATCACCCAGAATACGGGCGCGCGAACCATCTGCTTGGTCGTGTAGTCGGTCTTCGTCGCCACGATGCGCTTCATGCCGGCTGCGTGCGCAGGCGGCTTCGGCCGCACCATGACAAGTGCGAGCGCCATGATGCAGGCACCCTGAAGGAGTCCGAAGAACACGAACGCGCTCTCATAGCCCGAATGCTGGATCATGTTCGAGATCGGAATGACCGTGAGCGCCGCGCCGGCGCCAAAGCCCGCCGCTGTCATGCCCGCAGCGAGGCCGCGGCGGTCCGGGAACCATTTGAGCGCGGTGCCGACGCACGTGCCGTACACGCAGCCCGCACCAATACCCGAGATGACGGCGGCGACGTAGAGCACCGGCAGCGTGGGCGCCCATGCGTCGAGCACCCAACCAAGCGCCACGCAGCACGCACCGCCCATCACCACAGGGCGAGGACCGAAGCGGTCGACGAGCCAGCCCTCCACGGGCACGAGCCAGGTTTCCGTCACGATGAAAAGGGAGAAGGCGAGCTGGATTGCAGCCTGCCCCCAGTGATGCCGTGCGTCCATCGGCACGACGAAGAGCGTCCACGCGTACTGCAGGTTCGCCACGAGCCCCATGCAGAGAATGCCCGCGACGAGCTGCACCCAGCGGTTGTGCCGCCGGGCCGTATAGCCGCCTTCGATACGATCAGTGTGTGCCACGTTGTCTGTCTCCGTCCGTTGTGATTGCCCGCGGGGTGTCCCGCATCGCCTCTTTCCCGCGTTACAGCCAGCGCGGCAGACGTTCGCCCGCCGCGCCCGACGTCAAACGTCAAGCCGCTTCGAGTTGCCGCAGTAATGCATCGACGCTGCCCTTCGCATCGCCAAACAGCATTCGTGTGTTGTCCTTATAGAAAAGCGGATTGTCCACGCCAGCGTAGCCCGTCGCCATGCTGCGCTTGGAGACGACCACCGTGCGCGCCTTCCACACCTCCAGCACCGGCATGCCGGCGATAGGGCTGCCCGCGTCCTCCTGCGCACCCGGATTGACGATATCGTTCGCGCCGATCACGAGTACGACGTCGGTGCTCGTGAAGTCTTCGTTGATCTCGTCCATTTCGAGCACGATGTCGTACGGCACTTTCGCTTCCGCGAGCAGCACGTTCATGTGGCCCGGCAAACGCCCCGCAACCGGGTGAATGCCAAAGCGCACGCGTATGCCGAGCGCACGCAGCCGCCGCGTGATCTCGCTGATGGTGCCCTGCGCCTGCGCGACGGCCATGCCATAGCCCGGCACAATCACGACCTCCTGTGCGTCGCGCAAGAGAGACCCGACCTCGTCCACCGTGGTCGCTACGACCTCCCCCTCCGGTGTTGCGGCAGCCGTTGCGCTCACGGCGCCAAAGCCGCCGAGGATCACCGAAACGAAGCTGCGATTCATCGCGCGGCACATGATGTAGCTGAGAATCGCACCGCTCGATCCAACCAGCGCGCCCGTCGTAACGAGCAGATCGTTATCGAGCATGAAGCCCGTTGCCGCTGCAGCCCAGCCCGAATAGCTGTTGAGCATCGAGACCACCACGGGCATATCCGCGCCGCCGATCGCCATCACGAGATGCACGCCGAGTGCCGCCGCCAGCACGCACATCACGACGAGCGCGTAGAGCGCATCGCTACCATCAGGAGCACTGACGAAGCGATACCCGATCGCGATGCACGCACCCAACACCACCGCGTTGAGCAGATGCCGCGCAGGCAGCACGAGCGGCTTGCCGCTCACCGTGCCCTGCAGCTTCAGGAACGCGACGATCGAACCGCTGAACGTGACCGTGCCGATGAACGCGCCAACATAGATCTCGGTGTCGTGAATCGCGCGCTCGACACCGTTCATCGCAGCCTGGGGCGAGAGAAAGTTCGCGAAGGCGATCAGTGTGGCCGCGAGGCCGACGAAGCTGTGCAGCACCGCGACGAGCTGCGGCATCTGCGTCATCTCCACGCGCCGCGCGAGGATCGCACCGAGCCCCCCGCCCACCAGCGCGGCGATGAGCGCGATTTGCAGGCTCGCGCCGCCCGTGACGAGCAGCGTGGCGAGCACGGCGATCACCATGCCGCACACACCATACAGGTTGCCGCGCCGCGCACTCGCGGGATGACTCAGTCCGCGCAGGCTGAGGATGAAGAGCGTCGCCGCGCCGAGCCACGCCATGTTGCCGATTCCGTTGAGCATGACGTCTCCTCAGGTCCGTTGGAACATCTTCAACATGCGCTGGGTGACGAGAAAGCCGCCCGCGATGTTGATGGTCGCCACGACGAGCGCAATGCCCGCCAGCACGGTCACGATCGTGCTGGCGTTGCCCGGATGCAGCAATGCGCCGATCACGATGATCCCGCTGATCGCATTCGTCACGCTCATGAGCGGCGTGTGCAGCGAGGGGGTGACGTTCCAGACCACCTGATAGCCAACGAACACCGCCAGGACGAACACCGTGAAGTGTGCGACGAACGCCGGCGGCGCCACCGCGCCGAGCGCGAGCAGCAGCAACGCGGCGGCGACGAGCGCCGCGAGCGACCAGACGCCATTGCGGTGAGCGGCTTGCGCGGTTTCTTCGTTCGCTTTAGCGCCAACCAAGGCGGGCTTCGCCTGCGCAGCCGCTTGCGGCGTGGCACTGACCTGCACCGGCGGCGGCGGCCAGCACACCTGGCCGCGCTGCATGACGGTGGTGCCGCGCTGCACGACGTCGTCCATGTCGAGTTCGAGTTCGCCGTTTTTCGCGGGCGTGAGATCGGTCAGCAGATGCCGGATGTTGGTCGCGTAGAGCTGACTCGACTGGTTCGCCATGCGGCTTGGCAGATCCGTGTAGCCGATCACGGTCACGCCGTTCGCATTTACGACTTCACCTGGGCGCGTGAGTTCGCAGTTGCCGCCCTGCTCGGCCGCCATGTCGACGATCACACTGCCCGCGCGCATGCACGCCACCGTCTTCGCATCGATGAGGCGCGGCGCCGGTTTGCCCGGAATGAGCGCCGTCGTGATGATGATGTCGACCTCGCGCGCCTGGGCCTCGAAAAGCGCCATCTCCGCTTCGATGAACTTCGCGCTCATCTGCTTCGCGTACCCGCCTGAGCCGCCGCCCTCCTCCTCGATGTCGATGCTCAGGAATTCCGCTCCCATGCTCTCGACCTGCTGGCCGACTTCGGGACGCGTATCGAACGCGCGCACGATCGCGCCAAGACCGCGCGCGGCGCCAATCGCGGCCAGCCCGGCCACGCCCGCGCCGATCACGAGCACCTTGGCGGGCGGCATTTTGCCGGCCGCCGTGATCTGCCCCGTGAAAACGCGGCCGAAGTGCTGCGCCGCCTCGACCACCGCGCGATAGCCGGCCATGTTAGCCATCGAGCTCAACGCGTCGAGCTTCTGCGCGCGCGAGATGCGTGGCACGCAATCCATTGCGAGCACCGTTACCCCGCGCGCCGCCAGCTGCTCGAGCAGCGCCGCGTTTTGCGCGGGCCAGATGAAGCCGATCAGCGTCGCGCCTGGCTTGAGACGCTGCACCTCCTCGTTCGAAGGCGGACGCACCTTGATGACGATATCCGCGCCGCTCAAGAGCGCTTGCGCGTCGTCCACGACGCGCGCGCCGGCTGCGCGGTAGGCGTCGTCCGGGTAGGACGCGTTCAAACCCGCCCCTGTTTCGACCTCTACGGCATAACCCAGTTTGATTAGCTGTGCCACACTTTCCGGCGTCGCCGCTACGCGTCGCTCGCCTTCATATGTCTCGCGGGGGACCGCAATCGTCATCGCCATGATGCGCCTCCGTGCTTCACAGAGAACGCTGCGGCGAAAACAAACGGAATCGGCGGCGCGCCAATGCATCTGGCGCGCCGAAAGCGTAGCCACGACTTCATGAAACGTCTCCTGTGTCGGCCGGAGTTAGTGCTTTAGCACTTACTCCGGCGTCATGTTGGAATACTTTGTGTGCCGCGGCTCGATGAGGGCTCTGCCCTATGACACGCCCAGGCTGGGCGGATTGCCGCTCCGGAGAAAAGCGAGCGCCGCCTCGCGTGCAGCGGCAATGGCAGCGGCCTCGCTCTCGAATACGGTTTCGTCGACCACCCATTGACGGGGGAAAACAGCGGCCGCCGGTTCGTCTGCAGCGGCCTCGACCGCGTGGATCGCGGCGAATGCAGCCCAGCCGCCGTTGTGGATCATTTGACGGGCCGATAGTTCGACCTCGAAATGTCCGAGTCTTTCGGTGTGCATCGAAAAGCTCCCGAGGTTTCAGGATTGCTGTGCCTGTGCTTCGAGTTCGGTGATGCGTTTCTTGAGCGCACGCTCTTCCTGGAAGCGCGCCGTTTCGTCGCGAATCACGGCGACGATACCGTTGAGTTCGCCCTGCGGCGCGTGCAGCAGCGCTACGGTGAAGGAAATGGAAAGCGCCTTGCCCGCCTTGTCCACGGCCGGCACGCGCAGCACGTCGTTGCCGTAGCGCGTCTGGCCGGTCGCCATCGTCTTGTGATAGCCCTCCCAGTGGCGCCCGCGCAGCCGCTCGGGAATGATCAAGTCGAGCGTCTTGCCGAGTGCTTCTGCCTGCGTATAGCCAAACATGCGCGTGGCCGCCGGATTCCAGTATGTGATGTCGCCGGCTGCGTCCGAGATGACGATGGCGTCCCCAATGGCGTTTGCGAGCTGCTCGAAATCGATGGCGGGTTGCATGGCGATGACTATGTGGGGTGAGTCGTTTATCGTCGTCGCGCGGCACGCATTGCACATGCCGCGCGGCGTCCTGTCTGCCAGTCTGGTATTGCGATGTTGCGCGGGTGCGGCGTTGGCCGCGCCCGTTTGCTACGTGCTGCGTTCAGCTTTTGGAACTCAAAGCGGACCTCAGACCGCGCGCACCTCGTGCAGCGCCGCGATCTGCTGCGCCGAGTAGCCGAGGTCGGCGAGCACCTCGTCGGTGTGCTCGCCGAGCAGCGGCGAACCCGTGATCTCTGGCTTCAGATCCGAGAACTTGATCGGGCTGCCGACCGTGAGGTACGCGCCACGCTCCTTGTGCGGCACTTCGACGATAGTACCGCTCGCGCGCAGCGACGGGTCATTAGCGATTTCCTTCATGCTGAGCACCGGCGCGCACGGAATGTCGAACTTGCGCAGGATGTCGACAGCTTCGAACTTGGTCTTGTCGGCGAGCCACGCTTCGATCGTCGCGAAGATATCGAAGATGTGCGGCTGACGCGCCTGCGCCGTAGCGTAGTTCGGGTCGTTGATCCATTCGGGTTTGCCCAGCGCGTGGCAGATCGGCTCCCACGCGTGGCCCTGCACCGTGAAGTAGATATACGCGTTCGGGTCCGTCTCCCAGCCCTTGCACTTGAGCACCCAGCCTGGCTGGCCGCCGCCGCCCGCATTGCCGCCGCGCGGCACCACGTCGCTGAAGGAGCCGTGCGGGTACTGCGGGTATTCCTCGAGGAAGCCCACGCGGTCCAGACGCTGCTGGTCACGCAGTTTCACGCGGCACAGGTTGACCACGCTGTCCTGCATCGACACGGCCACCTTCTGGCCCTTACCCGTTTTGTCGCGGCCGATCAGCGCCGTGAGAATGCCGATGGCGAGGTGCATGCCCGTGTTGCTGTCGCCGAGCGCCGCCGCGCTGACCGTGGGCGGGCCGTCCCAGAAGCCCGTGGTCGAAGCCGCGCCGCCCGCGCACTGCGCGACGTTCTCATAGACCTTGAGGTCGTCGTAGTGGTGGCCTTCGCTGAAACCCTTCACCGAAGCGACGATCATCTTCGGGTTGAGTTCCTTGATGCGCTCCCACGTGAAGCCCATGCGATCGAGCGCACCGGGGCCGAAGTTTTCGACCATCACGTCCGACTCGCGAATCAGCTTTTCCAGCACTTCCTTGCCTTCGGCCTTCTTCGTGTCGAGCGTGAGCGAGCGCTTGTTGCTGTTGAGCATGGTGAAGTACAGCGCATCGACTTCGGGAATGTCGCGCAGTTGCGAGCGCGTCACATCGCCGGCGCCGGGGCGCTCGACCTTGATCACGTCCGCGCCGAACCATGCGAGCAGCTGCGTGCAGGCGGGGCCGGCCTGTACGTGCGTGAAGTCGATGATCTTGATACCGTCGAGGGGTTTGCTCATTTCTCGTATCTCCTGGTCTACCTGATCTCTCTGATCGATGGGGGCTTATTTCTTCATGGCCGCGCTTTGCGGATTCAGATTCGTGAGACGGCCGCTTTCTGTCCCGGCCGATTCGTCGATGACTGCGTTGATCAACGTGGGCTTGCCCGATGCGATCGCTTCGAGCAGCGCGCTCGTGAGTTCTTCGGGCGTCGTCGCCTGATGGCCGATGCCGCCGAAGGCCTCGATCATCTTGTCGTAGCGTGCGTTCTTCACGAACACCGTGGGCGCGACGTCGCAGCCGCCGCTCGGGTTGACGTCCGTGCCGCGATACACGCCGTTGTTGTTGAACACGATGGTGCAGACCGGCAGGTTGTAACGGCAGATCGTTTCGAGCTCCATGCCCGAGAAGCCGAACGCGCTGTCACCTTCGATCGCCACGACCTGGGTGCCGCTCGTCACGGCCGCGCCGATCGCGAAGCCCATGCCGATGCCCATGATCCCCCACGTGCCCGAGTCGAAGCGCTTGCGCGGCTGATACATGTCGATGATGCTGCGCGCGTAGTCGAGCGTGTTCGCGCCTTCATTGACCACGTTGATGTCGGGGCGGCTCTTGAGCACGTCGCGGATGGCGCGCAGCGCGCTGTGGAAGTTCATCGGCGACGGATTCTTCGCGAGCGTCGCGGCCATCTTCTCGAGGTTCTTGTTCTTGCGTTCGGCCACGGCGTCGAGCCACTCTGCCGGCGGCTTCGGGAAGTCGTCGCCGAGGCCTGCGACGAGCGCTTCAACGCATGAACCGATGTCGCCGATCACGGGCGCTTCGATGGCGACGTTGCTATCAATTTCAGTGGGCGCAATATCGATCTGCACGAACTTTTTCGGTCCGGCTGCCGCGCCCCAGGTCTTGCCCTTGCCATGCGAGAGCAGCCAGTTCAGGCGCGCGCCGATCAGCACCACGGCGTCCGCCTCGGCCAGCACGAACGAGCGCGCAGCCGATGCCGATTGCTCGTGCGTGTCGGGCAGCAAACCCTTGGCCATCGACATCGGCAGATACGGAATGCCGCTCTTTTCGACCAGTGCGCGGATCTGCGCGTCGGCCTGGGCGTAGGCGGCGCCCTTGCCGAGCAGGATCAGCGGACGCTTCGCATTCCTGATCACGTCGAGAGCGCGCTGCACCGCATCCGGTGCGGGAATCTGACGCGGCGCTGCATCGACCACCTTGATGAGCGACTGCTGGCCCTTCACGGCGTCAATGGTCTGCGCGAGCAGCTTGGCCGGCAGGTCGAGATACACGCCGCCGGGGCGGCCCGAGACCGCAGCGCGAATCGCACGCGCCACGCCGACGCCGATGTCCTCCGCGTGCAGCACACGATACGCAGCCTTGGCATAAGGCTTCGCGGCGTTGAGCTGATCCATCTCTTCGTAGTCGCCCTGCTGCAGGTCGACGATTTCGCGCTCGCTCGAACCGCTGATGAGGATCATCGGGAAGCAGTTCGTGGTCGCGTTGGCCAGAGCGGTCAGGCCATTCAGGAAGCCCGGCGCGGAAACGGTCAGGCAAATGCCCGGCTTCTTCGTCATGTAGCCGGCCACGGCTGCGGCGTTGCCGGCGTTCTGCTCGTGCCGGAAGCCGATGAAGCGCATGCCCTCGGCCTGCGCGAGACGGGCGAGATCGGTAATCGGAATACCGACGAGACCGAAGATCGTGTCGATATCGTTGAGTTTCAGCGCGTCGATGACGAGATGAAAACCATCAGTCGTTTGCTGCGCGTCCGGCACAGGGTTCTGCTGTGCCTCGTTGATGCCTGCTTCTGCCATGACGTCTCCTCTTTGGCGGGGCGTAGTGTGATTCGTGATATACAATATTCCACACACAATATTAGTCAAGACGTTTTTTTACCGATGCTGCGTTTGCTGCACTGCATCGCGCCGCGCTCTCTCGATGCCGTCTTGTGCGATCGCTCGCCGAACGGCAGGCTTTGATGCGGCACACCATGGGCAAGTCCCTTCAATCGCCCCAAACGTCCCAACAAATTTGTTACGTACTCCATACTTTTCTTTCAGCATCGCTGCGCTCATTCAGACGATCAGCGTATCGATGCCTCTTACTCATGCGTCGAGCCGATATGAATCGACAGCTCGACGGGCGCGCCGCAACGCTTCAGTCCAAAAAATCGCAGTTGGCTTCCACGAACAGCGCGAGTTCTATCGAGTGCTGCCGCACGAGCTGCTCGACGCGTTCGGTGTCGCGCGCCTCGAGCGCCTCGATGATGCGCATGTGCTCCACGATCGAGCGCGACGCACGGTCGCTCTGTGCGATCGTCATGCGCCGGATCGCGCGCACATGCATGAAGATGTTCTTGATGGTGTCGACGATGATGGGCGCCTTCGAAAGCTCCACCAGCGACTGGTGGAACATGATGTTCGCCTCCGAGTACTCCTCGATATGGTCCGAGGGCGTCGAATCGCCGAAGGTCGCGAACATGCGCCGCAGGCCTGCAATGTCGTCGTCCGAAGCGCGCTGGGTGGCGAGGCGCGCGGCGATGCTTTCTAGCGCGGCCCACATATAGATCATCTCCACGATCTCCTTGCGCGTCTTGCGCAAGATGTAAACACCGCGCCGGGGCACCGTGCGTAGAAAGCCCTCCTGCTCCAGCAGCGTCATCGCTTCGCGCACGGGCGTACGGCTCACGCCCAGCTTCTCGGTCAATTCCTTCTCATCTAGACGGATCTCGTCTCGCGAG
This sequence comes from Paraburkholderia flagellata, assembly GCF_021390645.1. Lineage (GTDB taxonomy): Bacteria > Pseudomonadota > Gammaproteobacteria > Burkholderiales > Burkholderiaceae > Paraburkholderia > Paraburkholderia flagellata. The sequence continues at coordinate 1,828,200 of NZ_JAJEJT010000001.1, forward strand.
CGGTAGATGTCGGTTTCGGCAATGGCCTGCTTGAGCTTCGCGTAGGCCTGATCGCGCAGCGAAGCGGTCGCGTTGATCGGCTCCAGCGTCAAGGTGACCGGGGGCATACCGGTGACGTATTCTCTTTCGGCGGACATCGGTCGTTTGTCTCCAACGTTCTGTTTAGCCGGCGCTGCTGGGGAATTTCATATTTCCAATACAATATATCAGCATTGCACTCGCAGCTAAGCGGGGTTTACGCGTAACTGGCGCGCATCTCTTACGATTCGCGGGCTTACCCGCAATCCATACATCTTTGCTTATATTTCTCTAAAAAAACTTTAACTATCGTTTATTCATTGGCGCTTCTACTCTTGCTTCACGGTTACTCGACATGAGGAGACAGCCATGAGCCACCTGGACACCCGCCACGATCATCAACTGGAAGCGCAACTGTGCGCGTTCAATACGGCATTTGCCGAACTAGGCCTGCGCTTTCGCTGGGATGCGCGCACGCTCTACTCGCTCGCCTCGATCGCCGGTGAACATGCGCGCGTCGCCGCTTATATCGACACGAATCACCCGCATCTGCTGAAGGCGTACAGCATGGAGTTTCTGTGCGAGGCGATTCTTGCCCGCAAGAACGCGCAGGCGCCGGGCGAATGGCCGCTGGCCGCGCCCGTTCCACGCGGTTCACAGGAATGGGGCAGTGCCGCCGCCATGGAGCAGGATTGGCGCGAAGGCGGTTTGCCCGCGCTAGCAGGCGCGTGACGCGCACGCACGAAAGCGCGGGCCCGATAAAGACGAAACCCGTCTGGATAGCGCACTACCGCGCTATCCAGACGGGTTCGATATTGCAGGACAACTAAGGAGAACTGTGCAGGCCTCCGCGCTCAGCCGTTGCTCCGGGCCTCGGCCTCTTCTTCCTGCAGCTTGCGCCACAGTATCTTGCCACTGCCCGATTTCGGCAGCGCGTCGACGAACTGCACGATGCGCGGCGCTTTGTACGCCGCCATGTTGTCGTGCGCCCAGGCGATGATGTCGTCTTCGTTCACGCTGCCGACCTGCTTCGGATCGAGTACGACGACAGCCTTCACGGTCTCGCCGCGGCGCGCGTCCTGCGTACCGATGATGCACACCTCATTGATGGCCGGGTGCCGGTACATCAGCGCTTCGACCTCGGCCGGCCAGACCTTGTAGCCCGACGCGTTAATCATGCGTTTGAGGCGGTCGGTCATGAAGTAATAGCCTTCCTCGTCGCGCCGCACGAGATCGCCTGTGCGCAGGAAGCGCTTGCCGTCGCGTTCGATGAACGCTTCGCTCGTCGCCTTGGGGTTGCGCCAGTAGCCCTGCATCACCTGCGGCGCATGCATGATCAGTTCGCCCGATTCGCCGGGCGGCACTTCCTCCAGCGTGATCGGATCGACCACACGCGAGTCGACGTCGAAAACCGGAATGCCGAGACACTGCGGCTTGGGACGCTGCGGCGGATTGATATGGGTCCCCGCCATGGTTTCCGACATGCCGTAGCCTTCGACGAAGTCGAGCCCGGTCAGATCCTTGAGCTTCTTCACCACCGCGTCGGGCATCGTCGCGCCGCCGCCGCGCATCCAGGCGAGGCTCGACAGGTCATACTCGTGAATGCGCGGGTTCGAGATGAAGTCCACCACCATCGTCGAGATCGCCTGCCAGCCGTTGATTCGATAGTGCTCGATCGCACGCGCCGCGGCGTCGCGATCCCAGCGCGGCAGCAACACCACGGTCGAGCCGTTGTAGATCGGGCTGTTCATGCCGCCCTGCATGCCTGTTACGTGAAAGAGCGGCAACACGGAAAGTTGTACGGCATCCTGATTACTGCCGAACCAGTTGCAACCGCCCACGGCCGTCGCCATTACGCTGCGATGCGTGTGCATGCAGCCTTTGGGCTTGCCCGTGGTGCCCGAGGTGTACGGCATCACGCAAAGGTCGTCGGGACCGGCGGTGAGCGCTCCGGGCACGCAATGCGCCTCGAGCACGTCGACCCAACGCGCGACGCCCGGACCACTCGCGGAGCGCGGCGCGCTCACGAATTCGGGCGGCGGCGAAAACGGCTCGCGCTTCAGATAGTCGCTATACGTTGCTACGAGCAGATGCTTCAGACCTTCACCCTCGCCTTCCTGCACGAGCGGCGCAATACGCGCGTAGAGATCCTGCGCGACGAAAGCCGTCGTCGCGCCGCTGTCTTCCACGTAATGCGCGAGCTCGTCGGTGAGGTTCATCGGGTTGACCGGCACGACCACGGCGTTCGCGCGCAGGATGCCGTAGTAAGCGATGATCCACTGCGGGCTGTTCTGCATGTAGAGCAGCACCCGGTCGCCGGCCTGCACGCCGCACTCCTGCTGCAGATAGCCGGCCACGCGCTCGGCCTCGTCCTTGAACTGCGCGAACGTGACGGGCGTGTCGTAGAAGACGATGAACGGTTTGTCGGGATAGCGCGCCGCAGAGACCTCTGCGTTATAGAAGAGGTTCGTCTGCGGAATGCTCAGATGCGGCGAAAGTTGTGCGGGCCAATGCGGCGAAGGCGAAGGCGGTGAATTTACGGAAAGCGTCGGGGCAGACGTGGACATGGCAAGCTCCGTCGGGCAAGACTTTTGAAGAACGCGGCGGCCAGCCGCTCGCAGCGGGCTGGCGCCACGTACCATGCGAAATCAGACGATGCTCGCGCCGCCATCGACGGCGAGATACTGTCCCGTCATATGCCGCGACGCCTGGCTCGCGAGAAACACCACGGCGCCCTTGAGATCGTCGTCGTCGCCGAGACGGTGCAGCGGCGTATGGTCGATCACCACCTGCCCCAGCTTGTCGAGCAGGCCGGCCGACATCTTCGAGGGAAAGAAGCCCGGGCAGATCGCATTCACATTGATGTTGTACTTGCCCCATTCGGCAGCCAGCGCACGCGTGAAATTGATGGCCGCTGCCTTCGAGGTGTTGTACGCAATGGTCTGCATGGACCCAAGCGAGCCCTTCAGGCCGGCAATCGAAGCCACGTTGATGATCTTGCCACGCTGGCGCGGGATCATGCTGCGCTTGCCCACTTCACGCGCGAGGAAGAACGGCGCGTTCACGTTCAGGTTCATGACCTTGTGCCACGCCTCGTCGGGATAGTCCTCCGCGGGGGCGCCCCACGTGGCGCCCGCATTGTTCACGAGAATGTCGATCTGGCCGCAGGCCGCCAACGTCTCGTCCACGAGCGGCTTCACGGCCTCGGCGCGCTGCAGATCGCTCACGATCGTGGTCACCTTGATGCCGAGTGCCTGCAGATGGCTCGCCGCCTCTCCGAGTTCCTCGGCCTTGCGCGCCGTGATCACCACATGGCAGCCCATCTCGCCTAGCGCCTGCGCCATCTGCAAACCCAGCCCGCGCGAGCCGCCGGTGATGAGTGCGACCTGACCACCCAGCTCGAACATTTCCCTGACCCGCATGCTTTCGTCTCCTTGATGTCTGTCGACCGGCCGAAGTTCCGCATTGCGGAACGCGATGAGATGCCAACGATTCTAGCGGCGCCCTCCTGCCTCGAATATAGGGAAAAGCACGACCGTTCATTAAATAACATCTGTGTTTTTGCGGCCGGCCGTATGTGGGTTGGGTCGTCTCAAAACGAATCGCGCCGGCTGATGCTTGCACGCGCAACCGTTGCTATCGCGCGACAGCCAGCATTTTCAGGCCTTTATCAAGCGTCTATCATCCGCCTCCGGCCAGCACCCACTGGCTCGGCATACAAGAAATACGGCCCCGGCACCCCGGCGGTCCGATGAACTTACAACACGCAGCAGAAGAAAAAGGATCACATCGTGAGACACACCCAGATCGCATCGGCCATCGGCGGCCTTGCACTCGCTCTGGCTTGCCAGCACAGCTTCGCGCAAAGCTCGGTCACGCTGTACGGCATCGTCGACACCAGCATCCGTTACCTCACAAACGCTAACGCGAACAACGATAGCGAAGTGCAGATGACGCAAGGTCCGATCACCGGCAGCCGCTGGGGCCTGAAAGGCACCGAGGATCTGGGCGGCGGTCTGTCAGCCGTCTTCCGCCTCGAAAACGGTTTCAATCTCTGGAACGGCCAACTGGCGAACTCGAATACCTTGTTCAACCGGATGGCGTACGTCGGGATATCGAGCGACAAGTACGGCACGGTCACGATGGGCCGTCAGAACACGCCGCTGTTCGATCAGTTGGGTAACACCTTCGACCCGCTGACCGTCGGCAACTTCGACCAGGACGGCTGGCTGCCGGGCGCACTCGGCTACGGTCTGCGTGAGAACAACTCAGTCAAGTACGACGGCAAATTCGGCGGCCTCGAGGTCGAAGGCATGTACAGCTTCGGCGGCGTGGCGGGCAGCGTCGGCGCGAGCAACATGTACGGCTTCACGGCCACTTATGCGGCAGGTCCGGTCTCGCTGCTCGCGGGCTACCAGCAGAATAGCGACCTGCACAACAACAAGTACCGCGTGGCCAATCTCGGCGCGGTCTATGCGATCGGTCCGGTTCACCTGTACGGCGGCTGGCTGTGGGGCCAGGACAACACGGGCATGGTGGACCTGTTCATGGCGGCCGCGAATTCGCCCGCGGCGAACTTCTCGACTCCTGTGACGAAAACCAACCGCATCGACAACGGCCTCTATGCCGGCGCAACGTGGCAGGTTACCTCGCCGCTGCAACTGACCGCTGCGTACTACTACGACCACGCAAAGAACGGCCTGAATGAAGACGGCGTGACGCTCAGCACGGGCGTGCGCTACTCGGCCGTGCTGCTGGCCGAATACTCGCTGTCGAAGCGCACCGAAGTGTATGGCACGGTCGACTTCATGCGTGGCACCGGCTCGGCAACCGCCGACTTCCCGGGTCGCAACAATCAGACCGGCGTCGCAGTCGGCTTCCGCAACATTTTCTAATCGCGGATCGCTTCACCGGGTCTGATGACCGGCACAACGGCGGCGCAGCGCTTCGAGCGGTGCGCCGCCTTTTTTTCGCCTGTTCTCCGCCTGTTCTCGTTAGCGCACGCCGACAGCGCCAGTCCACGCGATATCTCAGATTTGTCTGATTCCCCTGCAGGATGGCGTCGATAGAATTTTTCTGTCTCCCAGAAAACGTTCGACGCCCACCCGCCCCATGTCCCAATCCGCCCAGCAACAACTTCTCGAAGCCTTCGAGGCCCACGCACGCGCGCCTGAGAATACCGACCTGCTCATGCAGATCTGTCAAACGCTGGTACAGGCACGGCGCGACGAGCAAATGCTGCCATGGGCCGACAAAGGTCTTGCGCTGGATCCCGAGAACCGTGGGTTCGTCCACGCGCGCGGCCGCGCGTTGCGCCTGCGCGGGCGCCACGCCGAGGCGGCCGCCAACTGGCTCGCGCATCAGTCCTTGCCGTGGGGCCCGCTTTTCTGCGAAGCGCGAATCGGACGCGATCTATACCTGAGCGGCGAAACGCAGCGCGCCATCGAACACCTCGAAACCGCGTTGAGCCACTATCCGGCAGACCTCTCACGAGACGCGCAACGGGCGCGCAAGTGGCTGGCCGAAGCGTTGCTGAGTCTCGGCGACACGCGCGGGTTCACACACTGGCTCGAACGCAATCGTGGCGACAGCGGCAACTATCGTTACGCCGAGGCGCCGATGTGGAGCGGGCAACGCGACCTGCGCGGCGAGCGCGTGCTCGTGACGCACCAGATGGGCTTTGGCGACCAGTTCCTGTTGTTCGCGTCCGTGCGCCAGTGGCGTGACGCAGGCGCCGACATCATGCTCACGTGCGACCACGCGATACATGGCCTCGTGCAGGCTTCCTTGCCCGGGTGCACCGTGCTGGGCACCGCGCGCCCGCTCGCGGTAAGCGCGCCCTTGCCTCCCGAGGCGCTGGACGCCATCAAGACATTCGCGCCGACGCTGCAGGCCACACTGCTCCATCTGCCGCTGCTCGCGGCCGAAGATTCGCCGCGCGCCCAAGCCTATTTCGACGCTTATCTACGTGCGCCCGCAGCAGCGCGTGAACGCGCGTCCGCGTGGTCGCAAACGCTGCGCGCGCGCGCGCCTGGCAAACGGCTCGTCGGCCTCTTCTGGGACTGCGCACAACAGCACGCCACGGAAATCGGCAGCAAGGAGCGTTGCTGGGCCAGCTTGCGCAGCGTACCGCTCGCGCAAATCGAGCGCCTTACTATGCATCCCGCGCTCACGCGCGAAATCGAGTTCGTCAGCCTGCACCACCCCGTAGCCGAGCTGGCGAACGGCACGCCCCGAGGTGCCATGAGCCACTACGCGCCCGGCATCGCGAACTTTGCCGACACGGCTGCATGCATCGAGCAGCTCGACGCCGTGCTGAGCGTCGACGCCGTCGCCGCAAATCTGAGCGCAATGGTGGGCAAGCCAACCGCCGTGCTCGTCAACCCCACCGGCGAATGGCGCTGGGGCCAGACTGGCGCGCGCACGCCGTGGATGAGCGCGGCGACGGTCCTGCGCCAGACGCAAATGGGCGAATGGCACGACGTCATCTCGCGCGCCATCGGCTGGTTGCTTCGCGGCTAGACCGCGCGATAACCATCGCGTGACTTTTCAAAGCAAACGAGCGGGCAAGTGCCCGCTCGTTTGCTTTCGTCCATCGGCATCTATTCACTCACTCGCTCATTTAATTGCCTGCACATTAATTACATATAAATTACGATTAAAACAAAATGCTTTCGTCAATGGACAAACTTCCCAGGGATTACTACGGGTTGTAGTCGAGAAGCATGCAAATGTTTAATGCCGGGCGTACACTGCTCGCGCGCGGCCCGTTACGGGGGGGCCGCCTCAAGCGACACAACCAAGCCACACAACGCAATGCCGGCACGTGCATGAGATCGCGGTATGCGCTACAGCGCCAACTGCGATCGACAGGAGACATGGCATTGCCCCAGTATCACAGGAGAAGAATCAACATGAGCTGGACGCGTGAACAGAAGAACGTCACGATCGCCGCGTACCTGGGATGGACGCTCGATGCATTCGATTTCTTTCTGATGGTTTTCGTTCTGAAAGACATCGCCACCGAATTCAACACCAAAATCCCGGCAGTGGCTTTTGCCATTACGCTGACACTGGCCATGCGCCCGCTCGGCGCGCTGATATTCGGCCGACTCGCTGATAAATACGGCCGCCGTCCCACGCTGATGGTCAACATCGCGTGCTACTCCCTGCTCGAATTGCTCACGGGCTTCTCGCCCAACCTCGCGACATTCATCGTCCTGCGCGCGCTCTTCGGCGTCGCGATGGGCGGCGAATGGGGCGTGGGCTCCGCGCTCACCATGGAAACCATTCCGCCCAAGTCTCGCGGCATCGTTTCCGGCCTGCTGCAGGCGGGCTATCCGAGCGGGTATCTGCTCGCCTCGATCGTGTTTGGCGTGCTGTATCAGTACATCGGCTGGCGTGGCATGTTCTTCGTTGGCGTGCTGCCTGCGCTGCTCGTGGTCTATGTGCGTATGCACGTGCCCGAGTCGCCGGCCTTCAAGGAGATGCAAAAGCGCGCGCGTCCGAGCCTCATCAGCACGCTCAAGCACAACTGGAAGCTTTCCCTCTACGCCATCGTGCTGATGACGGCGTTCAACTTCTTCTCGCACGGCACGCAGGATCTGTATCCGACCTTCCTGCGCGAACAGCATCACTTCGATCCGCACACGGTCTCGATCATCACCATCGTGCTCAATATCGGCGCGATCGTGGGTGGCCTCTTCTTCGGGCAGGTTTCCGAAAAAATCGGCCGCCGCAAGGCAATCTTCATCGCCGCGCTGATCGCGCTGCCGGTGCTGCCGTTGTGGGCATTCTCGCAAGGCCCGGTGCTGCTCGCGCTCGGCGCGTTCCTCATGCAGATTTCGGTGCAAGGCGCATGGGGGGTGATCCCGGTGCACCTCAACGAGATTTCGCCTGACGAAGTGCGTGCGACCTTCCCGGGCCTCGTCTATCAGCTCGGTAACCTGTTCGCTTCGGTGAACGCCACGCTGCAGGCGTCGCTTGCCGAAACGCACAACCAGAACTACTCGATGGCCATGGCGATCGTCGCCGGCACGGTCGCCATCGTGATCGCGGTGCTGATCCCGTTCAGCCGCGAACGTCGAGGCATCGACATGACGCAGACCGCGAAAGAGGTGTCGGGCGTCTGACGTGCCGGCGGCCCCGTAACGCCGCGCCGCAGCAACATGTGAAAGGCCGTGCCGGGTTCGTCCGCACGGCCTTTTTTGCTGATGTTGACTCGTGTCGAGCGCCCGCACCCGCACACCGGGTAAGACCTCCTGGCCGCACGGCGCGTGGCGTTGCATGATGAAAGCGCACACGCATTTGCAATTTGCAGTCGGTCGAGATACCGCCCGGAGAGCCACTATGAGCGAAACGCCCCAGCCCGATCCGGCGAGCCCCATGGCAGCTTCCGCGCACGTAGCGGCCCCACCCAATACCGACGGCATCTGGTACGCGTCGTATCCTCCCGGCGTGCCGCACGAAATTGGCGCAAGCCAGTACGACTCGCTCACGCATTTCTTCGACGATTGCACGGCGCGCTTTAGCGAGCGCGTCGCCTACGTGAGCGCTGGCTCGCCGATGACCTACGCCGCGCTCGCCCGCAGGACCACGGCTTTCGCGTCCTGGCTGCAAGGCGCGGGCGTGCAGCGAGGCGAGCGTGTCGCGATCATGCTGCCCAACACCTTGCAGTATCCAGTCGTCCTCTTTGGGGCACTCAAGGCTGGCGCCGTGGTCGTCAACGTCAACCCGCTCTACACCGTGCGCGAGCTTGCGCATCAGTTGCAGGACAGCGGCGCGCAGACCATCGTCGTGTTCGAGAATTTCGCCGCCACGCTCGAAGCGGCGCTGCCCGGCACGCAGGTGCAACGCATCGTCGTGACGGCGCTTGGCGACTTGATGGGCGAAGGCGTGAACCTCAAGGGCCGCTTCGTCAACTTCATGCTGCGCCACGTGAAGAAGATGGTGCCGCCCTACCACCTGCCGCAGGCAGTGCGTCTTGTCGATGCACTCGCGCAAGGCGCGCGCGCGCCACACGCGCCGGTGGCAACCCACGCGGACGATCTCGCGTTCCTGCAGTACACGGGCGGCACCACGGGTGTCGCGAAAGGCGCGATGCTCACGCACGGCAACGTGCTCGCGAACGTGCAGCAGGCAAAGGCGTGGGTCGGCAACCAACTCGACGCCAACGCCGAGACAGTGCTCACGCCGTTGCCGCTTTATCACATCTATTCGCTCACCATCAATGCGCTGATCTTCCTCGCGCTCGGCGGTCGCAACATCCTGATCGCAAATCCGCGCGACATGAAGCGCGTCATGAAGGTGCTGCGGCACGAGACGTTCAGTTGCATCAGCGCGGTCAACACGCTCTATAGCGCGCTGCTCGATAACGCGGAGTTCCGCCAGCGCGACTTCTCGGGCCTCAAGCTCGCGATGGCGGGCGGCATGGCCATGCAGAAAGCCATCGCCGACCGCTTCCGGGCCGTGACGGGCAAGTCAGTCGTGGAAGGCTATGGACTCACCGAATGCTCGCCAATCGTCTCGATGAATCCCGTCGATGTCGAGCGTGCACACGCGGGCCAGGGGCATCCGGAAGGCTCGATCGGGCTGCCCGCGCCATCAACGCAGGTGCGATTTCGCAAGGACGACGGCACGTGGGCCGGCATCGGCGAAGCCGGCGAGCTCTGTGTGAAGGGTCCACAAGTGATGAAGGGCTACTGGAATCGCGACGACGAAACGGCAAAGGTGTTTGCCGATGGATGGCTCACGACCGGCGACGTCGGCGTGATGGATGCGCGCGGCTATATCCGCCTTGTCGACCGCAAGAAGGACATGATTCTCGTGTCGGGATTCAACGTGTATCCGAACGAGATCGAGGACGTGCTGGCGATGCACCCCGGCGTGCGCGAGGTGGCTGCGATCGGCGTGCCCGATCCGGTGCAGGGCGAGCGGGTGAAGGTGTTCATCGTGAAGCGCGATCCCACCCTCACGGAAGACGCGCTGATCCAGTTCTGCCGCCAGCAGCTCACGGGCTACAAGGTGCCGCGCCTCGTAGAGTTCCGTGAGTCCCTGCCGCAATCGACGATCGGCAAGATCCTGCGCCGCCAGCTGCGCGATGAGGAAATCGCGAAAAACGCGAAGAAGCCTTAGACATGAGACGTTGAAGCGGTAGCGATAAGGTTAACTAATCAACGTTGCGAAACTTCACTCCACGCGCGTTGGCGAGACGCTCAAGCACGAAACGATCCGAGGGGCGCAACGCGCCAATCAAGGCCGTGCCCGGCTCGAGCCGCCGCGCGATCCGCGCATGCCACAGCGTGCCAATGTCGTCGTCGGCCGCGCCGTCGCCACGCTCGCCTATGGCCCACGCGACGCACCCCGCCTGCGCCGCTTCTCGCGCGAGCACGCGGCCTCGCGCGATCGCCGGGTCGAACACCACGCCATCCGGCGCATTCGGCGCTGCACTCGCGCGAGGCGCGCGTTTGCCCAACGCAACCCGGAGCGCATGCGTCTGCCATGCCGCGCCTAACGCCACAGCACCCGCATCGTAGAGAAAAGCCCGCCTGTCCATCGAGTCCTCCGTGCGTCTTCCTGCCGATCGCTACGCAGTCCTGAGCTGAATCGGTCACGTATAGCCGCGTTGTGAACGCCACGCCGCGGGCCAGACGCCCTGTTTGCCCGGCGAGAGCACGCCCTGCGGATCGAGCGCGTCCTTCACCGTTTGCGCGAGGCGCAACAGCGCGCCGTCGTTAAACGCGTATTGCGCCGCCGCGTAATCCATGTAAAGCAAATGCGAGCGGTACACGCCGTACCCGGCCGCGCCCGCGTCACTCATCAGCGTGCGAAGCAGGTCGCCCGCGCGCGCCGCGTCGTCACGGCGCTCGCGCGCAAAGATCGCCGCGAATACATGATGCAGATAGCGCCCTGCCGCGGTGAAACCGCCGTAGTAATCGAAGCCGTACTCGGCCGCGCGCGCCTTGACGAGCGAGTACTGGCGCAGCGCGTCGCGTCCGTCGGCCGGACATAGCGGCGAGAAGTCCACGTGCGCGCCCTCGCCGCCGCGCCAGTCGAGCATGCGAAACGCGCTCATCCCGGGAATGCCGGCGAGATTGCGGTCGGCGCCGCCCTGAGGTTCTTCGCCTTCGGCATAGCGCCGCGCAGAGAAACGCACGCCAGGTACGCCAGCGAACGCACGCTCGACGATGCGCCGCTCGATGTCGATGACTTCGGGCGCGCCATAAAGCGCGTAGTGCAGATTCCAGCGGCCCACGCCCAGATCGCGCTGCATCGCGGCGACGGCGGCCTCGGGCATCGCGCCCTCGCCTTCGTACCAGCGTGAGCGCGGCGCGAGGCTCGCGGCACGCCGGATCGCGCCTTCGATCGCCGCGTGCTGGCGTATCGTGCCGCCGAGTTGCAGTGCGCGCAGCGTATCGACGAGCACGCCGAGATCGTCCTCGCGCGCAAACTGGATCTCGCCGATCACGAACGCCTGTGGCGCAGGCATAAGCCAAAGTCCCATCTTCGTGACGACGCCGTAGTTCGACTGCGTAAAAAGCGCATCGAACGAAGGTCCGTAGCCCGCCCTGTAGAGTTGCCACGCCGTGCCGTTTTCGATCGCGCCCATGCCGGTGCGCACCACGTCGCCGTTGGCGAGCACGACTTCCATGCCGCACTGCGAGGCGGCGTGGTCGCCGTAGGCGGTCGTGCCGAAGCCGCGCTCGAGCGTGTTGCCGACCACGCTGCCCCAGCCCGCTGCGGGCGGATCGACCCACAGGCGCAGGTGCTGCTCGCGCAGGTGTGCATGCAGATCGAAATAACTCACGCCGGGCTCGACGCGCGCCCACGCGAGGCGCTCGTCCACCTCGAGGATGCGGTTCAGGCGCTGCAGGTCGAGCACGACCGAGCCCGCGAGGCGCGGTGCGGCGCCGCCATAGGCGAAGTTGCGTCCCGTGGAAACGGTCCAGAGCGGCACGCGCGTTTCGTTCGCAACGCGCAGGATCGCGCGGATCTCTTCGACATTCGCGGGGAGGATCGCGGCCGAAGGTGCGAAGGCCTGAGCATCGGAAACCGGCACGAACGGGTCGAAATACGGCTCGAGTGACGCACCGCCACGGCAGATGTTCGGCGCCCCGACGATGCCTTCGAACGCGGCGAGCGCACGCACGAAACGGGCCTCGTCGATGCCGGGTGGCAAGGTGGGCGCGGCGGCGTTCATAGCCCCGCTCCGCTGGCGTCGCTCATAGGCACGCTCCATTATCCGGCAGGACACACACGAGCATCACCTCCCTCGCCACTGGTCACCACTGCCCGGGCTTGCCGCCCAGCGCGCCGCATACGTCCAGCGCGATCTCGTGCAGCTTCGGTTCTGTCTGCGGCCCCGAGAGCGCATAGCCCGTGCGTTCAGTGCTCCAGTAGAACGTGCGGCGGTTACCGTCGCGCAAGAGGCGCACGGGGTCGCGCTCCGCGGCCGAACTGCCCACGTAGAGCGTGAGGCGCTCACCCGCATCATTCTCGTACATGAATTGCGCAGCCGGCCCCGTGTTGCCGGGCAAGAGACGCCCGCCCACGAGCGTATAGCCGTACTCGGCGAGCGACGGCACCGAGAGCGGCTTGCCGAGCCGCCTGGAGAGCCACGCGACGAGATGCGCCTCGTCGGCGGCGCCCACTTCCACGGGATGCCGCTGCTCCGGCGAATACACGGCATACGCGATGTCAGCGCGGCGCGCGAACGCTTCGGGAGATTCGCGGCTCGCGGCCCCCGGCGCCGAACCGGCGACCAGTTCTGGCGCGAGTCCCGCGAGCCGCGGCACGAACATGGTGGCCGTCACCGCGAGCCCCGCGCCCACGGCCACCCACGCCGCCGCGATGCCCGCGCGCCACCACCACGGCAGGCGCGGACGCAGCACCAGAACGGCGGGCGCAGCGCTGGCTGCCACGGTGGCACCGGGCGCATCATCCTCGCCAGGCACGCGCGCGCCTTCGCACAACGCCTGCAGCGCTGCCTTCTGCGCGCGATAAGCCGCGACACGCGCCGCCGCACGCGGATCGTCTGAGAGGCGCGCCTGCAACGCGTCGCGCTCGCCCGCGGGCAGTTCGCCGTCGACGAAAGCACCCAGCATCGCCAGATCCTCTTCAGCGCTGCTTTCAGGGGAACCAGGCGGCGCGCCTTCGCGTTCGTGGCCGAGATCGTTGTCATTCATCGTAGCGTCCCCACCACCCTGAGGGGCGTCGCGCGTTGCGCCGAATCGCGCCCCGGATCCTGCACCGGCCCCGTGTCGAGCAACACGCGCAAATGCTCTCGCGCCCGCGAGAGGCGCGACATCACCGTGCCGGCCGGTACCCCGAGCACCGCCGACGCCTCGCTGTAGCTCAACTCCTCCACGCACACGAGCAGCAGCACCTCGCGCTGCGCCGCCGGCAACGCATAAAGCGCCCGCTGCAGATCGCGCAGCACGAGTCCGTCCACCTCGCCGTGCGGCGCTTCGAGCGTGCGCCACGGTGCGGCTTCGTCGTCGACGGCGATCTCGCGCCGGCCGCGCAACTGGTCGATGTAGAGATGGCGCAGGATCGTGAGCAGCCACGCTCGCAGATTGCTTTGCGGGCGAAACGAAGTCCAGCGCGTGAGCGCGCGCTCCGCGGCGTCCTGCACGAGATCGTCAGCCCAGGCGGCGTCGCCGGTCAGGGCGCGCGCATACCGTCGCATCGGCGCGAGCTGCGCCACGACCTGTGCTTCGAACTCCGGCGACGGTTGACGCAACACGCCGCACGCCGCTCAGTAGCCACCACCCGACGAGCCGCCCGAACTGGTCGACGACGCCCCACCCTGATTCATGTCGCCGCAAGCGGTAAGGCCCGCACCCACAACGCCGGCCAGCGCCACACAGACGAGACACGCGAGAACTTTGCGAAACCGGTTCATGATCACCTCCGTTGCCGATATCGCGTTAAACGTTGCAGCCGGTGCGCTTATTCCGCGCAAGCGGCGATTTCGCTTTTCGTGCGCCGTCGCGCCCTCCATCAACTGGCAATGAAGCGCCGCTCAGATGCCAATCAAGTGCCAATACGGCGCTCCCGCGTGCGCCGCCGCACGGAACGAAGCCCTCGCGCACCGCGAGAATCGTCGCACGCGGATCGAAATGCATCATGTAAGCAAGCGATTCGGCACGGTACCCAACCCAGGACGGCCTCGAATCGGTCGAGCATGGCCGGCCGTCATGGACTACGCTGTGAGGGTGAGCGCATGCGCGTCGAAACGTCACGGGTCTCGCAGCCCGAGTGACGTATCACCAGCAGGCCTCTCTTTCGAAAACCGCTGTCGCTGCACATTGCAAACTGTCATCCGGACGCCCGCCTCCCGGCGGCCGACGACAAGGGACACAGCGATGCATTTTTCGTCAATCTGCGGTTGCGGCCGCGAGCCGGTATAGTTCTGCAGTAAGCTTACTTCCCCGCACGCGCGCTTCGCCGACACAAGGTAGAATCGCGGCGAGCAAACGTTTCCAACTGATTGCGGCATTGCGCCGCCTGGCCAAATCTCGTCCATGCCTTCCGCAGAATCGCACCCGCAAAACGACTTCATGAACGCCGCGCGTAAGGAAAGAAAGCGCGTCGAAATCTATCTGGTCAACGGCATTCGCCTGACCGGATGCATCGAGTCGTTCGATCAGTACCTGGTGATGCTGCGCACGCCCGTCGGCTTGCAAGGCATCTACAAGCGCGCCATTTCGACCATCCAGCTCGACACCGGCACCCGTCCGGGTCCGCGCCCGGGCGGCGCTCGCAGCTCGCACGGCGAGCATACGAGCCGCGGCCCGCACGGCAGCCATGGCGGTCATGGTCCGCGTGAACAACGAGAACCGCGTGAATCGCGCGAGCCGCGCGAAAACTGGTCGGCGCCGTCCGGCGCGCCGTCGGGCGCATCCGGCAACGATCGTGCGTCCCAGGACGGCCCGGTCGTCGTCACGCGCCGCCGCCGCCTCTACGGCGCGGTGAACAACGGCGGCAACGGCGGCGAAGGCTCGGGCAACAGCTAAAGCCGCCGGGCTGGCGCACTCGCTTCACGCTACGCCAGTCACGCCGATCTTCAGGACAGTACGGGCGCGCCAAGGCGCGCCCGCTTGTTTGCGCGCGCGCTTCGTTCAGCTCACTGCTGTTTCATTGCGCCGCGCTGCGAACCGGCCTGGCAGTCGTGGCTCGCGGTCGCGATTTTGGCTTTGCGCTATTCTGACGTGACGCATATCGCCAGGGAGACCGCCATGAGCGCGTCCAAGCCGAAAGCCCCGCAACCCTCGCAGAAAGACCCGCTCGACGAAGCACTCGACGAAACCTTTCCCGCGAGCGACCCGATCGCCGTGGACCCGTCGCCGACCGGCTCTCAACCCAAGCCCCATTCCGCAGACGAACCCCACAAGGGCCGCGACACGCATCGCCACGGCAAGCACTGAGCGCGCCTTGCACGAGCGCACCATGAAAAAAGGCGGCGCGTCCATGCATGACGCTCCGCCTTTTTCGTGCCGAATCTGCAGTCTCGCACGGCCAGACGCCAAATCGGCGCCCAGGCCATCCCGCGTACTGTTGATTAGCGGATCGGCAGACCGCCTTCAACCTGTTGTTGCAACTCGCGCACCTGACGCTGCACCGTGCGCAGTTGCGCCTGGGCGGCTGTCTTCTGTGCCAGCAATGCGTTCGCCTGATCGCGGCTCTGCTTCTGCTGGTCCGCGACGAGCGCCTGCTGTTCGCGCGCGATGGCCAGATCCGCCTGGAGCCGGTTCGCGTGGTCCTGCGTGAGCGCGATCATGCGATCCGTGAACGCCTTCTGCGCTTCGAGGCGCGTACGGCGGATTTCCACTTCGGCGAGCTGTCCCGACTTCATCGCGAAGTCGCGATAGATCGCTTCAGCGCGCGTCTCGTCGCTCGTCTTGATCACGCGCCAGAACGTCTTGTTCTGGAACAGCGTGACGTAGTACGTCATTTCCTTGCCGTAAAACAGCAGACTCGCGCCATAGGAGCCGTTGTACGTCGTGCGCAGTTCGGCGAGTTCCGAGCCTCGCAGCATCTGCTGCAGCTCGGCAACGTTGCCTGCGGCGTTCTGCTTCGCTTCATCCGGCGTAAGTACGCTCGTCTGGCTCGCTGCGCTCGCCGCCATAGGCAACGCAGCGGTTGCGGCCTCGTCCTGCACGGCCGCTGCGGCGGTGGTCTGTGCTACGGGCGCCGCTGCTGCATTTGCTGCTGGATTGTCAGGCAGCGTCTGTGCGCAGCCCGTACCGATTCCCCCGATTAACACCAGCGCCGCCACGACGGTGCGACGAACTCTCCACTTGTAGTCCATGTAGTACCTGCTTTGAACAGTTCTAATTTTTACAAATCGGCACAATTATTACTCACTTTCACGAGTTTCGGGCCGCTCGTAGAAAATTTGCCGATTACGTATCTTTTCCCACAACACTTCGCAAAAAATTCCGAGGAATTGCGTGGTGACCTTGCGCCAGCGGGCGTTTTGGTCCACCGGCGCGAAGCGGCGAAATCGCATTCGAACAGATCTCGCGAACGATCGGTCATGGGTCGACGTGGCAAACGGCGGCCATAGCCACCAGCGGGTCGTCGACCGGATGCGGCGCACCGTACCTGGTCAAACTAGAGTTCCTTCTCTCAAACGCGCGCGATCCTTTCCAGTATCCTGCCGTGACCTTGTGGCGCGCCGGTCGCACTGCACGGGCAGCATCGACACGACAAACAACATCAGTGGAGGAAGACATGAACCGATTCATGGGACGCACGGCGCGCCGCGTCGCGCTGGCGAGCGCACTGTTGTGCGGCGCCTTCGCCGCGCACGCGCAGACCGACACGCCAGTCGGCGTCTGGCAGACCATCGACGACCACACCGGCCAACCGAAGGCGCTCGTGCAGATCAGCGCCGACGCCAATGGCGACCTGAGCGGCAAGGTCATCAAGGGACTTGGCGCAAATGACCAGCCCGACCGGCGCTGCACGGCCTGCACCGACTCACGCAAGGATCAGCTGATCCTCGGCATGACGATCATCGACAGCATGAAGAAAACCGGCGAAGGTTACGATGGCGGCCACATTCTCGATCCCGAGAACGGCAAGGTGTATGGCTGCAAGATGCACACGGAAGACGGTGGCCAGAAACTCGTTGTGCGCGGCTATATGGGCATTTCGCTGCTTGGCCGTTCGCAGACGTGGGTGCGCCAGCAGTGAGCGGATTGAGCTGAGAACCGGCGTGCAGACCGGCAAGCGAACCTGAGAGAAAAAAACGGCCGAAGCGGGCATGCGCCGCTTCGGCCGTTTTCGTAAGCACCCGCGTTACGCCGTGTGACGATACACGGAGCGATAGTTGAAAGGCTGCGATGGCGCGGGCGCGGGTGCCACCGGGACGAACGGCGAATTGCGCGGCGTGTTGCGCGCGGCTTCCTGCCTGCGCGCCGCTTTTTCTGCGCGGCTCACGTGCTTGCGCATGCGCGTTTCGATGGTGTCGCACAACGTCACGCCCTCTTCGCCGAACAACTCGCCCATCACGCGCTTGAGCGCGCCATTGTCGTGCCAGGTCTTGAAGCGGCGATGGCAGGTTTGATACGAAGGGTAGCGACGCGGCATGGCCGACCAGGTCGCGCCGCTATACATGACCCACAGCACGCCATTGAGCACTGAGCGCGTGTTGGCGAGCGGCCGGCCGCGCAACTCGGTGCGCGGGCGCAGTTCGGGCAGCAACAGCATCACGCGCTGCCATTCTTCGTCGGTAATATCGCGATGCGGGGTCATGGAGGGTCCTTTGTCAGAAACAGTACCGACAAACGATATCCACTCGCCCCCGCCGTCCATATCAGACGACTCCGAATCTTGAAAAAGGTGCCGCAGCGCTATTTTGAGACTGGCTCGGCACCAGCCTGGCGCCCGCGTGTCGCCGCGGATAAGTCAAGCAATCCTGACGTTATACGATCAGGTCAGGGCGGTATCGACGATACGGCGCGGCGTTTCGAGATACTCCTTCGACTGCATTTCGACGATACGCGACACCGTGCGCGTGAACTCGTTGGCCATCGGGCCTTCCACATAGAGTTCTTCGGGCGGCACGGCGGCCGACATCAGCAGCTTGACCTTATGGTCGTAGAACACGTCGATGAGCCACGTGAAGCGGCGCGCTTCGGACTGCATGCGCGGCGTCATCTGCGGCACGCCGGAGAGGATCACAGCGTGAAAGCGGCTCGCCAGCTCCAGATAGTCGTTCTGCGAGCGCGGACCGCCGCACAGCGTCGCGAAATCGAACCACACCACGCCGTCAGCCTTGCGCAAGGCCTTGAGCTCGCGCTTCTCGATGCGCAGAAGCGGGCTTTCGTCGGGCACGGCGGCAAGCTCCGCGAACGAGTGGCGCAATGCCTTGTCGGCGGCCGCGCCGAGCGGCGTGTGATAGACCTCGACCTGCGCCAGCGTGCGCTGGCGATAATCGACACCCGCATCGACGTTGAGCACGTCGAGCTTGCTCTTGATCAACTCGATCGCGGGCAGCATGCGGTCGCGATGCAGGCCATCGGGATAGAGCAGATCGGGATCGTAATTGGACGTCATCACGAACTGCACGCCGTTCTCGAAGAGACGGTCGAGCAGACGGTAGAGGATCATCGCGTCGGCGATGTCCGAGACGTGGAATTCGTCAAAGCAGATCAGGCGATAACGCTTCGCAATGCGGCGCGCGAGTTCGTCGAGCGGATCGGCCTGGCCCTTGAGCTCTTCAAGCTCGCGGTGCACTTCGCGCATGAATTCGTGAAAGTGCAGACGCGTCTTGCGCTGCAGCGGCACGACAGCATAGAAGCTGTCCATCAGAAAGCTCTTGCCGCGCCCGACTCCGCCCCACATGTACACGCCGCGTGGCAAGTCCGGGTGAATGAGAAATTTCTTGAGCGCGTTCGAACGCCGCGATTTGTATGCTGCCCACTCGTCGTAGCACCGCTGCAGCCGGTCGATCGCGGCGCGTTGCGCCGTATCGGGCTTGTATCCCCGCTTCTGCAGTTCGTTTTCGTAGTATTCGGTGACGTTCATTTTCCGGGCCGCAAATGAGGAAAGGCGGGAGGGCAAAAGCCCACCCGCCTCCGTACGTGATGCTGGTACATCAAGGCAGCGCGGCCAAAAAAGTCGGCCGCCCTGCCTCTCGCGCTTACATGTTCAGCGCGCGCTTGTCAGTGGCGAGTGCAGCTTCGCGCATGACTTCAGACAACGACGGGTGCGGATGGCAGATGCGGCCGATGTCTTCGGCGGCAGCCTTGAATTCCATCGCCACCACGGCTTCCGCGATCAGGTCCGATGCGTTGGCCGAGATGATGTGCACGCCGAGCAGTTCGTCGGTCTTGGCGTCGGCGATCATCTTCACGAAGCCGTCCGACTTGTTGATGCCGAGTGCGCGACCGTTCGCCATGAACGGGAACTGGCCCGTCTTGATCTCGCGGCCTTCGGCCTTGAGCTGCTGCTCGGTCTTGCCGACCCATGCGATTTCCGGTTCGGTGTAGATCACCCACGGAATGCAGTTGTAGTCGATGTGCGGCTTCTGGCCGTCGATGATCTCGGCCACCATCACGCCTTCATCTTCGGCCTTGTGCGCGAGCATCGGGCCACGTACCACGTCGCCGATCGCATAGACGTTCGGCACGCTCGTCGCGCAATGATCGTCCACGTCGATGAAGCCGCGCTCGTTGGCCTTCAGGCCGATTGCTTCGAGACCGAGGTTGTCGGTGTTCGGCACGCGGCCAACCGACACGATCAGGCGGTCGGCTTCGAGCACTTGCGCGTTGCCGTCCTTGTCCGTGTAGTTGATCGTGACGTTCTTGTCGGTGGCCTTCACTTCGCCCACCTTCACGCCGACGTGAATGTCGAGACCCTGCTTCTTGAAGAGCTTCGCGGCTTCCTTCGCGAGCGCCTGGTCAGCGGCGCCGAGGAATTCCGGCAGCGCTTCGAGCACGGTCACTTCCGCGCCGAGACGACGCCACACCGAGCCCAGCTCGAGGCCGATCACGCCCGCGCCGATCACAGCCAGCTTCTTCGGCACGGTGTCGAACGAGAGCGCGCCTTCGTTGTCGGCGACGATCTTGTTGTCGACCGGAATGCCCGGCAGATGACGCGCCTTCGAGCCCGTCGCGATGATCACGTTCTTCGCCGTGACGACTTCGGTTTCGCCTTCGCCGCTCACTTCGATCTGCACGCCGGCGTCGGTCTTGCCGGTGAACTTGCCGTGGCCCTTGAGCCACGTGATCTTGTTCTTGCGGAACAGGAACTCGATACCCTTCGTCATCTTCTCGACGATGCCTTCCTTGCGGGCAAGCATCTTCGCGATGTCGAGCTTCACGTCGCTCACGTTGATGCCGTGGTCAGCGAGGTGATGCTGGGCGTTCTCGAACTCTTCCGACGAGGCGAGCAGCGCCTTCGACGGAATGCAGCCGACGTTCAGGCACGTGCCGCCGAGCTTCAGCGCGCCGGCCGGGTTCTTCCATTTTTCGATACAGGCAACCGACTTGCCGAGCTGCGCAGCACGAATCGCCGCGATATAGCCGCCGGGGCCGGCGCCGATCACGACGACGTCAAATTCTTTGGACATGGTCATCCTTTCGAGACGTGAACGCCACGCGCGGTGTCCGGCTTCCGGAAACCGCGCGCGAGGCGCTCAGTGTGAGACTGGTTGCGCGAGCGACGCTCGCGCTACAACGCGAATTACAGGTCGAGCAGCAGACGAGCCGGATCTTCCAGCGCGTCCTTCATCGCGACCAGCGACAGAACAGCTTCGCGGCCGTCGATGATGCGGTGGTCGTACGACATCGCGAGGTAGTTCATCGGACGGATCACGATCTGGCCGTTCTCCACCACAGCGCGTTCCTTCGTGGCGTGCACGCCGAGGATCGCCGACTGCGGCGGGTTGATGATCGGGGTAGACAGCATCGAGCCGAACACACCGCCGTTCGAGATCGAGAACGTACCGCCCGTCATTTCTTCGATCGACAGCTTGCCGTCCTTGGCCTTCTGGCCGAATTCGGCGATCTTCTTTTCGATGTCGGCGAGGCTCATCTGGTCTGCGTTACGCAGGATGGGCACCACCAGACCACGCGGCGAGCCGACAGCGATACCGATGTCGAAGTAGCCGTGGTAGACGATGTCGTTGCCGTCGATCGACGCGTTGACGAGCGGGAACTTCTTGAGAGCGTGAACCGCGGCCTTCACGAAGAACGACATGAAGCCGAGCTTCACGCCGTGTTCCTTCTCGAACTTGTCCTTGTACTTGTTGCGCAGGTCCATGACCGGCGCCATGTTCACTTCGTTGAACGTCGTGAGGATGGCGTTGGTTTGCTGCGACTCGAGCAGACGCTCGGCGATACGCGCACGCAGACGCGACATCGGCACGCGCTGTTCCGGACGGTCGTTGAGCCAGTTCGCAGCCGATGCCGGTGCGCTGACTTGCGGCAGCGAGGGCTTGGCGGCAGCCGGCTTCGAAGCCGGTGCAGCAGCCGGAGCGGCCTTCGGTGCGCCAGCGCCCAGCACGTCCTGCTTCGTGATGCGGCCGTCGCGGCCCGTGCCGGCGACGTCGCCGCCCGCGAGGCCCTTCTCTGCCATCAGCTTGGTCGCTGCGGGCGATGCCACAGTGCTGCTCGCCGTCGATGCGGCGACAGCAGCAGCCGGTGCGGCTGCGGGTGCAGCGGCAGCCGGAGCGGCAGCAGCTGCGGGAGCCGCAGCGGCGCCAGCCTTGGCTTCCGTGTCGATCCTTGCGATCACCTGTTCGCTGGTAACGGTCGCGCCGTCGCCGATCAGGATCTCGGCCAGCACGCCGGCAGCCGGCGCGGGCACTTCGAGGACGACCTTATCGGTTTCGATCTCGATGACGACTTCGTCCTGAGCGATTGCTTCGCCCGGCTTCTTCTTCCACTGCAGCATCGTGCCTTCCGACACCGACTCCGAAAACTGCGGGACCTTGACTTCAACAATAGCCATTTGATGTTCCTGAATACGTATCTGGGTACGAACCGGGTCGCGCACTTGAGCGCGGGAAAGCGCGCTTTGAATTCACACGCTTTCCCGGTTCGGTTGCTCTAGTGCTTACTTCGCGACCTGCGCGCCCTTCAGGCGGCCGAACGCACCTTCGATCAGCGACTTCTGCTGCTCGTAATGCTTCGCGTAGTAGCCAACAGCCGGCGATGCGGAAGCAGGACGGCCGCTGTACGCGAGCTTCATGCCTTCCTTCATGCCTTCCTTCAGGTGGTGCTCGATGTAGAACCACGGGCCTTGATTCTGCGGCTCGTCCTGCACCCAGACCACTTCGGTCGCGTTGTCGTACTTCTTCAGCTCCGCTTCGAACTGCTTGTGCGCGAACGGATAGAGCTGTTCGATACGGATGATCGCGACGTCGTTCGCCTTCGCTTCGCGGCGGTGCGCGACGAGGTCGAAGTACACGCGGCCCGAGCAGGCGACCACGCGCTTGACCTTCTTCGCGTCGATGGCTTCGTCCACTTCACCGATGACCGGCTGGAACGTGCCCTTCGCGAGTTCGGACAGATCCGACACGGCTTCCTTGTGACGCAGCAGCGACTTCGGCGTGAAGATGATGAGCGGCTTGCGGAACAGGCGGATCATCTGGCGGCGCAGCACGTGGAAGATCTGAGCCGGTGTGGTCGGCTGAACGACCTGCATGTTGTGCTCGGCGCACAGCTGCAGGAAACGCTCGATACGCGCCGACGAGTGCTCCGGACCCTGGCCTTCGTAGCCGTGCGGCAACAGCATCGTGAGACCCGAAACGCGGCCCCACTTCACTTCGCCCGACGATATGAACTGGTCGATCACGACCTGCGCACCGTTGACGAAGTCGCCGAACTGGCCTTCCCACGCGACGAGCGTGTTCGGTTCAGCGGTCGAGTAGCCGTATTCGAAGCCCAACACGGCCTCTTCCGACAGCACCGAGTCGATCACCGTGAACTGAGCCTGGTTCTCGCCGATGTTCTGCAGCGGCACGTACGTGCCGTCGTCCCAGCGCTCGCGGTTCTGGTCGTGCAGAACGGCGTGGCGGTGCGTGAACGTGCCACGGCCCGAGTCCTGGCCCGTCAGGCGAACTGCGTAGCCCGAAGCGACCAGCGACGCGAACGCGAGGTGTTCGCCCATGCCCCAGTCGAGCTTCGCTTCGCCCTTGCCCATCGCGCGGCGGTCGTTGATGACGCGCTCAACCAGCGGGTGAACCTTGAAGTTCTCAGGGATCGTGGTGATGCGCTCTGCCAGACGCTTGAGTTCGGCGAGCGGCACTGCCGTGTCGGCTGCGTCGGTCCACTTGCGGTTCAGGAACGGAACCCAGTCCACCGCGTACTTGCTCTTGTAGTTCGAGAGCACGGGGTCGACCGTGTGGTGGCCTTCGTCCATCGCGGCGCGGTAGGCCTTGACGTAATTGTCGCCGTCTTCCGCCGTGATGACGCCCTGCTGCACGAGCTTCTCGGCGTACAGCGCACGGGTGCCCGGGTGCTTCGCGATCGTCTTGTACATCAACGGCTGCGTGACCGCCGGGGTGTCCTGCTCGTTGTGGCCGAGCTTGCGGAAGCAGATGATGTCAACCACGACATCCTTGTGGTACTGCATGCGGAATTCGACCGCGAGCTGGATAGCCAGCACGACCGCTTCCGGATCGTCGCCGTTCACGTGCAGCACCGGCGCTTCGATCATCTTGACCACGTCGGTACAGTAGAGCGTCGAACGCGCGTCGCGCGGGTCCGAGGTCGTGAAGCCGATCTGGTTGTTGATGACGATGTGCAGCGTGCCGTGCGTGCCGTAACCACGCGTTTGCGCGAGGTTCAGCGTTTCCATCACGACGCCCTGGCCGGCGAAGGCCGCGTCGCCGTGGATCTGCACCGGCAGCACCTGCAGGCCGTCCGCATCGCCGCGGCGATCCATACGGGCCTTCGCCGAACCCTCGACCACCGGGTTGACGATTTCGAGGTGCGACGGGTTGAACGCGAGCGACAGGTGGACCGGGCCGCCTTCGGTCGAGACGTCCGACGAGAAGCCCTTGTGGTACTTCACGTCGCCGGCCGGCAGGTCGTCGACGTGCTTGCCTTCGAATTCGGCGAACAGGTCAGCCGGCATCTTGCCAAGCGTATTGACCAGCACGTTCAGACGGCCACGGTGAGCCATGCCGATGACGATTTCCTGCACGCCCTTCGCGCCTGCGTGACGGACGACTTCGTCCATCGCGGCGATGAAGGATTCGCCGCCTTCGAGCGAGAAGCGCTTCTGGCCGACGTACTTGGTGTGCAGGAAGCGCTCGAGGCCTTCGGCGGCCGTGAGGCGCTGCAGGATGTGCTTCTTCTTGTCGTTCGAGAAGTTCGGCGTCGAGCGGATCGACTCGAGGCGTTCCTTCCACCAGCGCTTCTGTTCCGGATCGCTGATGTACATGTACTCGGCGCCGAGGGTGCCGCAGTACGTGTCGCGCAGTGCCTTGACGATCTCACGCAGCGACGCGCGCTCGAAACCGAAATACAGGTTCGTGGCGCTGAACGTCTGGTCCATATCGGCTTCGGTGAAGTCGTAGAACGCAGGTTCGAGTTCGGGGATGGGCGGGCGCTCGCGACGCTTCAGCGGATCGAGATTGGCCCATTGCGAGCCGAGGAATCGATAAGCGCCAATCAGGGACTGAACGTAGACTTGCTTGCGTGCCGTGGCAAGATCTTCGCCGCCGCCCTTCGGCACGAATGCATTGGCTTTTGCGCGCTGTGCAAACGACTCGACGATCGGCCCGTGGGCGATGTCGTTGTCGGTCGTGCCACTCGACGACGGCACGTTTTGCAGTGCGTCGAAGTATTCACGCCAGGTGTCCGGAACGGACGCAGGGTTGTCAAGATATGCTTCGTATAGCTCTTCGACATACGGAGCATTGCCGCCGAACAGATAGGAGTTCAGCTGGAATTGCTTCATCGTTTCCGACATTTACGCTCACCTTTCTTCGAGTTTCTCGAGAAATAGCGGGTTACTCAACCTTCCGCGCCACGGCCTGACCGTTTAGCGGATTGCGAATCAAGTCTGCTTGGAAGGACCTAAATCATGCATCCGCGGAGTATAGCGCATATGCGCATCTCTCCACAGGATGCAATGCGACCGAACAGCACGCGGAAAGCCTTTTTGCTTGGGCCTTTGCGGCGTTCGCAATACTCTCTTCCTGCACCGCAATACAATCCCCGCCAGACGCAAAAAAGCCGCCCACAAAGCGGCGGCTTTTCTGTAAGTCTGTTTGCATTGCAGTGCGGAAAAAAGCAATAGAACTGCAAATTACTCGGCAGCGCCTTCGCGGCTCGCGCGGCGACGCTCGTGCTCTTTCAGGTGACGCTTGCGCAGACGGATCGATTGCGGCGTGACTTCCACGAGTTCGTCGTCGTCGATGAATTCCACTGCGTATTCGAGCGACATCTGGATCGGCGGCACGAGGCGCACGGCTTCGTCAGTGCCCGAGGCGCGCACGTTGGTGAGCTGCTTGCCCTTGATCGGGTTCACGACGAGGTCGTTGTCGCGGCTGTGAATGCCGATGATCATGCCTTCGTACAGCGCGTCGCCCGGCTTCACGAACATGCGGCCGCGGTCCTGCAACTTCCACAGTGCGTAGGCGACAGCGGCGCCGTCGTCCTGCGAGATCAGCACACCGTTGCGGCGCTCGCCGAGCGTGCCTTCCTTGACCGGGCCGTAGGCGTCGAACACGTGGCTCATCAGGCCCGTGCCGCGCGTGAGCGTCATGAACTCGCCCTGGAAGCCGATCAGGCCACGCGCCGGAATGCGGTACTCGAGACGCGTGCGGCCGCGGGCGTCCGAAGCCATGTCGAGCATTTCGCCCTTGCGGCGGCCCAGCTCTTCCATCACGCCGCCCTGGTGGCCGTCTTCGACGTCCACGGTCAGCATTTCGTACGGCTCCTGCTTCACGCCGTCGACTTCGTGCAGCACCACGCGCGGACGCGACACGGCCAGCTCGTAGCCTTCGCGGCGCATGTTTTCGATCAGGATCGTGAGGTGCAATTCGCCACGGCCCGACACTTCGAACGTGGTTTCGTCGCCGGTGTCCTTCACGCGCAGCGCGACGTTGTGGTTCAGTTCCTTCGTGAGACGGTCGCGGATCTGGCGGCTCGTCACGAACTTGCCTTCGCGGCCTGCGAGCGGCGACGAGTTCACGAGGAAATTCATCGTGAGCGTCGGCTCGTCCACCGTGATCATCGGCAGCGCTTCGGGGGTGTCGACCGCGCAGATCGTCGCGCCGATGCCGATGTCTTCAATACCGTTGATGAGCACGATGTCGCCGGCTTCGGCCGAATCGACCTGCACGCGCTCCAGGCCGCTGAACGACAGCACCTGGTTGATCTTGCGATTCATCACGTCGCCGTCCGGCCCGAAGCGCAGCGCCACCGGCTGACCCGGCTTGATGCGGCCGCGCTTGATGCGGCCCACGCCGATACGGCCGACGTACGTCGAGTAGTCGAGCGAGGTGATCTGGAGCTGGAGCGGACCTTCCGGATCGGCGTCGCGCACCGGCACGTGTTCGAGAATCGCCTCGAACAGGGGACGCATGTCGCCTTCGCGCGCGTCGGCGGAGAGCGATGCGTAGCCGTTCAGGCCCGAGGCGTACACCACCGGGAAGTCGAGTTGCTCTTCGGTCGCGCCGAGCTTGTCGAACAGGTCGAACGTCTGGTTGATCACCCAGTCGATGCGGGCGCCCGGACGGTCGATCTTGTTGACGACGACGATCGGCTTCAGGCCGAGCGCGAGCGCCTTCTTCGTGACGAAGCGCGTTTGCGGCATCGGGCCTTCCACGGCGTCGACGAGCAGCAGCACCGAATCAACCATCGAGAGCACGCGCTCCACTTCGCCGCCGAAGTCGGCGTGGCCCGGGGTGTCGACGATATTGATGTGGGTGCCTTCGTACTCGACCGCGCAGTTCTTAGCGAGAATCGTGATCCCGCGCTCTTTTTCGATGTCGTTCGAGTCCATGACGCGTTCGGCGACCTGCTGGTTGTCGCGGAAGGTGCCGGACTGGCGCAGCAGTTGGTCGACGAGCGTGGTCTTGCCGTGGTCGACGTGGGCAATGATGGCGATGTTGCGAAGAGCGCGGGACATAGGAACCTGGGTACAGTTGAGTGCGCCGCGCATGCCCTGCTGGCAGGCCCGGCGAGGGCGCGCGGCCGCCGCTTCGATCCACCCCGGACTACTGCCGGCGGGTCAATTCAGCATCGCTGCAAATGGCGCACTTTTGGGAACCTGAAATTATAGCACGCGCAGATGAATTGATCCTGCGCATATCAGGGAGCACCCTGGATCGGGGTGACCAGCGTCGCAACCGCGCAACGCCTGCGACGGCCTGACAAACGGCCGGTGGCCAGATTGACTGACGGCTCAACCTGGCGCAGTGGAA
Organism: Paraburkholderia flagellata; assembly: GCF_021390645.1. GTDB lineage: Bacteria > Pseudomonadota > Gammaproteobacteria > Burkholderiales > Burkholderiaceae > Paraburkholderia > Paraburkholderia flagellata. The sequence goes on from NZ_JAJEJT010000001.1 coordinate 1,855,615, forward strand.
CTGGCGTAACGCCACATCAACCCCAACCGGCGCGCCGTCCATGCCGCATTGTCCCATGCTCGCGGTGCCGGATTAAGCCCCTACGCTGCAAAGGTTTCTCGGCAAAGGCAGAATAAACCTTGCCGCGTCAACTAACCGCCCCTATAATCCCTGCCTGGTCAACCATTGCAGTCGCAGCAGAATCATGACGGATCCGACTCCCACGCCCCCGCCCGAAGTTCGCGATTATGACCTCGGCGAAAGCGTCGGCTACCTGATCTCGCGGGTGAAATCGACGATGTCGAACATGGTCACCCAGCGCGCCGTAGCCGAACTTGGCGTCACGAGCCAGCAAGCCAGCATTCTCTTCATGGTGGCAACCGGCAAATGCACGCTCGCAGCCGAACTCGCACGTGAGTACGGCATCGACGCAAGCGCCGTCACGCGGCTCGTCGACCGGCTGGAGAAGCGCGGGCTCCTGAAGCGCGTGCGCAGCTCCGAAGACCGTCGCGCGGTGCGCCTCGCGCTCACGCCCGAAGGCCTTGCCATTGCCGCGCGCATGCCGGCGATTTTCCGCAGCGTTACGGAACATCTCTCTGCCGGATTCACGCCTGAGGAAGTCGGCTTCCTGAAGAGCATGTTGCGGCGGATTCTTTCGAATAGCTGCGAAGCTAGCCAGAGTTCGAACTCGAACCCGTCCGAGAATTGCTGACGGGGCAAGCAAATTTGAAATCACCGAACAAGAAAATAGCTGCATCGTCCAGTATCACCACACACTCTCACGCATCGAGACGAGCAATGAAATCCCAAACCGAGTTTGCGCCAGTTCCGGCCGTGCGGGCGCTGTCCTGCCGGGCGGCGGTCGCCGCCGCGGTCGCGGCGCTCGCCCTTTCGGGTTGCGCGAACTACATCGGCATCAAGAGCGACAAGACGATCGATCAGCCGCAGCAGTTCGAAAGCTCGCAGAGCATTCCGGCGCAAGGCGGCCAGTGGCCCACGCTCGACTGGGCGAACCAGTTCGGCGACCCGCAGCTGCCCAAGCTGATCGACGAGGCGCTCGAAGGCAGCCCGACCATCGCTCAGGCGCAGGCGCGCCTTGCCAAGGCTTCGTCGTACATCGAAACCTCGCGCTCGGCGCTCTTCCCGAAGGCCAACCTGAGCTATTCGTGGACCCGCGAACTGTATTCGGCCAACGCCCTCTTCCCGCCCCCGTACGGCGGCACCTGGTATAGCGAGAACAACGTGCTCGCCAGCGCCTCGTGGGATCTGGACCTCTGGGGCAAGAACCGCCAGCGCCTCGCGCAAGCCGTGTCCGCGCAGCGTGCCGCCGAGGCGGACATGCAGCAGGCGCGCATCACGCTCGCCTCTTCGGTTGCGCGCACGTACAACCAGCTCGCCCAGCTCTACGAGCTGCGCGCCATCGCCGTGCACGAGATCGACAACCGCAAGACCATCGGCACGATCACGGACGGCCGCGTAGTGGCGGGGCTCGACACCAACGTCGAGAAACAGACCGCGAACGGCAACATCGCGACGAGCCAGGCCAACCTCTCGCAGATCGACGGCCAGATCGAAACGACGCGCTACCAGCTCGGCGCGCTGCTCGGCAAGGGCCCGGACCGCGGCCTGCAGATTGCGCAGCCGGTGCTCAATCCGGTCGCCAACGTCGCGCTCCCCGACAATCTGCCGGCCGACCTGCTCGCGCGCCGCCCCGACATCGTCGCCGCGCGCTGGCAAGTGGAAGCCGCGATGCACGACGTGAAGGAAGCCAAGGCCGAGTTCTACCCCGACGTGAACCTCGCAGCGGGCTTCGGCTTCGATGCGTTCGGCTGGGGCAAATTCCTGAACTTCACGAGCCGACAGGCGCAGTTTGGGCCGGCCGTGCATTTGCCGCTCTTCGATGCGGGCGCGTTGCGCGCACAACTGAAGGGCCGCTACGCCGACTTCGAGCTCGATGTGGCGAACTATAACCAGACGCTCATCGGCGCTTTCCAGGACGTCGCGACCGACGTGTCGACGATCCGGTCGGCCGACAAGCAGCTCGTCGACGCCGATCGCGCACTCGACGCGTCGACCAAAGCCTGGCAGCTCGCCGTGATTCGCTACAAGGCGGGGCTCTCCGAGCAGCTTCAGGTGCTCACCGCCGACCAGAACCGCCTCGCCGCGGAGCAGACGGTGTCGAACCTGAAGGCGCAGCGCCGCGACCAGCAGATGGCGCTCATCAAATCGCTTGGCGGCGGCTTTGAAGCACAAGGCGCGGGGCTCACGCCGCCGGCCGTTGTTGGCAGCGAAGCGCGCGGCCAGAGCGACGTGAACGGCGCACCGTGGCGCGGTACGCGCTCGCCGCAGAACGCGGCGGCAGCGACAAACGCGGCAAACGCCGCGCCCGTGCCGAATTGAGCGTCTAGCAGCACACGAACATCAAAAACTGAACGAACAGCACGCAAGCATCCGGAGATCCTTCCATGAGCACCCCCCAGCAGCCGGCAGCCAATCCGCAGCCGAACGCGAACAGCGGCAAGCGCAAGCGCATGATGACGCTGCTTGTCCTCGTGATCGTGATTGCAGCCGTTGCCTACGGCCTCTACTACTTCCTCGTCGCGCGCTTTACCGAAAGCACGGACGACGCCTACGTGAACGGCAACGTCGTGCAGATCACGCCGCAGGTCACCGGCACGGTGATCGCACTGAAAGCGGACGACACGCAAACCGTCAACGTCGGCGACCCGCTCGTGCTGCTCGACCCGGCCGACGCGCGCGTCACGCTCGAGCAGACTGAAGCGCAACTCGCGCAGACCGTGCGCCAGGTGCGCGGCCTCTTCGCCGACGACAGCCAGTACGAAGCGCAAGTCGCGGTCCGCCAGTCCGACCTCTCGCGTGCGCAAGACGACCTGCACCGCCGCATGCAGGTCGCGCAGACGGGCGCCGTCTCGCAAGAAGAGATCTCGCACGCCCGCGACGCCGTGCGCAGTGCCGAAGCCGCGCTCGAAGCCGCGCAGCAGCAGCTCGCGGCGAACCGCGCGCTGACCGCGAACACGACCATTGCCAATCACCCGAACGTGGAAGCCGCCGCCGCCAAGGTGCGCGACGCCTATCTGGCGAACGCACGCAACACGCTGCCCGCGCCGGTTACCGGCTACGTGGCCAAGCGCTCGGTGCAAGTGGGCCAGCGCGTCTCGCCGGGCAATCCGCTGATGTCGGTGGTGCCGCTGAACTCGCTGTGGGTCGACGCCAACTTCAAGGAAGTGCAGCTCAAGCACATGCGCATCGGCCAGCCGGTCGAGATGACGGCCGACGTGTATGGCTCGTCGGTGGTCTATCACGGCAAGGTGGTGGGCTTCTCGGCGGGCACGGGCTCGGCCTTCTCGCTGCTGCCCGCGCAGAACGCCACGGGTAACTGGATCAAGGTGGTGCAGCGTCTGCCGGTGCGTATCTCGCTCGATCCGGAAGACCTCCTGAAGCATCCGCTGCGTATCGGGCTCTCGATGCAGGTAGACGTGAACATCCGCAACGATTCGGGCACGCAGCTCGGCAATGCGCAGAACACCGTCTACGAGACCGATGTGTTCGCCAAGTACGGCGCAGAAGCCGATGCGGAGATCGCGCGCATCATCGCCGAAAACGCCGGCCCGAATGCGCATAAGGCAGCTAGCAGCAGCGCGACCAGCAATGCAGCCGTGAAGGCGCAGGTGTCGTCCGCTCACGCGGCGAAGCCCGGCGTGAAAGGCTGATTGAAGCCCTGACAAAAGCACTCGCAAACGCCGGCGCGGGCTGATCCTCAGCCCGCGCCGCTTTGTTTCGCGTGCCCACCAACAGGTCAACAAGAAAGGACGCAATGGCAGCTCCACAACAACCCGTCGCGCATCCACCTTTACAGGGCGCGCAACTCGTGATCGGCACCATTGCGGTGTCGCTCGCGGTGTTCATGAACGTGCTCGATACCTCGATCGCGAACGTGTCGATCCCGTCGATCTCGGGCGACCTCGGCGTATCGTCGGACCAGGGCACGTGGGTCATCACCTCGTTCGCGGTGGCCAACGCGATCTCGGTGCCGCTCACGGGCTGGCTCACCGACCGCATCGGCCAGGTGCGCCTCTTCATGGCGTCGATCATCCTGTTCGTGATCTCGTCGTGGATGTGCGGCCTCGCGCCCACACTGCCCTTCCTGCTGGCCTCGCGCGTGTTGCAAGGCGCCGTAGCCGGTCCGATGATTCCGCTTTCGCAAACGCTGCTGCTCGCGAGCTATCCTCGCGCGAAGGCGCCCATGGCGCTCTCGATGTGGTCGATGACAACACTAATCGCGCCAGTGGCCGGCCCGATTCTGGGCGGCTGGATCTCCGACAACATCTCGTGGCCGTGGATCTTCTACGTGAACATCCCCGTCGGCATCGTCGCGGCGCTCGCCACGTGGGCGATCTTCCGCAACCGGGATTCGGTCGTGAAGAAGGCGCCGATCGACGGCGTGGGCCTCGCGCTCCTCATCATCTGGGTGGGCTCGCTGCAGGTGATGCTCGACAAGGGCAAGGACCTCGACTGGTTCTCGTCCACCACGGTCGTCGTGCTCGCACTCACCGCCGTGATCGCATTTGCGTTCTTTGTGGTGTGGGAGCTGACCGCAGATCACCCCGTGGTCGACCTGTCGCTGTTCGCGCGGCGTAATTTCACGGGCGGCACGGTCGCGCTTTCGGTGGGCTACGGCCTGTACTTCGGCAACCTCGTGTTACTGCCGCTGTGGCTGCAAACCTCAATCGGCTACACCGCCACCGACGCAGGTCTCGTGATGGCGCCCGTGGGCTTCTTCGCGATCCTGCTCTCGCCGATCACCGGCAAGATCCTGCCGCGCACCGACCCGCGCTATATCGCGACGGCCGCGTTCATCGTGTTCGCGCTGTGCTTCTGGATGCGTTCGCGCTACACCACTGGCGTAGACACCTGGGCGCTCACGCTGCCCACGCTCATTCAGGGCATCGGCATGGCGGGCCTCTTCATTCCGCTCGTGTCGATCACGCTTTCGGGTCTGCCAGGCCATCGCATTCCGGCGGCCTCGGGCCTGTCGAACTTCGTGCGGATCATGTGCGGCGGTATCGGCACCTCGATCTTCGAGACGGCGTGGGATCACCGCACGACGTTTCACCATGCACGCCTGACCGAAGTGGCGACGCCGACCAATCCGATCTTCAACCAGTCGATGCAGCAGTTTCAGGGCGCGGGTCTCGACCCTTCCCAGGCGCACGGGCTCTTCGACAGCATGCTCTCGCAGCAGGCCGCACAACTCGGCGTGAATGACCTGTTCTGGATTTCCTCGGTGATCTTCATCGTGCTGATCGCGCTGATCTGGATCACGAAACCCGAGCGTTCCGGCGGTGCGGACGCGGGCGCGGCGGCTTCAGCGGCGCATTGAGGTTGATGCGTTAGCGCTTGGGGCTGTCCATAGCAAAACGGCACGTCCGGTTATTCACCGGCGTGCCGTTTTTGTTTGTGCGCTCCGGGCGCGATTCGAGTTCGCTCAGGCGGAGCCGCTCACTACCAGCCGCTCCGGCGCAAGCACGCCGTTCGCGGCCTTCGCGACGCCGAGCAATCGCCCATCTTCCGCGTACACGCGCACGCGTTCGGCCGCTTCGCAAACGGCGCGATCGAGCACCAGTTCGTTCAGCGGCAGGCGCTGGCCATGCGTGAAGCGGCGCGCCGCTTCTTCATTGAGCGTCAAGGCAGGGAACGTGGAGAGCAGCGCATCGACGGGGCGCAGCCAGGTGTCGCGCTCGGGCTCGTCGGCGGCAGTGAGCGCGTCGAGCGTCACCGCATGCTCAAGCGTGAGCGCGCCCACGCCCGTGCGCCGCAGCATCACGAGATGCGCACCGCAGCCCAGCGCCTCGCCGATGTCCTCGGCCAGCGTGCGGACGTACGTGCCCTTGCTGCACGTCACGCGAAACGTGACTTCAGGAAGCGCGGGAAGCGCGCACGCGATCATCTCCAGCGCAAGGATTTTTACCTCGCGCCCTTCGCGCTCGACCGTCTGACCCGCACGCGCATATTCATACAGCGGCTTGCCGTCGCGCTTGAGCGCCGAATACATCGGCGGCACCTGCACGATGTCGCCTAAGAAACGCGTCATCGCTTCACGCACCGCGGCTTCGTCGCAGGAGACCTCGCGCGTTTCGATCGCCTCGCCTTCGGCGTCGCCAGTGGCGGTGCGAATGCCGAGGCGCATGGTCGCTTCATAAGTCTTGTCGGCTTCGAGCAGATCCTGCGAAAACTTGGTCGCTTCGCCAAAGCACAGCGGCAACAGGCCCGACGCGAGTGGATCGAGCGTGCCGGTATGACCGGCCTTCTTCACGCGATAAAGCCGCTTCGCGCGAATCAACGCGTCGTTGCTGGAAAGGCCAACGGGCTTGTCGAGCAGCAGCACGCCGTCGAGCAGGCGGCGCGGCACCTTCGGACGCGCTTCGCCTTGATTCTTTTTCGATGATGCAGTCATTGCCCGCGTCAGTCGTCCTTCGCGCGCGTCGCGTTCGCCTCGTCGATCAGGCGCGACATCTCGACACCCTTCTCGACCGACTGGTCATAGTGGAAATGCAGCGTCGGCACCGTGTGAATGTGCAGGCGCTTGAAGAGCTGGTTGTGCAGGTGGCCGGCGGCGTGATTGAGCGCTTCCTGGGTGGTCTTCGGGTCGCCCGTGAGGGTCGTGAAGTAGACCTTGGCGTGCGCGTAGTCCGGCGTGAGTTCGACGCTCTGGATCGTCACGAGCCCAATTCGCGGGTCCTTCACTTCGCGCATCAGCTCAGACAGATCGCGCTGAATCTGATCCGCGATCTGCACATTGCGATTCGGGGAAGTACGTTTTTTCGGCATGATGGTTCCACCTCTTTATCTGCGAGGCATTCAGGCGACGTTGCGTCCATGGAGGCGCACACGGCCGCGCAAAAACAAAACGGGCGGGGCTGGCCAGCGCCTGCCCCGCCCGTTATCGGCCAGGCGGGCGGCCCGAAGGCCGGCCCGCGGGCGCCGCTGTGTATTACAGCGTACGCGCGACTTCGGTGATCTCGAACACTTCGAACTGGTCGCCTTCGACGATGTCGTTGAAGTTCTTGATCGACATACCGCATTCGAAGCCTTGCTTGACTTCCTTGACGTCGTCCTTGAAGCGCTTGAGCGAGTCGAGTTCGCCGGTGTGGATGACCACGTTGTTGCGAATCACGCGCACCGACGACGAACGCTTGACGAAACCGTCCGTGATCATACAACCCGCGATCAGGCCGACCTTCGGCACGCGGATCACCTGACGCACCTCGGCCATACCCGTCACCGTCTCGCGCTTCTCCGGCGCGAGCATGCCGGACATCGCCGCCTTCACCTCATCCACTGCGTCATAGATGATGTTGTAGTAGCGGATGTCGATGCCGTTCGCCTCGGCCACCTTACGCGCCTGCGCATCCGCACGCGTATTGAAGCCAATGATGACCGCCTTCGAAGCCGTTGCCAGGTTGACGTCCGACTCGCTGATCGCACCGACCGCGCTGTGCACGATCTGCACGCGCACTTCGCTGGTCGACAGTTTGAGCAGCGATTGCACCAGCGCTTCCTGCGAACCCTGCACGTCCGCCTTGACGATGAGCGGCAGGTTCTGCACTTCGCCCTCACCCATCTGCTCGAGCATGTTTTCGAGCTTCGCGGCTTGCTGCTTCGCGAGCTTGACGTCGCGGAACTTGCCCTGACGGAACATGGCGATTTCACGCGCCTTGCGATCGTCCGGCAGCACGATGACTTCTTCGCCCGCGCCCGGCACTTCCGAGAGACCCTGGATTTCGACCGGGATCGACGGGCCGGCTTCCTTCGTCGTCTTGCCCGTTTCGTCGAGCATGGCGCGCACGCGGCCGTAGGCGCTACCTGCCAGTACGACGTCGCCGCGATTGAGCGTACCCGACTGGACGAGAATCGTTGCAACCGGACCCTTACCCTTGTCGAGCTTCGCTTCGATGACGATGCCCTTGGCCGGTGCTTCGACCGGTGCCTTCAGTTCCAGCACTTCGGCTTGCAGCAGCACGTTTTCGAGCAGATCGTCGATGCCCGCGCCGGTCTTCGCCGACACCGGGACGAACGGCGAGTCGCCACCGTACTCTTCCGGCACGACGCCTTCCGCCACGAGTTCCTGCTTCACGCGCTCGGGGTTCGCATCGGGCTTGTCGATCTTGTTGATCGCCACGACGAGCGGCACGCCCGCAGCCTTCGCGTGCGAGATCGCTTCCTTCGTCTGCGGCATCACGCCGTCGTCGGCCGCGACCACCAGAATGACAATGTCGGTTGCCTTCGCACCGCGAGCACGCATGGCCGTGAAGGCCTCGTGACCCGGCGTGTCGAGGAACGTGATAACGCCACGCGGCGTTTCGACGTGGTATGCGCCGATGTGCTGCGTAATGCCGCCCGCTTCGCCCGCTGCAACCTTGGCGCGGCGGATGTAGTCGAGCAGCGACGTCTTGCCGTGGTCGACGTGACCCATGACGGTGACGACCGGCGGACGCGGCAGTTGCTCGGCGTCCGTACCCGTAGCCTGGCCTTCGACCAGCAGCGCTTCCGGATCGTCGAGCTTCGCGGCAACCGCACGGTGGCCGAGTTCCTCGACGATGATCATCGCCGTTTCCTGGTCGAGCATCTGGTTGATGGTGACCATCTGGCCCATCTTCATCATCACCTTGATGACTTCCGACGCCTTCACGGACATCTTGTGCGCGAGGTCGGCCACGGTGATGGTTTCCGGCACGTGGACTTCACGCACGATCGGCTCGGTCGGCGCCTGGAACGTCGAAGCGTCCTGGTGACGGCCACGGCCCTTCGGGCCACCGCGCCAGCCGCGGTCCACGCCGCCCGACGAGTCGCCGCGCGTCTTGATGCCACGGCGCTTGGCCGCGTCGTCCTGCCAGCCGCCCTTGCCTGCGCCCGGCTTCTTGTTGCGGTCGCCCGCGCCTGCGCCCGGCGCGCTCGTCGAAGGCGCGGCCGTCGTGGCCGGCTTCTTCGCCGCGGCGCCTGCACCGGCTGCCGGACGCGCCGGCGCACCTTCCGGACGGGCCGGCTTGTGCAGCGTGCCCTTGGCTTCGGCGGGCTTGGGCGGCTCGACGGGCTTGGGCGGCTCGGGCGCCTTCACCTGCGCCTTGCGCGGCGTGTTCATCATTTCGCGGATCGCGCGCGCTTCGGCTTCAGCAGCCGCGCGGCGGCGAGCGATCTCGTCCTGTTCCTTCTGCGCCTTTTCGGCGGCTTCGCGCGCGGCGGCTTCGGCCTTCTGGGCCGCTTCGCGCTGCGCGGCGCGCTCGGCTGCGGCGCGCTGCTCTTCTTGCTGGTCCTGCTGTTGCTTCACTTCCTTCGCTTCCGCTTCGGCGTTGCGCTGCGCTGCCACGGCTTGAGCGGCCAGTTCTCGAGCGGCGGTATCGGCCGCAGCCTTCTTCTTTGCAGCTTCCTCTTCGGCACGGCGGCGCTCGGCCTCGGCGGCCTCTTCACGCGCACGGCGCTCGGACTCCTCACGCGCAAGCAGTTCCTGGCGCTCCTTGAGCTCCTGGGCCTGACGCTCGAGCAGTTCTGCCTCGCGGCGCGCTTCTTCCTCGCGGCGCTGCAGCTCCGCCTCTTCGGCGGCAGTGGCTGCGTCGACTGCATGATTCGATGCCTCCGCCTCACCGGCGGACTCGTCGCGGCGGACGAATGTGCGCTTCTTGCGCACCTCGACCTGAATGGTGCGAGCCTTACCCGTCGAATCGGACTGCTTGATTTCCGACGTATGCCGTTTCGTCAGCGTGATCTTGCGCTTGTCTGCATCAGTCGAGCCGTGAGACTTGCGCAAGTGGTCGAGCAGACGCGCCTTGTCCGTTTCGGACAAGGAGTCAGCTTCGCTCGCTTTCGTGACGCCCGCCGCCTGCAGCTGCTCCAGCAGCACGCCGGCAGGCATCTTCAGTTCCGCGGCAAATTGGGCTACGTTGTTACTCGCCATTCATTCCTCTTAATGCAAGGACCGATTCCTTGCGGTTGACATCGGGTCATGCGGCCTTGGGTGCCTTGCTTCCTGCAAGGCTCCGCCGCGATCAGATCAGTGGGTCATGGTCGCTTCCTGCTCGTCGCGCCCTGGTGTCGTTTCCCGTTACCGGGTCACTGGAACCAGTGCTCACGTGCCTTCATGATCAACGCCTTGGCGGCGTCCTCTTCCATTCCCGTCATTTCGACCAGCTCGTCCACGGCCAGCTCGGCGAGCTCGTCGCGGGTGTGAACTTCATGCTGCGCCAGTTTCGCGAGCAGGTCCGGGTCGATACCGTCCAGACTCTTCAGGTCCAGCGCGGCGCTTTCCACCTTCTCCTCGTTCGCGATAGCCTGCGTAAGCAGCGCGTCGCGAGCGCGGTTGCGCAGTTCGTGCACGGTGTCCTCGTCGAACGCTTCGATTTCCAGCATTTCGTTGAGCGGCACGTAGGCGATCTCTTCGAGGCTTGTGAAGCCTTCGTCGATCAGGATGTCGGCGACTTCCTCATCCACGTCGAGACGCGCCATGAACAGGTCGCGCAGCACCGTGCGCTCCTGATTCTGCTTTTGCGCAGATTCATCCGGCGTCATGATATTGATTTGCCAGCCGGTCAGTTCGCTGGCGAGACGCACGTTCTGGCCACTACGGCCGATCGCGACCGCGAGTTCGCTCTCGTCGACCACGACGTCCATCGAGTGCTTTTCCTCGTCGACGACGATCGACTGCACGGCAGCCGGCGCGAGCGCGCCGATCACGAACTGGGCGGGATCTTCCGACCATAGCACGATGTCGACGTTTTCGCCACCGAGCTCGTTGCGCACGGCCTGCACGCGCGAGCCGCGAATGCCGACGCAGGTGCCAATCGGGTCGATGCGCTTGTCGTAGGCCACCACGCCAATCTTGGCGCGTACGCCCGGATCGCGCGCCGCAGCCTTGATCTCGAGGAGACCCTGTTCGATTTCGGGCACTTCCATTTCGAACAGCTTCATCAGGAACTCGGGCGCCGTACGCGAGAGTTCGATCTGCGGGCCGCGAGCGGTGCGGTCGACCTTGCCGATCCAGGCGCGCACGCGGTCACCCACACGCAGGTTTTCCTTCGGAATCAGCTGGTCGCGGCGCAGCAGCGCTTCCACACGGCCGGATTCGACGATGAAGTTGCCCTTGTCCATGCGCTTGACCGTGCCGGTCATGATGCTTTCGCCGCGCTCGAGGAAATCGTTCAGGATCTGCTCGCGCTCGGCGTCACGCACCTTCTGCAGGATCACCTGCTTGGCGGCCTGCGCGCCGATACGGCCGAACTCGACCGAGGGCACCGGCTGCTCGACGAAACCGTCGATCTGCGCCTCCGGATCCTGCTCCCGCGCTTCGAACAGCAGGATTTCCTGGTCCGGCTCCTGCAGGCCCGCCTCGTCCGGCACGACGCGCCAGCGGCGGAACGTCTCGTGCTCGCCGCTTTCGCGGTCGATATGCACGCGGATATCCGCATCCTCGTCGAAGAGTTTCTTGGAGGCTGACGCAAGCGCCGCTTCAAGGGCGGCGAACACCACGTCCTTGTCGACATTCTTCTCGCGTGCCAGCGCATCCACCAGCATCAACACTTCGCGACTCATTGTTTGCGGCTCCTAAAGTCAACTTTGGGGACAAGGCGTGCTTTATCGATGTCTGCGAGCGTGAAATCAAGCATCGCAGGACCCGCCTTCCCTTCGAATTCCAGACCGATGGATTCGCCTTCAGGAGCATGCACAATGCCCCGGTACGATTTCCGTCCGTCCAATGGCTTTTTCAACGTGATTACCGCTTCGCAGCCTGCGAAGCGTTCGAAGTCCGCCAGTTTTTTCAGCGGACGGTCGAGACCGGGCGACGAAACCTCTAGCCGCTCGTAGTCGATATTCTCGACCGTCAGAACGTGCTGCAGCTGACGCGTGACCTTCTCGCAGTCCTCGATCGCGATCCCCGCGGGCTGATCGATGAAGATGGTCAGCATGCCGCGCCCGGTGCGCTCGAGGTCGACCAGCTCGTACCCGAGCCCGGTGACCGTGGTTTCAATCAGTTCCGTCAGTTGCACAATGCCCACTCCAGATGTTCTGCGCAGCGGGCCAGCAACTTCCTTCGCTCTAATTCTTGCTTCGCTAGGGATTCGCGGGCCGCGCGCCAGGTGAGCGCGCGCGCTTCTCACCTACCTGCCCCACGATGACGAACGACCCGGGGCGCTGGCAACACGTTGGTACCGCGTTGCTAACGCCATTAGTGACTTTGGACACCCCAAATTGACAATGCCGAACGTGAAACGTCGGCATCTGTTGGTAACCAGTTTGGGGCGAACCAAAAAAAAATGGGCGAAACGCCCATCTTCTCACTTAGCCAGGTGGTCGCACCTGGGGCGCAAATAACAGCCGCACGCCCAGCGACTTTGTGATTCTAGCCTTTTTTGCACATTAACGCAAATCCGCGGTCAAGCCCGAGCCGTCTTTTGCCGTTATTTACGGGCTCGCAAGGGGGATTTTCCGGCGTTTTATACGCGAACCACGCGCATTTGAAACGACAGCGACTGCGGTTACTGCGCAAACCGCGCGCATCGCCGCCGTTGCATCGCCGCGACGCCGACCGCATGGTGCGGCCGGGCGTCGCTCGCCTTGCGGATCAGTGGCCGCGCGTGCGGTTGCGCGGCGTGCCACGCGGGCCGCCGCGGCTGTTGCCGCCTGCGCGGTTGCCATTGGGGTTGGCATTGCCGCCGTTGCCCGGACCGCTGCGGCGATTGCCGCCGGCATTGCTGCCGGCATTGCCGCCCGCACGCTTGCCGCCCGCGCCCGGCGCACGGTTGCCGTCGACCTCTCGGCCGCCCGCGCGGTTGCCGCCGCGGCCGCCGAAACCAGAGCCCGCGCCGAAGTTGCCGTATCCGGCACCCGTGCCGCCGCCGAAGCCGCCCGCCGCGCCTCGGCGTCCCTGCCCCTGCCCTTGACGTGGCTGGCCCATCGCACCGTGCGAACTCAGCACCGGCTCGCGGTTGATGAAGCCCATCGACGTCTGCATCGGATCGGGCTGGCGACGCTCCTGCTCCTTGCCGCCACGACCGCCCTTTTCTTCGCTTGGCGCTTTCAAGCCGACTGCCGCCATCAGCGCGCGCACCTGGTTGTCTTCGAGCTCTTCCCAGCGGCCGCGCTTGAGGCCCTTGGGCAGCGCGATCGGGCCGTGGCGCGTGCGGATCAGGCGGCTCACCATCAGGCCGGCCGCCTCGAACATACGCCGCACTTCGCGGTTACGGCCTTCGGCCAGCGCGACGTGGTACCAGTGGTTCGTGCCTTCGCCGCCACCGTCGCGGATACGCAGGAAGCTCGCAGGGCCGTCCTCGAGCTCGACGCCCTTGAGCAGCTTCTGGCGCATCCCTTCGCTCAATTCACCCACAACGCGTACCGCGTACTCACGCTCGACGCTGTAGCGCGGGTGCATGAAGCGGTTCGCAAGATCGCCCGAGGTCGTCAGCATCAGCAGACCTTCGGTGTTGAAGTCCAGACGGCCGACGGCAAGCCACTTCGCCGTTTTCATCGGCGGCAGGCGGTCGAACACCGAGGGACGGCCTTCCGGATCGGCGTGGCTCACGATTTCGCCGGTCGGCTTGTGGTAGATCAGCACGCGCGGCGGCTTGTTCTGCAGCTTGCGCTTGATGGGCTTGCCGTTGATGCGGACCTGGTCGGTCGGCAGGATGCGCTGGCCAATGTGGGCAGGCTCGCCGTTCACCGAGACGCGCCCGGCGATGATCAGCTCCTCCATGTCGCGGCGCGAACCCATGCCCGCATCTGCCAGCACCTTGTGCAGCTTCGGTGCATCGTCGTCGGGGCTCAGCACGCGCTTGGGCTGCTGGGCGCGGCCGCGGCGCAGCATCGGTGCGCGCACGCCCGAACCGGCGCCGTTGTCCGCGTCGAACGCAGGCGAAGTCACGTAGAGGAACAGGTCGTCCGGAGTGGATTCGGTCGTAGCGGCGACCGGCTGGCCTTCGCCGCGGCCCTGGCCTTGTCCCTTCTGGCGCCTGGCACCCTGTTGACGCTCACCCTGGCGCTCGCCTTGACGCTCACCCTGAGCGGCGGCGCCCGCGTTCTGACGGCGGCCCGGCTTCTTCGCGCCGCCTTCCTTGCGCGGTGCGCGCCCGGTGGGAGCGTGCTCAGGCGTCGCCTGCGGCACGGCGGCAGGCGCTGCGGACACGTCGGCGCCCTCTGCGCCATCGGCGGCCTTTGCCTTCGCGCCCGCGCGGCGGCGCGCGATCAGGCTGCGCGGCCCGCGGCGCAGGCCGCGGCGCGGACGCTCTTCGCCCTCGCCGCCCTGTGCTTCGCCTTCGACCTGCGAAGTACGCGTGTCGTCGTCGCGCGCGGAAGACGCGCGGCGCGCAGATTCGGGCGCATCGGTCGAATCGGTGTCGTGGATATCAGTCAAAACAACCTCAAGATGTCAGGTTGCGCGCCCGCTTGCGGGGCGCGTCAAAAATGCTTGTTGCTTCAGATGCCGCGTCGTGCGGCTTCGTCGTCCGTCGTCGAGACGGGGTCGTCCTGCGCCGCGTCGCGGCGGTCTTCGTGTTCTTCTTCGCCCGCCGCATCTGCTGCGTGCGCGGCATCCTGCGCGTAAGCGTGCGGGGCTGACCCGTGCTGAGCGAGGCTTGTTTCGTCATATACCGCGTCGCCCGAGGCATCGGCTGCGTACGCAACGTTTGCGCCTGCCACCTCGTGCGCTTCTTCCGTTTCGTGCGTGCCGTGCGCTTCGCTTCCGGACTGCTCCGACGTTTCGACGCCCGAGACCTGGCTTTCCGCTACCGTCGACGCTGCCGCATCTTCCGCGCCTGCCGCATCGGCGGCAGCCTCGGGCTGCGCTTCCCCAACGAACTGCGCGGCGGCGCTCTCGGGAAACTCGATCGCATGCTGCGCAAGCAGTTGCTCGCCGAACTGGCTCGACGGATCGTCGAGCGGCGGCAATTCGTCGAGCGACTTGAGTCCGAGATCGTCGAGAAACTCCCGCGTCGTTGCATAGAGCGCCGGGCGTCCCGGCACGTCACGATGACCGATCACTTCGATCCAGCTACGGTCCTCGAGCTGCTTGACGACCTGCGTGTTGACCGTGACGCCACGAATTTCCTCGATGTCGCCGCGCGTGACCGGCTGCCGGTACGCGATGATTGCGAGCGTTTCGAGGACCGCGCGCGAATAGCGCGGCGGCTTTTCGGGATGCAACCGGTCAAGGTACGTCCGCATGGCCGGCTTGCTCTGAAAGCGCCAGCCCGACGCGAGCCCCACCAGCTCGACGCCGCGCCCGGACCATTCATGCCGCAGGTCTTCGAGCAGGTTGCGGACCGTGTCAGCCGAAATGTCGTCGGCAAACAGTTTGCGCAGTTCGCCGATCTTCAACGGCTCCTGCGTGCAGATCAATGCAGTCTCGAGGACGATTTTCGCCTCTTGGGTATTCATGCAGCCAGGTCAGACCCTAAGTAAGGTAAATCAGGTTCAAGGAACCGGATCAGACAGACGAAAGACGATATGGAACTGGAGACGCGCTCGCCCGATTCTGATCGGTCATATTGATGGGAGCACGCACCGGGGGGCCGAAATTCAGGCAAAGAGCCAGACCCAGCCGGAGGGAGCCGCGACTTTCCCGCAGGGAATCGCTTGACTGAGCGCCATATTACGCAAAAACGCTGGGTGCGTAAAGACGCCATTCCGCATGAGTGGCCTCATTTTAACCCTGGCCGCGCCGCCGCGTTGCGCTACCCCGCGTCACACCGGCCCGGTGCGCCCTCAGCACCGGTTCAATGCGCTCCCACCGCCTGCAGGTAACGCGCGAGTCGCTCGACGCCCGCGTCGAGCCGCGCCGGATCGCACGCATAGCACCAGCGCACGAAGCCTTCGCCTTGCGGACCGAACGCGCTGCCCGGCGCGAGCCCGAGGCCCGCGTCGCGCACCAGCGCCTTGCACAGTTCGAGGCTATTCTGCGCGCCCGCCAGCCGGAAAAACAGGTACATCGCGCCGTGCGGCACCTTCACGTCGACGCCGGGCAGCTTCGCAAGCGCCGCGGCGAGGTGGTCGCGCGAGGTACGCAGATCGGCCACGAGCGAGCGCGTGAACGGTTCGCCGTGCTCGACCGCGGCAATGCCGGCCTGCTGCACGAACGAGGGCGCGCACGAGGTGTTGTACTCGACCAGCTTGCCCAGATCGTCGGTCAAGGTGCGCGGTACGACCATCCAGCCGAGCCGCCAGCCGGTCATGAGCCAGGCCTTCGAGAACGAATTGACGCAGATCAGCCGCTCTTCGCGCGACGCGATGTCGAGGAACGAGGGCGCGGTGCGCTCACTCGCGTCGCCGTAGTAAAGGCGCTCGTAGACCTCGTCGGCGACGATCCAGATGCCTAGGCGCCGGCAATGCTCGAGCACCGCGCGCTGTTGCTCGCGCGTCATCACCCAGCCCGTCGGATTGTTCGGCGAGTTGATCATGAGGAGGCGCGTGTCGGGCGTGAGCGCCGTCAGCAGCCGGTCGAGATCGAGCGTCCAGCCGTGCTCGCCGTAGCCCAGCGAGACCGTCTCGACCGTGGCGCCGAGAATCTTCGGGATTTCGACGAGGTTCGGCCACAGTGGCGTCACCGCCACCACCCGGTCGCCCGCGCCCACGACGAGCTGCGCCGCCAGCATCAGCGCATTGACGCCGGCGCTCGTCACCGCGAGGTTGTCCACCGTCGTCGCGCCGTGCAGTTCGCTCACGTAGCGTGCGAGCGATTCGCGCAGCGGCGCGATACCCAGGTTGTGCGTATAAAACGTGTCGCCACGCCCGAGCGCCTCGGCGGCCGCCTCGCGGATGAACGGCGGTGTCACGCGGTCGGACTCGCCGAACCAGAACGGCAGCACGTCGGGAACACCGAACCCGGCGTTCGCCACTTCGCGGATCTGCGACGAGCGCAACGCACGCACCGCTTCGCGCGGCAGGGAGACGGAGGACGACGGATCGAGATCGCTCATCGGAGTTCCGGGTGACACAGAAAGTGGGAAAGCGTGAAGTGTAGCGCGCGGCCGGACGCCATGAGGTCCGCGCCCACAAGCGCCGGCGCGGCGGTATCAGTGCGGCGCTTCGGGCTGGCCGGCGAGTTGACGGATCAGCGACCAAACCGCCTCGGCGGCCGGCGAAAGCGAGCGGTCGCGCCGCCGCACGAGCTCGACGGTGCGCTCAGCGCGCGGCACGAGCGGCCGCGCAAGCAAGGGCGCGCCCGCCGGTACGGGCAGCGCGAGCCAGGGCAGCACGCTGATGCCCACGCCCGCTTCGACGAGGCCGAATACCGTGGCGGGATGGCCCAGCTCCTGCACCACACGGGCGCGCACGCCCTGCTCGCTCATTACGGCGTCGATGAGCGGGCGGCTGCCCGAGGCGTAGTCGAGCATCACGAGGCGCTCGCCGTCCAGCTCCTTCCACGAGACTTCCTGACTCAACGCGAGCGCGTGATCGCCGCGCACGACCACGCAGAACGAGTCCGTGGTCAGACACTGCGTTTCGAGATCTTCAGCGGCAAAGGGCCCAATGATGACGCCGAAGTCCACCTCGCCGGAGCGGATCTTGCGGACGACGTCGCTCTGCACGTCGTCGCGCAATCCAAGCGTGATATAGGGAAACTGCCGCCCGCACGCGGCCACGACCTGCGGCATCAAGCGGCACGCGACCGTCGGACTTGCCGCCACGACGACGCGGCCGCGCCGCTGCTCGCCAATCTCGCGGATTTCGCGCAAGGCGTCGTCGAGATCGTTGAGCAAGCGCGGAATGCTCGCGATCAGGTTCGCGCCGACATCCGTGAGCTGCACCTCGCGCGTGGTCCGGTCGACGAGCTTCACGCCGATCTCGGCTTCCAGTTCGCGCACGCAGCGGCTCACGGCAGACTGCGTGAGCCCGATTTCATCCCCCGCCCGGCTAAAACTCTGCAGCCGGGCGACCTCGATGAACACTCGCAACTGCCGCAGCGTCACATTCATCTGCTTGCCTCATGAATTGTCCGTTTTCATGCAATTCTATGCCGGACATCCACCGTTACGGGTAGAGGAACCGCGTTGCCCATTGTTCGCCGCAATGCAGCAATACGGCGCAAACGCACGCAGGACGGGCTTGCCTGCACAAGATTGGTGATTCTCCCGATTTTCTCGATAAGTGTTTTCGAGTCTTATACGCCCCTGGCAATCTCCCGCGCGGGCTTGGCGCCACGCGGCTTCAAGACGAGAACGTACGTGCTGGCACGGTTTTCGCATTAAGGCACGCACAGGTTCGATGGACGTACCGGAAGCATGCAGTCCGGGACTGTTCCAGCCGGGCCCGCCTGGTACTCCGGCATCCGGCCGGGAGTACATGAAGAGTGCGCAGCGCGGGGCAGCGCACCGGAGATAGCTTCGCTGAGGTGAAACATGATGCTGTTCGACGATTTGAGAGACAACGAATGGGCGCTGGTCGAGGCGTTGTTCTGTGCTGAACCGGCACGGAGCGAACGGCGCGGACGGCCTCGCGTCGAAGCGCGTGCTGTGGTCAACGCGGTGCTCTGGGTCCTTTCGACGGGTGAAGGCTGGTCCAAGCTCCCGGGCCGCTACCCCTCGCCGCCGACCTGCCGCCGCCGTTTCGACGAGTGGCAGGCAGACGGCACGCTTGCGGAAATCGTCAAGCGACTGAGCACGAACGGGCGTGAAATTTCGCTGCGCGGCCGTATCGGCGCCACGGCGACCAAACCGCCCGCACCGCCCAGCCGCGATCGCCTGCGTGGCGCGTTTTGGACCAACCCGGAATCGTGGCGCGCGCCGGTCAAGATGGCCTAAGCCGCGCTTCATTTGCTTTTCCGCCGGGTGCTTCGTGCACCCGGCGTGTTTTTCTCCCATCCCTTCCGCACTTCGTGGCTGCTGCAGACCGTGGCCCGAACCCGGCCCAGCACCGCCGCCCCTCTCTGGCTCATCCAGACCGCATTTGACTTCGCTGCGTCCGCAACGAGGCGATCGGCACCGCGCGATACATCTCATTACCAATATTTACAGCGCGCTTTCGCGTCCGACGTTAGCTTAGGACCATGTCCATTAACGTCAAGAAACTGGTTTGACGGGGAACCACCATGAAATCCATGAACCTGCACATCCGGGGCGTCATGGTTTCGCTGTCCGCTCTCGCCCTTTTCGCGCCGGCGGCGTCGTTTATGTCTTTCAGCGCCACGGCCCAGCCGCCGCATGCCTCCGTTCCGACCTGGTCGATATCGCACACCGGCGCGCATGCAGTGCCGCCCGCCGCGCCTGACCCGAACGCGGGTAACCCGCCGGTGCCGCGCGGCGATTTGCGCGGCGACATTGCGGACAATGCGCGCCGCAGCGCGCCGCAGAGGCAGGAACCGACGCAGCGGCGGTGAGCCGGCCAGCGAAACACCATCGAGGAGACTGCTGGGACCGATGAACGAGGGACGATGACGGAGGGCGCCAAGACTGCCCCGGAACCTCGTGGCTCAGCATATACCCTGCCCCAGGGAACCACCGCGCCTCACGTGCGGTCTATCCTTACGCCATCAAGCACAGCGTGGCAGCAGTAATTCCGGTAAGCCCGTATCTTTCGATGCGGGCTTTTTTTTGCGGGACGAAGAAGGAAGAGTGCTACTGGCTGGCTTCGAGGCCGGATTGGGGCACGCGCTCAGCGACGTAGTCGGCCACGCGATGCGCACTCCACTGGAGCGTGCGCTCGTCGCGCGCGAGCCTCGCGAATTCGGCGCGGCCGCGATCGGTGAGCACCGCGATATCGACTGGCGCATGGAAGCCCGGAGCCGGCGCAACCGTGCGCTGCCGGACGATGTCCATCATGCCGAGATCGCGCAAATATTGGAACACTTCAGGACGACGCGCCCACGGGACCTGCCGATACTGCACCCGCCGTAGCGCTTCGAGTACTGCTTCGTTGGAATACGTGGTCATCTCACTTCTTTCTTAAAATGCAGCCCTGCGATCATTGAGCCTCGCGCAAGCCGGTTGCGGCGCAATGCGGACCTGAGAACGGCGCACTCTGTGCCCTGGGCGGGCTCATGCGCCCCATCCGTGCGCTGTGCAGCGGCAGGGACTGCAGGTTATCCGGGCCCCCGTGAAAGCGGCTTCACCGCTTCCCGCACGGCCAACGCCGCGCCACGTTCGCGGCGCAAAGGTCGGTTGGACGCGCATTTTCCCGAAAACAATACGTTACCTCATCCAAATTGATTCTAATCGTTTTGTTTGCGCTATTTGTTGCGCTCGGACTGCTGTGGCGCAGCGCGCGCTGGCGTGTCGCAGCCTGCGCGGCGCTGGTCTTCTGGCTGCTCGCCACCGGTTGGCTCACCGGCGTGCTGCTCGATTTCGCGCAGCCGGCGTTATATCGCACTCCCTACGATCAGGCCAAAAACGGCCCGGCGCGCTTCGGCTCTCGCACCGCCATCATCATGCTGGGCGGCGGCACCGAATCCCGCGACGGCCAACTGGTTCCCGCGCGCGACGTCTTCGCACGCATTGCCCTTGCCGCCGAACTGCACGCGCAGTGCGCACGCGCGGGCGGCGCGTGTCGCGTGATCGTGAGTGGCGGTAATCCGGAACACCATGCGAGCGCCGAGGCCGACAACTACGCGCCCTACCTGCTGCGCGCCGGCGTGCCGAGCGCCGATCTCGTGCTCGAGAACCAGAGCCTCACGACGTATCAGAACGCGCGCAATGTCGCGCCCATCGTCCGGGCCGGGAACGATGAAACACTCCTGCTCGTGACGTCGTCGTACCAGATGCGCCGCGCGATGCTCGATTTCCAGCGCTTTGACATGAACCCGCTGCCCGCGGTATCCAGCGTGCGCCGCGTCGAGCGCGGCCTGCTGCCGCGCGTGGCCAATCTCAAGTCCGCCGAGACGGCGCTGCACGAATCGATTGGAGTTGCCCAGTTTTATGTGTATCGGATGATTGGCTGGTTTTAGTATGAGCGTATGGCGGCGTCAGATGTAACGAGATGTAACTCCCGCACGAACGGCTTACGCGATGTCATCTGGAGCGAGTATTTGGTCGTTAGAATGTCATGTCCATCCTGCTTGGACAGGTAACGGCTGGGTCCATAAACCGCTCCTTCGGAGGTAGAGATGAAAAAAGTGTCCCTCGCAGTCCTGATTTCGCTTTCCGCGCTGGCGGGCGCTGCGCATGCGCAATCGGATAACGGCATCACGATGAGCACCGATCCGGCCAGGGCCGACGACGTCCTGCAACGCGCGCAGGCCCTGCAGCAGCAACAGCAAGCCGCGCCCGCACCGGCGCCCATGACGCAACACAAGTCGTCGGGCCATCCGCATCACAAGAAGGCCCCCGCCCAGTAAGAACAGGGCAGGCCAGCGCACGCGGGCCGCGCTGTCCTGGGAATGAAGCCGATGCCGGTCTCGCCGTCATCGGCTTTTTTATTCGCCGCGTCTCCCGCTGCGGTTGTGGACTCCTGCGCATCGCCACCGCGGCGGCGCGCGGGCGCGGTATGCTAAAGTCGCGCACCTCGAAAACGCCCCGGCCGGCGTAGACCCAACCTTTTGTGCGCGCCACGCGCGGAGAACCACAATGAGCAACATCCAGCTCGACATCGAATGGACCGAAGCGGCCTCACGCAAGATCGAAAAACTGATGCCGCGCGGCGGCAACCAGGACGCGTATCTCGCGCTGCCCCCCATCGAATGCCTGCCGATGGAAGGCGACGTGCTGTTCCTCGGGCCGGCCGGCAAGCAGCAGCCGTTCATCGTCGCCGAACGTCAATATCATCACGAAGGCGACGCGGACTGGACCATCATCCTGATTCTCGACGTGCCCAACACCGCGCACTGAGCGGCAAATACGACCGCCAGCAGGCTGCACCCGAGGCGCTCGCACGCGACGCGAGCGCCCTCTCCCGACTTCGACTCTCCCAAACTCCATCGGCACGCATTGCGTCGCCGCAGCAGGCACGACTCGTGCGCGCAGCGTTTTCCGATAGTCCGTACACTTGACGACGGGCCCTCCCGGTCACCGCCGTCAGGTGCGGGCCTGCGGGCTCAAACGCCCACGAACCGCGCGCGCCGCCCGCCGCGCGTCCCGAGCCATGCCGAACGATCCGTCGAACGCAAAGGCGATTGCTGCCTCCAGCCTGCTCGCCCAACTCCAGCCGCGTACTGCCGGCTGGAGTGCGCACTGGCACGGTTACGCGCTCGACAGCGCATTCCAACCCGTGCTCTCGATCACGCATCAGCGCGTGGTCGGCTATGAGGCGTTGCTGCGCGTCACCGACGAGTCAGGCCGCGCCGTCGCTCCGGCGGAGCTGTTCGCAACGGTGGAAGGCGCGAAGGCGCAGCAGCTCGACGAGCTCGCTCGCTGCCTGCATCTCGCGAATTTCGTCGCGCAAGGCTTGGAGACCGGCTGGATCTTCCTGAACACGCTGCCGCGCAGCGCGCGCGCCGCCGACCCCGCGCAAGCCGCAATCGACGGCCTGTGCCGGCACTTCGACTTCCCGCACGAACGCGTGGTGATCGAGGTGCTCGAGCAGCGCGGCGGCGACGAGCACAGCTCGTTCGTCGACGAAAGGCCGCCTGCCGGCGGCCGCGATTTCCTCGTCGCGCTCGACGACTTCGGCGCGGGTTTCTCCAATTTCGATCGCGTCTGGCGCTACCGGCCCGACATCGTCAAGCTCGACCGCTCGCTCGTCACACGCGCGGCCAGCGGTGAAAGTCATGTGGCCTTCATCTCGGAACTCGTCTCGATCCTTCATCACGCCGGCACGATGGTGCTGGCAGAAGGCGTCGAGACCGAGCCGCAGCTCATGGTGCTGATGCAGGCCGACGTCGATCTCGTGCAGGGCTTCTGGTTCGGCGAGCCGCAAGCTTCGGTACGGGAAGCCAGCGCCGCCGCGCCCGCGCTCGCGCAGTCGATGTGGCGGCGTTTCGCCGACTACCAGCGCAGCACCGAGATCATCGAGCAGGTCAATTTCGGCGCGCTCTCACACGCCATGCTGTGCGGCGCGCGCGTGCTCACGGGCGGCGGAACGCTCGAAGCGGCCGCCGAAGCGATTTTCGGCGACGGCAGCAGCCACGCGCAGCGCGTCTTCACCGCGGATGAACACGGCGAGCAGCATGAGCCGTCGATTGCCATGGACGACATCGGGCCGCCCGCGCGCTTCGCGCCTTTCTATCCCGACACCCACAGCAACTGGTCGCGCCGCGAGTACTTCCGGCGTGCGCTCGCCGCGCCCGGCACGGTCGCGGTGATGGGTCCGCACTACTCGCTCAACGACGGCAAGCTCTGCTACACGGCCGCCATCGCGCTCGACTACGGCGGCGCGACGCATGTGTTGTGTGCGGACTTTCCGCCCGAGCACGGGCCTCATGAGCGCCCGCGGCGCGAGCCGGGTTAGTGCGTGTGGCAGACCGGCAATGTGCCGCGCGGTCCCATTCGCTATTCGGAGATGCGCCGGCGCCCCGCCTTGAGCTCCCCGGTGCGTGCCTTGCTGTCGAGCCGGCGCAGCTTCGAGGCGCGCGTTGGGCGCGTCGCCACGCGCGCCTTGCGCGTCACGCTCACGCTGTCGACCAGTTCCTCGAGGCGTGCAAGTGCGGCCACCCGGTTCTGTTCCTGGGTGCGATATTCCTGCGACTTGATCACCACGACGCCCTCACTCGTAATCCGACGGTCGGCGAGTGCGAGCAGACGCATCTTGAGCACCTCGGGCAACGACGAGGCGCGGATGTCGAAACGCAGATGAATTGCGCTCGACACCTTGTTCACGTTCTGTCCGCCCGCGCCCTGTGCGCGAACGGCGACGAGTTCGATTTCCTGCAACGGGATGGGCGCGCGTGCGGTCATGGGCAGTTAGAAGGAGAGCACGCGGCAGTGTCGCACAGCGCGGCCCGGTTGACACAAGCGCGCCACACACGCGTCACAGGCCCAGCGCAAGCTGCGAGCCGGTCCGCCGCGGGCACGCGAAATGCAGCCGCCCCGTCGGGCGGCTGCGCAGCCAGTTTGCCGCCGTGCGGCGCTTGAACCATACTGACGTCATTGCCTCGGTAGAACCCTCAGGAGCACGCAACCCATGAAGCTGCGTCCAGCATTCGTTGCCGAACTGGCGGTCAACCTGCTGCTTCCCTGGGTCGCCTATCGTCTCGCCGAGCCGCACTGGGGCGAAGTCGGCGGCCTCATCGCCTCGGCCGCGCCGCCGCTTGCCTGGAGCATCGTAGAACTGGTGCGCTTTCGGCGCGTGGACGCGCTCTCGGCCGTCATTCTGCTTGGCATCGTGCTCTCGCTCCTCGCTGTGGCGTTCGGCGGCAGCCCGCGCGTCCTCCTGATGCGCGAGAGCCTCGCCTCAGGCGCGATCGGCGCCGCGTTCCTGATCTCGCTATTGGCGAAGCGCCCGCTCGTGTTCTATCTGACGCGCGCTACGGTCGCGCGCGAAACTCGCGAGGGCGTCACGCGGCTCGAGCAACTCTGGAACGAGAACGCGAGCTTCGTCGCAGCCATGCGCCTGCTCACGTTTATCTGGGGCTTCGGGCTTTGTCTCGACTCCGCGCTGCGCACTTATCTGGCCGCCACCTGGCCGATCGAGCGCTTTCTCGTCGTCTCGCCGATCATCGGCTATGGCGTGTTCGGCGGCCTGATGGCCTGGACCTTCTGGTATCGCACGCGCATGCGGCGCATCCACGGCACGCACGGCCTGCTCGGCGACGCGCCTGCGACCACGAACACGACGACGCTGAGCGTGGATTGAGTCATCCGCATCGGCATGCATCGGCGGTCAGATCGTGCCCGAAATACGTTAGACTCAGCGCCACAGTCCGCGGCGTACCGTCCGCTTTCGAACTTGCCGGCAGTCGATGCGCTACTCTGTAGAAATCCGGAAATTCCTCTATAGCCAGTACTTTTACGGCGGCCTGCGCATCGCGATCGGCATTTCGCTTCCGGCCGTCCTGTGCCTGTTCGTCTTTCACAAGAGCGAGCTGGGTTTCACCATCTCGACTGGTGCGCTCGGTGCCTGCGTGGTCGACATGCCGGGGCCGCTCAAGTACAAGCGCAACGAAATGCTCGCGTGCAGCGCGATCGGGTTTCTCTCCGCTTACGCGACCGGCCTCGCCACCTTCAGTCCCATCGCACTTTGGGCCACGGTGGTGCCGCTGACCTTCGTGCTCTCGCTGATCGTCGTGTACGGCAACCGCTGGCCGCAAATCAGCTTCGCCACCCTCTTCATGATGGTGATGACGCTCGAAGAGCACTTCACACCGCATCTCGCGCTCGTCAACGCGCTGTGGATACTGCTGGGCGGCCTCTGGTACACGGCGTGGTCGACCTTGATCAGCCAGCTGATGCTCGATCGCATCGAACAGCAGGCGCTCGCCGAAAGTGTGTTCGCCTGCGCTGACTATCTGCTCGCGCGCGCCCAGTTCTTCGACCTCGACAACGATCTCGACGAGTGCTTTCGCAACCTCGTCGCGAAGCAGATCGCGGCCGTCGAGCGCCAGGACGCAGCGCGCGACATCGTGCTGCGCAACCTGCCCAAACTCAGGGCCGGCAAGATCGATGCGCGGCGCGCGATGCACTTCAACCTGTTCATCAATACGGTCGATCTGCATGAGCTGTTCGTGGGCGCGCACACCGACTACCCGCTCGTGCGCAACACCTTCGGCGGCTCGGACCTGCTCGTGTTCTATCGCGACCTGATCCGCAAGGCCGCCGCCGATCTCGAAGACATCGGCCTCGCAGTGTTGCAAAACGAAGCGCCGCGCGCAAGCGTGAACGTCAAGGCCGAGCTGCGTGCCATTGAATACGAACTCGAACAGCTGAAAAAGCGCGACCTGGCCGCGACTGACCCGGAGGCCTATGCGGCGATCTCGGCGTCGTTCCGGCGCATCTGGAGCGCGACACGCCTGATCGACCGCATGCGGCGTAGTCTCGCGAGCGAGGTGCCGACGACCGAGACCGAGGTGCGGATCGACGAGGCGCTCACACGCTTCGTGACGAACCGTCGCGTGTCCTGGCTGCAGATCTTCTCGAATCTCACGATGGCCTCGCCGAGCTTTCGCCACGCGCTGCGCGTAACGATCGCCGTGGCGGTGGGCTTCTGGCTCGGGCGTCTGTTGCCGCTCACCAACGCTTACTGGATCGTGATGACGAGCATCATCATCCTGAAGCCTGGCTATTCGCTCACGCGCCAGCGCAACGCGCAGCGTATCGTCGGCACGCTGATCGGCTGTATCGCGAGCATTGCGCTGATCCTGCTCGTGAAGCAGCCTCTCGTGCTGCTCGTCTCGATGTTCGCGGCGATGGTGATGAGCTACAGCCTCCTGCTCTTCAACTACACGGCGAGCGTGGTGTTCACGTCGGCCTATGTACTCCTGATGTTCCATCTGCTTGCACCCGGCAGCATGCGCATCATCGGCGAGCGTGCGATCGACACGGTGGTGGGCTGCACGATCGCCATCGCCGCGAGCCATCTGTTCCCGTACTGGGAATACCGTCTGATGGGCAAGCTCGTGCACGACATGATCGCCGCGACGCGCAGCTATCTCGAGGCAAGCTGGTGGTGGAGCGGGCGCACGAGCGCGCCGCAGCCGGCGTTCGCGGGGGCCGCGGCGAGCGAGGCACGCGTACATGTGTCGGCCCAAGACGCGCCCGCGACGACGATTGCAGCGGATGCGGGCGGCGTGGCGAATAGCGTTTCGGGCAGTGTGAGAACCATGGCAAGCGCCTCGGCGAGCGCGGCGAGTGTCGTTGACGAGCCGGTCGCCGCCACGTCCACCGTCGCGACGATCGACGACTCGCCGACGGCCGGCGCTCCCGGCTCGCCCGTGTCAGCAGTAGGCGCGAAAGCCACTGCACAGTCCGCACAAACCACTGCGAGTTCAGCCGCACCGTCGCTTGCTCGCGACTTCCGCTATCGGCTCGCGCGCAAGAACGTGCACGTAGCGTTTGCGAATCTTGGCCAGGCGTTCCAGCGCATGATGCTCGAACCGAAGGCCGCGCAGAAGTTCGTGCCCGAGCTCAACGATCTGCTCGTGCGCAGCCACGTGCTCGCCTCGCAAATCACGGCCACCGCCCCGCTCCTGCGCAGCACGGCGCGGCCCGATCAGCCGGAGGTCAAACTCGATGCGCTCGAGCGCACGCTTTCGTGCGTACGCGAGAACCTCGTCGCCGCCGAGGCGGGCACACCCGCGCCCCTCGATCAAACCGACATCACGAAGCAGCTCACGCGCGAACTCGATGCGATGGTGGTGGAAGCCGAGCGCGCGCTCGGCGCCACTGCGGAGCTTGCCCAGGAACTCAAACTGCTCGCGCACCAATGCAAGCAGATGATCGCAGCGTCCTGGCTCATTCGCCGGGACGCGAGCATCATCCGGCTACCGGAGGAATAGGAAGGAAAGGGCCCGGCGCGTCACTGCGTCGAGCCGCTGGCTTGCGAAGCAGCCATGCTCGCGGAGGCATTTGCTCCGCTGGCGCCGACGGTCTCTTCGTACTCGCGCTTGCTTTTCAGCGCATTGAACAGCACGGTCCCGATCACGAACACCACCACCACCACGATGAGCACGGCAACGCCAAACGTGGGGTCCTTCTTGCGCGGTTCGTTCATCGGTCGTGCCCAGCCTCGAATTGGATTTGGATGACAGCAACGGGCATTCTACGCCGCCACGCCTTGCAGACGGCTTGCGCCGCGAGGGACCTGCGTGCAGCTACGCACCGCTGCGCACGGGCAGCGCCGTCGAATACTTGAGCTGCTCCATCGCGAAGCTCGAACTGACGTCGAATAGCGGCACGGCGCGAATGAGCTGCTTGTAGACGCGGTCGAAATCGTCGATATCGGAGACCACGATGCGCAGCAGGTAGTCGGTCTCTCCGCTCATGCGATACGCCTCGACGATCTCGGGAATCTCCTGCACGGCGCGCGTGAAGGTTTGCGCCCATGCCTCGGTGTGCTGGTTGGTGCGCACGGCGACGAAGACCGTCGTCCCCACGCCGAGCTTGCGCGGGTCGCACAGCGCGACCTGCGCGCGGATCACGCCCGTTTCCTTCAGGCGCTGCACGCGCTTCCAGCATGGCGTTTGCGAAAGATTGACGCGCTGCGCCAATTCGGCGACCGGCATGGTCGCGTCGTGCTGCAACAGCTCAATCAGCTTTCTGTCGATGAGATCCATTTCCGCACTCCCCGAAGCGTAGAAATTTATTCTACACGATGGCCAAACGGGAAAAAAATAGGAAAACTCTTTCTCCGCGCGAACGGCTATAAATCTTCCTATAGGAAATCGGGAGAAGAACACGCCATGAACGCCCCTGCCGAACTCGCCCTGCTGAGCGCCGTCCACACCGCGGAGCAGCACGCCGCGGCCGTCGCGCGCTTCACCGCCGCGCTCGACGCGGCCTTCGATGCCTGCGCGACGCCCCACGACCCGTCGCGCTGCGCACGCTTCGCGCGCGGCATGCGCGAAGCGCTGACCGGTGCACTTGCCGACTCGGCGCTCGTCACGAGCGCGCAGCGCGAAGGCAGCGCCGACACGTACCGGCGGCATGTCATCGCAACGGACAGCCGCGGCCGCTACACGGTGGCGGCGCTCGTCTGGCAGCCGGGCCAGGCGAGCCCGATCCACGCACATCACACCTGGTGCGGCTACACCGTGCTCGACGGCACGCTGACCGAAACGCTCTACACGTGGGACGACGCGCGCCAGGGCGCCGACGTGGTTCGCTCGCATCCGCGCGCGAGTGGGGCGGTATCGTTCGGTGGACCCGGGCGCGCCAGCATCCACCGGCTTTCAAATGGCAGCGGCGCGCAGGCCGTCTCGCTGCACGTCTACGGCGTCGCCGTCGAGCACATCGCTACGCAAGTCAACGACGTGCTGCCGCTCGCGCGCAAAACGGCGCTCGCGTAGCTGCGGCGCGACAGGGCGATCTGAGTTGGCCTGGGCAGCCCGGGCGTTCAGCCGCGGCTGCCCGCCGTGGGAATCTGCGGCGGCGCGCCCTCGGGGCCCGCGGTCGGCGGCGGCGCGGGCCGCGGCTCGTGTGAGGCATCGCGCGCCACCCCGCCAGGCGCGCGCGCGCCAGACGCATGCGGATGACCATGCGCCGCCCCGTGCGGCTCCTCGACATCGCCGCTGCGCGAGGACATGTGCACCTGCATCTGCGGCACCGGCATCTCGATGCCGGCTTCATCCATGTGGCGCTTCAGGCGCGCATTGAACGCACGCGCCACGCTCCATTGCTGCAGCGGCCGCGTCTTGATCTGCCCTTTCACGACCATCCAGTTCGGGTCGAACCGGTCGAGCCCCCACACTTCCACGGGCCCGAGTATCTCGCGGCGATAGCGGAAGTCGGCCACGAGTTCGGCGCCGGTCTCGCGAATCATGCGCGTGACCGTATCGAGATCGACCGAGAACGGCACGCGCACTTCGAATACCGCAAACGCGAAATCGCGCGAGAGGTTCTTCACGATCTTGATTTGCGAGAACGGAATGGCGTGAATCGCGCCCTGCCCGTCGCGTAGCCGCACGGTGCGGATCGACAGATGTTCGACCGTGCCCGCATGGCCGTTGTCGATGTCGATCCAGTCGCCCACCGAGATCGTCTCCTCGATGATGATGAAGAGGCCCGTGATGAGATCGGCCACGAGCGACTGCGCGCCAAAGCCAATGGCAAGCCCGATCACACCCGCACCGGCGAGCAGCGGTGTCACGTTGATGCCTAGATTGGCCGCGGTGACGATGCCGGTGATGGTGAGGATCGTCACGAGCACGGCGTTGCGCACGAGCGGCAGCATGGTGCGCGCGCGCGTGCTGGGCGCGCGGCCCTTGGTGCGCGGGCCGGTCGGGTTGAGCGCTTCGAGAATCGCGGTATCGACCGTGATCCAGACGAGCCACGCGAGAAACACCGTCGACACGATCGCGAAAATGGCGTGCGCGATGCCGCGCGCGGCGACGCTCGCCTCGATGATGGCGGCGAGCGATATGTCCCAAAGACGCGCGCACGACTCGAAATACGCGAACCAGATGAACACCACGAGCAGCGTGCCGGCGAAGCGCAGCAGACGCCGCAGATACGGCGAGCGCCGCCGCACGCGTGCGGGGTTCGGGCGCGTGATGCGCAGCACGACGGCCGAAAGGAAGAACGCGAGCACGAGCAGGAGCGCGGAGACCACGGAGATCTGCAGCACGTCGTCGCGGCTGCCGATGCCGCCGAACGTGGCGACGATCGAAGCGCCGGCGAGCAGCAGCATCGGCAGTTGCCAGAGCGAGGCGAGCACGTCGAGGACTTCGGTGAGCGCCTTGTGGCCGTGGCGCAGCGTATAGCCACGGTTGCGGATGAGATGCGCGACCGGGCGCCGGAACGCGATGGCGAATACAAGCGTCAGCACGGCCGCCGCCATGTTCGCCGCGGTGCTCACCAGTGCAGCCAGGTTCACACCCAACTGGCGCGCGACCTCGAAATTGGTCGCGGCGTCGCCGAGCGCGGCCAGCACGCCGATTGCGAAGAGCAGCCGGCGCGAGCGCGCGATGAGAACGCGCACGGCCGCGCGCCGGTGCCCCGAGCCGAACAGCGAAAACATGATCAGGCAGATCGACGAGAACACCGCGCCCGCGACGATCGCGTAGGCGATCACGAGGGCGAGCGTGCGCCCGAGCGCGTCCGGCATCGAGCGCTCGACCACGAGCGCGCCGAGGAACGCCACGATCCATGGCGCCGCGCGATGCACGACGAAAATCAGCAAGTCGATGGTGCGCGGATCGGGCCGCAGGCCCGTCTCGACATCGAAGCGCCTCAGCAGGCGCCGCTCGAGCCAGCGCAGCACTGCCGCACATGCGCCCCAGCCTGCCAGCATGGCGAACAGATCGAACACGATGCGGCCGAGGCTTTCCCCTTCCCGGCCCGAAGCGATGTCATAAAGCTCGATGCCGGCTGCCCTGAAGCGCCCTGCCCAGTAGTGAAACGGACTGCGACCGCGGCGCGCGTCCGCCTCGACGGAGGCGAGGCCCGACGCGATCGCGCCCAGCAGCCCCGAGGTCGCCGCCGCACCCGAAGCCGGCGCGGGCGCCACGTTTTCCGATGCGCTGCGCAGCTTTTTGAGCTGGTTGAGGAGCGCAGTGCGCTGGCGCTCGTTGTCGAGCGTGGTGATGACGCTGTCGAGCGAGCGTGTGAACTCGGCCTGGCTCGCAGGTGAAGGCGCCGAAGCCGCTTCCGCTGCCGATGCACCTGAAGCCGCGGCCGGCGCGCCGGTAATGATGCTCTTGAGCACTGGCAGCATTGGCGCCGCCGCCTGGGCTGTGGCCCGCATCGGCATGGCCAGGCACACCGCGAGGCACGCGAGGAGCATCAGCGCGCGAAGGAAAGCGCGAACGCATGAGCGCGCCGGTATGGCGCGAGGAAATAGTGCACGATCCGCCACACCGAAGCGCACGCGCGACGGCCCGGCGCCCGCGCCATCGCGTCCGATGCTGGTTTTCATGGCGGAGAGGCAAAAACAGGACGTTCCAGTTTAGCCGCACTCCGCCTCCCCGCGCCTCGCGCGTGCGTAACAGTTTGTCAGCGCGCAGGGAGGGCCGCTTTGCGCCTCATTTGGCGCCTCAGTAGGCCACCGTTGCGATCTGACGAATGAAGCGGCCCTGCTCCAGTTCGTCGACGAAGGCGATCGCGTAGTCCTCGGCCGAGATGCGGCTTTCGCCCGCCGCATCGGCGATCAGCGTGTTGGAGCCCGTGCGGAACGTGCCCTTGCGCTCGCCGGGGGCGATGATGGCGGCCGGCGCGAAGAAGGTCCAGTCGATGTCGCTGACCGTGCGGTAGTAGTCGAACGCCTCGCGGTGGGCCAGCGCGATCGCCTTGTAGGCGTCCGGGAAGCCTTCGGTATCGACGAGCTGCTTGCCGGGCGCGACCTCGAGCGACCCGGCGCCGCCCACCACCACGAGACGCTTGAGCCCCGCTGCGCGCACGCCGTCGACGAGAGCCCGGCTCGCGACCAGCAAATCGTCGAGTTGCTCCTTGGGCGGCGCGTAGGCGCTCGCCACCACATCATGGCCGCGCACCGCTGCGGCTACGCTCGCCGCGTCAAGCAGATCGGCCTTCGCAGCGTGAACGTTCGGCGCGGCTGCCACCCGTTCGGGCTGGCGCACCAGCGCGCTCACCTGGTGGCCGCGGCGCGCCGCTTCGGCGGCGATGCGCGAACCGACCATGCCCGTTGCGCCAAAGAGGGCGATTTTCAGCGTCTTGCTCATGAATTGACTCCTGCCTTCCATATTTATGTAACTAATAAAGTTACATTTCGGGGGTGAAAAAACGGGGCAATGCCCCGCTGATGAATCTGACAGCGCCGGCCCGGTCAGGCGCGGCGCGCCCGCGCGCGTTCGAGCTTGCGCTCGCTGCGCGCCATGTCGTCGACGACGTCCGCGAGCGTGCGAGTGGCGAGCGACGCCTCCATGGCGCGCTGTGCGTCGTCGATCACACCGCGCAGCGTCTGCTGGATATGGCGCCCGACGAGGCAAGCCGGATTCGGCTCCTCGCGGTGCATGGCGAACAATTGCGCGTCGTCGACCGCATGGTAGACGTCGAGCAGCGTGATCGCCTGCGGCTCGCGTGCGAGCAGCGCGCCACCGCCCGCGCCCAGTTGCGACGCCGTAAGGCCCGCGCTGGCCAGCATCGACAGGAGCCTGCGAATGAGCGCGGGATTCGTGTTCACGCTACCCGCGATGATCTCCGACGACAGCGGCACGCCCTCCTGCTGCGCAAGCAGCGAGAGCACATGCACGGCGAAGGCGAAACGACTACTCGTATTCACGGCGAACCTGCCACTGCTGAGCGGCGCGCGAATGTACCGGACACGCGTATGCCAAAAAGTGTAACTATCATAATTACATTAATCCGTAGCGCCAACCCGTCAGCCGCGGCCCGCACGGCTGCGGCCTTACTTCGAGGCACCCGAAGCCTGCCCCGGCGCCGATGCGGCCTCGGCGGCGTTGCTCGCCCAGCGTTGCAACGAATGCCCCGCATTCGTCAAGCCGGTGCCGGTGGCCGCGGCGGCTTGCCCGAGCAAGGCTTGCGCCGTGCTTGCCGCGCCGCGCAACTGGCCCTGCGCCGAGGAAGCCAGTTCGGCCGTCGATGCGCTCGCCTGCTGACCTTGCGACGCCGCCGAATCGAGCTTCTGCTGCGCCGCACCGAGTTGCTGGTTCACATAGCTCGCGGCCTTGCCGAGCGCTTGCGTCGCCTGCTGCGCGGCCTGGTTGGCAGCGTCCTGCGTGGCCTGCTTCACGGCGTCAGCGGACTGCTTGCTCAGATCGGGCGTGGAAGCGTCCTGCTTGTTACAGCCGGCGGCGAGCGCCGCACACACGAGCAGGCAGGCGAGCGTCAGCCTTTGCGTCGAAAACTTCGAAAACATGGTCATCCTGAAAAATTCGCCGCATGAAGCGGCTTGCATAGATGAAAACGCGGCAATGATACGCCGTCGCGCCACACCGATTCTGACGAAATCAGCGAAAAACCCGCCCGCTCGAAAACAAGCCGCGACACCGCGCTCGCATCGGTGCTCAATACCGTCGAGCGCGCCTCGCGCGCGAGCGCTTCGAGCCGCGCCAGCAACGCCGTCGCGAGCCCGCGGCGCGACCATGCGGGCGCGACATAAAGCATCTCGACGTGATCGAGCGGAAAGAGCTGCCCGAACGCAACGGCCGCACCGTCACACGCCGCCACGAGCGTCACGCCGCGCGCGAGGCGCGCGTCGAAGTCCGCAAGATCGTCGGCTGCCGCGGCCCACGCTACGCGCTGCGCCGCGTCGTAGCGCGTGGCAGCAAGCGTGGCCACGGACGCGCGAAACAAGGTGGCGAGCGCGGGCGCGTCGCGCCCCGGCACATAGCGCCGCCACTCGATGGATTGTTGAGGTGGCCGCGCATCGCCCGCGACGCCATGCTTTGCGAAATCGTCAAACATGATGGAGTAGACTGCCCTCGCGCACGATCCGTTCCACCGTCCACCTCTGGAGACAAACGATGGCCGTCAAGAAGATCCTGTTCCTCACCGGCGATTTTGCCGAAGACTATGAAACGATGGTGCCGTTCCAGGCGTTGCAGGCCGTCGGCCACCGCGTCGACGCCGTATGCCCCGGCAAGAAGGCCGGCGAGCGCGTGAAGACTGCGATCCACGATTTCGAGGGTGACCAGACCTACACCGAAAAGCCGGGGCACCAGTTCGCGCTCAACGCGACCTTCGACGAAATCGACGCCGGCAGCTACGACGCGCTCGCCATCGCGGGGGGGCGTGCGCCCGAATACCTGCGCCTCGACCCGAAGGTTATCGAACTGGTGCGTCACTTCGCCCAGGCGAACAAGCCAATCGCGGCTATCTGCCATGCGGCTCAACTGCTCGCCGCGGCCGAGGTGATCCGCGGCAAGCGCATTTCCGCCTATCCAGCCTGCGCGCCCGAGGTGCGGCTCGCGGGCGGCGAGTACGCCGACATCGCCATCGACAGCGCAGTGACCGACGCCCCCTTCGTCACCGCGCCGGCGTGGCCCGCTCATCCCGAATGGCTGCGCCAGTTCCTCGTGCTCCTCGGCACGCGCATCGAGCCGTAAGCGGGCGCTGATCCGCTCGCGCGTCGCGCCTGTCTTGCATGAGGCGCGGCGCGCGCCGACCGCCAATTCGGACTGGTCTGATTTCACCGCATCGCGCCGCTCGCCAGAATACCCGCCAGTTATTCTGGAGTACGGAGTGCGTATCGTGGATCTTACGGACTGGCTAGTGATACTCGCGATCGCCCTGGCGGCGATCCTCTTTTTTTGCAAGCGCGGCGGCCGCAAAGGCAACTTGACCGACCGGGCGCGTCACCTGCACGGCACGCGTCTGCTCCTGCAGGGGGCGTTTGCGCTGTGGGCCGCGCTGCTCATGCTCGACCGCAGTTTCGTCTTGCCGCTCAGCGTGCCGTTCGGCATCGCCATCAATCCTCACACGATGCTCGCCATCGCGCTGGCGCTCGCGGGCCTGGGCGCCATCTGGTCGTTTCGCGCGAGCCGCCTGCTCAAG
This sequence comes from Paraburkholderia flagellata, assembly GCF_021390645.1. Lineage (GTDB taxonomy): Bacteria > Pseudomonadota > Gammaproteobacteria > Burkholderiales > Burkholderiaceae > Paraburkholderia > Paraburkholderia flagellata. The sequence continues at coordinate 1,890,585 of NZ_JAJEJT010000001.1, forward strand.
CCACGCCGCATCTTCAGCACGTGCTGAGCGCATAGCGAGCGTGCTTGCCCGACAGTGCCTAAGCGTACCTAAGCGCCTGCGGGTGGTCGCAACGCCGTTGGGGGTGCCGTCCGGAGTTCGCTTCTAACGCCGCCTTTCGCGTTCGCGCCGCCTGCACTATCGCTCGCGCCATATCCAGCAGGACCACCCAGCACCCCTTCCGAACGCTCCGCGCGTTCGAGTGCACTGATGATCTGCTCCGCATCGCCGGGCAAAGGCGGCGCGACGGCAAGCGCATCGGGCAACGTCAGATAGAACGTCGTACCCTCGCCTTCCATCGACTCCACCCACACGCGCCCACCGTGCCGCTCCACGACGCGGCGCACGAGCGCGAGCCCGATGCCCTCGCCCGGCGCAACGTTGCCGTGCATGCGCTGGAACGCCTGAAAGAGCCGCGGCAAGCCCACCTCGGGAATACCGAGTCCGTTGTCGCGCACATAGAAAATCTGCAGTGACTCGACGCCCGGCGGCGCATGCGCTGTGCCGATCTCGACGCGCCCGTCGCGCGCCGGATCGAGATAGTTGAGCGCGTTGCCGATCAGGTTTGCAAACACCTGTTCCAGCGCCGTCGGGTCGCCCCATACGTCGGGCAGCGTCTGCACGCTCACCTGCGCGCCGCGGGCACGGATCGAGGCATGCATCGCGTCGACCACGCGCTGCACCAGTTCCTGCACGCTCACGCGCTGGCGCCGGTACTCCACGCGTCCTACGCGCGCGAGCCGCAGTAGCGCGTCGATGATGTGTGATGCGCGCAGCACAGCCGTTTGCAGATAGCGCAACGCCTCGCCGATGTCCTCGTCGATGGTCCGCTCGATGCGCGCGCGTGCTGCCGGTGCGAGCGAAGACTTCGCGATGCGCTCGCGCAAGTCGTCGCACGCATGAGTGAGTTCGCGCGAAAAGCCCTGCAGGTTCACGAGCGGCGCGCGCAGATCGTGCGACACGCCGTGGATGAACATCTCGTTTTCCTGAGTCTGCTGGCGCAGATTTTCGTTGATGCGCGCAAGCTGGTCCGCGCGCCGCGCAAGGTCGGCCTGAAAACCGAGGCGCAGCCGCTCGGCTTCGATCAGGCGCTGGCTGGTCTGGTGCAGCGTGAGATCGAGTTCGGCGATTTCGTCGTTGCCCGCCGTGAGTGGCGCGAGCGGTTCGTTCGCGGCCAGCCGGTTCGCGTTATCGGAAAGCGCATCGAGCCGCCCGCGCACACCGCGCGTAAAGATCCAGACGGCAATCGCGACCAGCACGATCGAGCCGAGCACCGCCGTCATCACGAGCGTCTGCTGCTGAGCGCGTGCCGCTTCGGCGGCGGAAACCCGCAAAACGTCGAGGCGGCGCTCCTCGGTCTGGAGCGAGACGATCTGCGTGCGCACGCGGTCGAGCACGTCGGCGGCCATGAGCGCGCGAAAGCGCTCGGCGAGGTCGGTGCGGCGGCCCGAGCGCAGGAGGTCCTGAACGCGGTCCGACCACTGGCGATAGTTCTGCACGGCGTGGCGAATCTGCACGGCGCGCTCGACCTGCGAGGGATTGTCGGAGACGAGATCGACGAGCCGGTCGATGCGGCGGTCCACGTCCATCCACATCGAAACGGGTGTGGCGTAGCTCGTGTCGTTGGCCGCCACTGCACCGCGCAGTTTCACCGACTCGACCAGCACCGGTTCGAGCACGCGCGAAGCCTGCGCGAGCACGGCCTGGCTGTGCTGGCCCCACGCCTCTGCGGCGGCGGCGTCGGTCTCGGCCTTCACGATGGCCGACAGCAAGCTCAGTTCGAATACGGCGGGAATCGCGATCAGCAGAAGCCCTTTGGTCGTGAGGCGCATTGCATGGCGGGTACCGGGCAACCGGACGCGCGTGAGGTGGCAATCTGGCCATTATGTCGGCGTTTGCGCCCTATGTGCGCCCCACGTGCGCCTAAGTTTGCCCGGCCACGAAACCTCGAGATTATTTCGATTAGCCGACAATTCATTGATATGGAAAGGGAAATCGAATTAATCGCCCTATTCTGGCGCGCGATTTCCCCACCTTTGCGCGCGGGTCCTGAGACCGTGCCGGGACGTGGTGCATGCGCCCCAGATACCAGCGCCTCGCTCAAGGACCCGATATGCAGGCATTTTCCGCATCGGTGCACGGCCGCACCGGCTTGACGCCTGTTGCGGCTGCGAATTCACCAGTTTGGCGCTGATGCTGGCCCGCATCTTGCTGTGTATGCGCCCATTTTGGGCAAACTGGGTACGCCAGATGGACAATCTCAAGACCGGAACCGACACGCTATTTCTGCTGCTGGGCGCCGCCATGGTGCTCGCCATGCACGCCGGGTTCGCGTTTCTCGAACTCGGCACCGTGCGCAAGAAGAACCAGGTCAATGCGCTCGTGAAGATCCTCGTCGATTTTTCGATTTCGACGATCGCCTACTTCTTCATCGGCTATACGCTCGCCTACGGCGTGCAATTCTTCTCGCACGCCGACGTGCTCGCCGAGCACAACGGCTACGCGCTCGTGCGCTTCTTCTTCTTGCTCACCTTCGCGGCGGCGATTCCGGCCATCGTGTCAGGCGGCATTGCGGAGCGCTCGAAGTTCAATCCGCAACTGTTCGCGACCTTCGTGATCGTTGGCTTCATCTACCCGTTTTTCGAGGGGATGGTGTGGAACAACCGCCTCGGTTTCGAAAATGCGATGACGCACATGTTCGGCGTGCCGTTCCATGACTTCGCGGGCTCTGTGGTCGTCCACGCGTTCGGCGGCTGGATCGCGCTGCCGGCCGTGCTGCTGCTCGGGCCGCGCCACGGCCGCTATACGCGCGACGGCCGCATCGCCGCGCATCCGCCCTCGAACATTCCGTTTCTCGCGCTCGGCGCGTGGGTGCTCGCGGTGGGCTGGTTCGGCTTCAACGTGATGAGCGCGCAGACCATCGACAAGATCAGCGGTCTCGTCGCCGTCAATTCGCTCATGGCGATGGTGGGCGGCACGCTCGCCGCCTGGTTCGCGGGCCGCAACGATCCGGGCTTCACCTACAACGGGCCGCTCGCGGGGCTCGTGGCCGTGTGCGCGGGCTCGGACATCATGCATCCGCTCGGCGCGCTCGTGACGGGCGCGGTGGCCGGCGCGCTGTTCGTCTATATGTTCACGTGCGTGCAAAACCGCTGGCGCATCGACGACGTGCTCGGCGTGTGGCCGCTGCACGGCCTGTGCGGCGTGTGGGGCGGCATCGCCGCGGGTATTTTCGGCCAGCGCTGGCTGGGCGGACTCGGCGGCGTTTCGCTTGGCGCGCAGATCGTCGGCACGATTGCCGGCATCGTGATCGCCTTCCTCGGCGGCCTCATGGTGTACGGCCTGCTGCGCAAGTTCGTGGGACTGCGCATCGATCGCGAACAGGAGTTCAACGGCACCGACCTGTCGATCCACAAGATCACGGCCACGCCGGAACGCGAAACGGTTTCCTGAGCGTCACGCGCAATACGCTCGCGCGGGCGGCGCCCTGCCGCCCGCACTGCGTACGCATCACCAGGCGAACATCAAAGCTGGCCCATGCCACCGGCGACGATCACTTCGGTGCCGATCATGAAGGCCGATTCGGCCGCGCTCAGATGCAGCACGGTCGAGGCAATCTCCTCAGCCGTCGCAAAGCGCTTGAGCGGCACCAGCGCGCGGATCGATTCCTCGGCCGCCGCGAGCGCGGCGGCGTCCATGCCGAACTTGTTATAGAGCGGCGTCTTCACGGGCCCGGGGCTCACCACGTTCACCCGAATGCCGCGCGGCAGCAGTTCGGCCGAGAGCGTCTTCGCAAACGAAATCAGCGCAGCCTTGCTCGCCGCATACACCGACGACGTGGGCATGCCGATATGCGCGTTGATCGAGCCGTTGAGCACGATGGCCGCGCCGTCGTTGAGCACCGGCAAGAGCGCTTGAATCTGGAAATAGGCGCCCTTCACGTTGGTGTCGAAGGTCACATCCCACAGCGCTTCGTCCACTTGCTCGAACGGCGCGAGCTTCGCCACGCCCGCATTGATGAACACGGCGTCGAGGCGCACGCCCGCGTCGCGCACGGCGGCAGCCAGTTCGCGCGCACCGGTGAGCGAGGCCGCATCGTTTCGCCAGGCGCGGGCGTTCGGGCCGAGCGCGAGGCGCGCGGCTTCGAGCCCGGCTTCGTCGCGGCCAGTGACGATGACGTACGCGCCTTCGGCGACGTAGGCTTGCGCGGCAGCGAGGCCGATGCCGCTGGATCCGCCGGTGACGAGGACAGTCTTGTTGGCAAAGCGGTTCATGATCTTCTCCTTGAGGGGGATGGTCTCGATCTGAGACTGTGACCTCATATTGCCTGCCGACGCGCCGCTTGCCGTGCGACGAGCCTGGCGCAAACGTTCGAAACCATCGAACGTTTGCGCCAGATGTGCAGAAAACCGGCTTCAAGCCGTGACCGCGATACCCTCCACGAGGCGCTTCGCAAGACGCGGCTCGCGCAGCCGGTCGATCCACCATTGCAGTGCGCGCCCGACATGTTCGCCGCGCCATGCCACGTACAGCACGTTCGGCTCGCGCGGGTTCGCCGTGGCCTTCTCGATCAGATCACCCCGCTCGATCAGCTTCGCCGCGCGCTGCCTCGGCACCCAGCCCACGCCCAGGCCCTCGCGCTGCGCGAGGATCTTGGCGCGCATCGACGGCACCGCCAGCACCTCTTGAGCGCCGAGCAGCCCGTAGCCGCGACCGGGCGTGAGCCGCGCCGAATCGCCGACCGCCACGCCGCGTTCGGCCAGCATGCGCTCGCGGGTGAGCGGCGCCTTCTCGCGCGCGAGCCGGTGGCGTGGCGCCACCGCGAACACCCATTCCATCACGCCCAACTCGAACCAGTGCAAGCCGTCGATGGCCGGCGGCTCGTTGGTTGCACCGACGACCAGATCGGCGCGACCGTCGCGCAGGGCCTCCCAGGTGCCGGAGAGCACTTCGTGTGTGAACCGCAGCTTGACGCCCGACTGCAGCGCGTCGAAGTCGCGGACCACCGGCATCAACAGTTCGAATTCGAGAATCTCGTCGGTGACGATCCATAAGCGGTCTTCCCAGCCGTTTGCGACCTGCCGCACGCGCTGCGCCATGCGCGCGACGTCCTGCATCAGGCGGCTCGCCTCCTCGGCAAGCAGATGCCCGGCCGGGGTAAGCTGCAGCCGGTAGCGTCGGCGGTCGAAGAGCAGCGCGTCGAACCGCGCTTCGAGTTGGCGCGCGGCATGCGAAATCGTGGAAGGCGCCTTGTTCAAACGTGCAGCCGCACGCGACAGACTGCCGGTTTCGCGGATCGCGTCGAGCAACGCCAGTTCCTCTTCGGAGAGCATGTGCGACTCCATCGAATGGGTGATCAGGCGATGGTATGGCAGAAACGACGCCGGAGTCAGGTCGCATGACGCCGCCTTGCGGGCAAACTGTCAAAGTCGTCTTGACGGTCTGTTCAGAAAATTTGTCATTGTTTAGCGTCTTTAACCGGCAGAAAATCGAACGCGCGTTCACAAACCATTGCGCGTGGCCGCGCCAATCCCAAGGGAAACGCGCACGCAAGAGAACCGGATCACTCCATCGCGAAGTCATCTTTCCAGTGAGGTACGAGGCCATGTCCGTGAAGTCCGCGTCACCCGATTCACCGTTCGTCGATTTGACCGCCATGATTCGCCAACGGGCGGCGAAACACGGCGCGCGTGCGGCGATCGTCTGCGACGATGAAACGGTCACATTCGCCGCACTAGAGGCGATGATCGACCGCTGTGCTGCCGCCCTGCAGCGTGACGGGCTGGCACCCGAAGACGTCGTTGCCATCTGCGCATCGAGTTCCATCCAATACGCCGCGGTATTCTTCGGCGCACTCAGAGCAGGCCTGGCGGTCGCGCCGCTGTCTCCCTCCACGCATCCGGACAGCCTCGTCGCGATGCTCGACAACTCGCGCGCGCAAATTCTCTTCGCCGACGACTCGGTTTGCCAGTTGCTTTCGCGCGTCAGGTTGCCGCCTGCCCTGCGCATCATCAATATCGGTGCGGCGGGGCAATACGACACATGGCTGGCGCCCGTGGGGGCCGCTCCCGCGCATGTGGAGATTCAGCCGCAGTGGGCATTCAACATCATCTACTCCTCTGGCACGACGGGAACGCCCAAGGGGATCGTCCAGTCGCACGCCATGCGCTACGCCTACACGCTGCGAAGCGTCGAGCGCGGATACGGCCCAGACTCTGTCACCTTGATTGCGACGCCCCTCTATTCGAACACCACGCTAGTGAGCTTCTTCCCGACGCTGGCGCTCGGCGGAACGGTCGTCCTCATGCCCAAATTCGACGCGAGGCAATATCTTGCGCTTGCCGAGCGCGAGCATGTCACGCACACCATGCTGGTGCCCGTGCAATACCAGCGCATCCTCGGTCATCCCGACTTCGATCGCTACGACCTGTCCAGTTTCCGCGCGAAGTTCTGCACGAGTGCTCCGTTCCCGGCCGGCCTCAAGGCGGACGCCCTCCGCCGATGGCCAGGCCAGCTCACTGAGTTCTATGGAATGACCGAAGGCGGCGCGTCATGCGAGCTTTGCACGGACGAATTTCCCAACAAGCTGCACACGGTTGGCCGCCCGCTGAACGGCCATGAAATGCGCCTGATCGATGCCGACGGACGCGAGGTTGCCGCCGGAGAAGCGGGCGAGATCGTTGGGCGCTCGCCTGCCATGATGACTGGCTACTATCGGCAGCCCGAAAAAACGGCGCAAGCCGAGTGGTACGACAGCGATGGCCGGCGCTTCATTCGAACCGGGGATGTCGGCCGATTCGACGAAGACGGCTTCCTCGTGTTGATGGACCGCAAGAAGGACATGATCATCTCGGGCGGACTCAACATCTACCCAAGCGATCTGGAACAGGTGCTCGCCCGGCACCCCGAAGTCGTCGAATCTGCGGTGGTAGGCGTGCCATCGCAACGCTGGGGTGAGACGCCGGTGGCGTTTGTCACCCTCCAACCCGGTTCGGCATTGAACGCCGACGCGCTCACCGCCTGGGCCAACGGTCAATTGGGGAAGATGCAGCGCCTGGCCGAAGTCGTGATTGTCGACGCGCTACCGCGCAGCCCGATTGGCAAGGTGCTCAAACGCGAGTTGCGCGAACGCTTTAGCGGCGAGGTCGCCTGATCGGCCGCGATCGGCCCGCGAATTGCCCGCGATTGGCCTGTTTGCAGCCTGGCGGAAAAAAAAGCGCCACGTTTGCACGTGGCGCCTTGAAAAGTTCTAGCCATTCCGAGGGCCGTGCTAGAACCTGAGAGACGGTATTCGGCTCAACTGCGCCAGTGGAAAACGATGCGCAATTATGCGAATTGCATATCGAAAAGCACATTAAAACCCCGCAATTTTGCGGGGTTGGGACGCATTGCCGAAATCGGGTTCCATTTTTTACCTACATGCTGACTAAGTCAAGCAAAATCTCGCCAAAATGCGCCAATCACCCAGCATCTGGCATCCATTACAATCATCTGAATTTTCGCGCCCTAATTAACAACGCGCAATGTTGATCGAACGCAAACCGCTGTACCGCAGTGCAAGCCCGCGTCGGCTTTGTGACGCCACGCGCGAAATCTGAAATCTGAAATGCTGTTTCGGAAAATTGTCCCGCCAATGACTTCCGCACCCGATTCGCGCAATTCCGACGAAACCCCGCGCGACAAAGACGGTGGCGCTGACGAAGTGACCGCGCTCGCGCGCGGTCTCGCCGTGCTGCGCTGCGTCGCAGCCGCCGACGCGCCGCTCAGCAACCGCGAACTCACCGAACTGACCGGCATTCCCAAGCCCACGCTTTCGCGGCTCACCGGCACGCTCGTGAGCACAGGCTTTCTCGCCCGGCTCCCCGACAGCGAACGCTTCGTGCTCACGTCGTCGGTGCTGGAACTCTCCAACGGCTTTTTGCGCAATTCCGACATCCGCAGCCGCGCACGGCCATATCTCTCGCGGCTTGCCGAGCGCACCGCGCTCTCGGTGCACCTCACCGTGCGCGACCGTCTGGACATGGTCGTCATCGACGCGATCCGCCCGCGCACCGCCGTGCTCGTCACGCGCCTCGAGGTCGGCTCGCGCATCGACATGGGCCGCACCGCCGTCGGGCGCGCCTACCTCGCAGCGCTCGATCCGCACGCGCGCGCCGAACTCACCGCCGCGCTGCAGACCTCGACCGGCAACGACTGGGGCGTTTTCGGCAGCCGGCTCGACGCCGCGCTCACCGAGACTGCCGTCAACGGGTACGCGCTCGCGATCGGCGAGTGGTACGAGGGGCTCAACGCCATTGCCACGGCGTTCGCCGGTCCTAACGGCGAGATCTACGCCATCAACTGCGGCGGCGCCTCGCAGCAGTGCACGCGCGAGTGGCTCGTCGCCCACGTCGTGCCGCTGTTGCGCGAATGTGTCGAACGCATCGTCGACGAAATTGGCGGCGCCCTGCGCCTGCCCCATTCAACCTGACAGCGTCAGCGCCATCGCCTTACAAAAAGCACACGACGCATGTAACGCTCGTAACGTCTCGAAAGAAACTGCACTGGACTGTAACGAAGCGGGCAACGTAGCATCATGCTTTTTGGCGGCAACGGTCTGCTGCGCCGCCCTGCGTGCGAAACGCCAGCCAACCGCCAGTGAAGCCGCCCATGCCCGTGAACTCACGGCGCGGCATTCGTGCCAGAGCGGGGCCAGCCCTGACATCTAGCTTGCGCACGACGTGCGTAGCATCGGCGCGCGCCCGCCACGCCGGCTGCGTGCGCTTCTACGTGTGCTTCGCGGCCGGCACCACATAATCCGCTCAGCCCAGAGCCTTCGAGAACCCGTTACCGACCTGACCGATGGATCAACAAGAAAAGCGCCCGGATTCCTCCCGTAAAGAAACGACGCCGCAGTCCCCTGCTCCGGTCGCCGCCAGGCGCAGCAAGGGCAAGTTCATCGCGCTGGGTGTGGTCATCGTGATCGCCGGCATCGTGCTCGCACGCTGGCAACCGTGGAACAAGGCGCTCTCGGGCGGCAACGCAGCACCGGCGGCCGGCGCGCGCGCGCGTCACGGCGGCCCGGGCGCCATGGCCAACATGCCTCAGCCAGTGAGCGTGGCCACCGCCCAGGCCGGCGATATGCCCATCGTCATCACCGCGCTCGGCACGGTTACGCCGCTTGCCGACATCACGGTGCGCACACAACTATCCGGCACGCTTCAGGACGTGTACTTCCAGGAAGGCCAGATGGTGAAGAAAGGCGACGTGCTCGCGCAGATCGATCCGCGCCCCTACCAGATCTCGCTCGCCAACGCCGAAGGCCAGCTGGGCCGCGACCAGGCGCTACTCGCCACGGCGCGCCTCGACCTCAAGCGCTACCAGACGCTGCTCTCGCAAGACTCGATCGCGAGCCAGCAGGTCGACACGCAGGCATCGCTCGTCAAGCAGTACGAGGGCACCGTCAAGTCCGATCAGGCCAACGTCGATACCTACAAGCTCGACCTCACCTACGCGCGGATCGTCGCACCGGCGTCGGGCCGCGTGGGCCTGCGCCAGGTCGATCCGGGCAACTACGTGACGCCCAGCGACACCAACGGCATCGTCGTGCTCACGCAGCTCGAGCCGATCAGCGTGATCTTCACGACTTCGGAGGACAACCTGCCGCCCATCATGAAGCAGCTGCGCGCGGGCACGAAAATGTCGGTCACCGCCTACGACCGCAGCAACACCACCATGCTGGAAGCGGGGTCGCTCCAGACCATCGACAACCAGATCGACACCACCACGGGCACCGTCAAGCTGCGCGCGAGCTTCACGAACCACGAACAAGGGCTCTTTCCGAACCAGTTCGTCAATGCGCGCCTGCTCGTCGATACGCTCCACAACGCCGTGATCGTGCCCACTTCGGCCGTGCTCAACGGCTCGCAGGGGCAATACGTCTACGTCGCGAAACCCGACAACACGGTGAGCGTGCGGCTCGTGAAGGTCGGCCCCGTCGACGCCGAACGCACCAGCATCGCTTCGGGCCTCGCCGTGGGCGAGCGCGTGGTGACCGACGGCTCCGACCGTTTGCGCGAAGGCGCGAAGATCACGATTCCCGCCGAGCACCCGCAGCACGCGAAAGGCGCGTCGGGCGCATCCGGCGCGAAAGGCGCATCGTGGGCCGGTGCGGCCTCGGGCGCGCGTCATGCCCACCGCCACGCATCGCAGACGCAAGCCCAGTAAGCCAGCATGAATCCATCCCGCGCCTTTATCCTGCGGCCGGTCGGCACGGCGCTGCTCATGGCGGCGATCATGCTGGTCGGCCTCGTCGCACTGCGTTTTCTGCCGCTTTCCGCCCTGCCCGAAGTCGATTACCCGACCATCCAGGTCCAGACCTTCTATCCGGGCGCGAGCCCGGACGTGATGACCTCCTCGGTCACCGCGCCGCTCGAGCGCCAGTTCGGCCAGATGCCGTCGCTCAACCAGATGTCGTCGCAAAGCTCGGCGGGCTCCTCAGTCATCACGCTGCAGTTCAGCCTCGACCTGCCGCTCGACGTGGCCGAGCAGGAAGTGCAAGCCGCCATCAATGCGGCCGGCAACCTGCTGCCCTCGGACCTGCCCGCGCCGCCGATCTACGCCAAGGTCAACCCGGCCGACGCGCCGATCCTGACGCTGGCCATCACCTCGAAAACGCTGCCGCTCACGCAGATCCAGGATCTCGCCGACACGCGCCTCGCACAGAAAATCTCGCAGGTGGCGGGCGTGGGCCTCGTGAGCCTGTCGGGCGGCCAGCGCCCCGCGGTGCGCATCCAGGCGAACCCGCGCGCGCTCGCGGCCTACGGCCTGAATCTCGACGACCTGCGCACGAGCATTTCAAACCTGAACGTCAACACGCCGAAAGGCAACTTCGACGGCCCCACGCGCTCCTACACGATCAACGCGAACGACCAGCTGACCGACGCCGACGCGTACAAAGACGCCGTGATTGCCTACCGCAACGGCCGCCCCGTCATGCTCACGGATGTCGCAAACATCGTGCAGGGCGCGGAGAACACCAAGCTCGGCGCGTGGGCGGACGGCACGCCCGCGATCATCCTGAACGTGCAGCGCCAGCCCGGCGCGAACGTGATCCAGGTGGTGGACAGCATCAAGACGCTCCTGCCGCAGTTGCAGGAATCGCTGCCCTCCTCGCTCGACGTGCAGATCGTCACCGACCGCACGACCACGATCCGCGCCTCGGTGCGCGACGTGCAGTTCGAGTTGCTGATGTCGGTGGTGCTCGTCGTGCTCGTGATGTACCTGTTCCTCGCGAACATCTACGCCACGATCATTCCGAGCCTTTCCGTGCCGCTCTCGCTCATCGGCACGCTCGCGGTCATGTATCTGTGCGGCTTCTCGCTCGACAACCTCTCGCTCATGGCGCTCACCATCGCGACCGGCTTCGTGGTGGACGACGCCATCGTCATGATCGAGAACATCGCGCGCTACGTCGAGGACGGCGAAACACCGCTCGAAGCCGCGCTGAAGGGCTCGAAGCAGATCGGCTTCACCATCATCTCGCTGACGGTGTCGCTCATCGCCGTGCTGATTCCGCTGCTCTTCATGGGCGATGTGGTGGGGCGCCTCTTCCACGAGTTCGCCATCACGCTCGCGGTGACGATCGTGATCTCGGCCGTGGTCTCGCTCACGCTCGTGCCGATGATGTGCGCGAAAATGCTGCGCCACACACCGCCGCCCGAAAGCCACCGCTTCGAGGCGCGCGTGCATGCGTTCTTCGACTATGTGATCGGCCGCTATGGCGTGGCGCTCGAATGGGTGCTCGCACGCCAGCGGCTCACGATGATCGTGTTCCTCATCACGCTCGTGCTCACCGGCATTCTTTACGTGATCGTGCCCAAGGGCTTCTTCCCGGTGCAGGACACGGGCGTGATCCAGGCCATTACGCAGATGCCGCAATCGGTGTCCTATGCGTCGATGGCGGAGCGCCAGCAGGCGCTCGCCGCGGAGATCCTCAAGAACGAGAACGTCGAGAGCCTCACCTCGTTCATCGGCGTGGATGGCACCAACATCACGCTCAACAGCGGGCGCATGCTCATCAACCTGAAGCCGCGCGACGACCGCAGCGAAACGGCCAGCGAGATCATCCGCGACCTGCAAAAGAGCGTGGCCCACGTGCCGGGCGCGACGCTATACATGCAGCCGGTGCAGGACCTGACGATCGACTCGACGGTGAGCCCGACGCAATATCAGTTCATGCTCACGACGCCCAACATCCAGGACTTCACGACGTGGGTGCCGAAGCTCGTGCAGCATTTGCAGCAGCTACCGGATCTCGCTGACGTCGCGACCGACCTGCAGGACCAGGGCAGCTCCGTGTACATCGAGATCGACCGCGCGAGCGCGGCGCGCTACGGCATCACACCCGCGACCGTCGACAACGCGCTCTATGACGCCTACGGCCAGCGCATCATCTCGACGATCTTCACGCAGTCGAACCAGTACCGCGTGATTCTCGAAGCCGACCCGGTGCTGCAGCACTACACCGATGCGCTGAACTCGATCTATCTGCCCTCCTCCACCTCGACCACGGGCCAGGTGCCGCTGTCGGCCATCGCGAAGTTCCGTGAACGCCCCGCGCCGCTGCTCGTCTCGCATCTCTCGCAGTTCCCTGCGACAACGGTGTCGTTCAACCTCGCTCCGGGCTCCTCGCTCGGCGCGGCGGTGAAGGCCATCGAGCAGGCGGAAAAGGACATCGGCCTGCCGGCCTCGTTCCAGACGCGCTTCCAGGGCGCGGCGCTCGCGTTCCAGGCGTCGCTCTCCAACGAGCTGTTCCTGATTCTCGCGGCCATCATCACGATGTACATCGTGCTCGGCGTGCTCTATGAGAGCTTCGTGCATCCCATCACGATTCTCTCCACCCTGCCGTCGGCGGGGATCGGCGCGCTGCTCGCGCTCATCCTGACCGGGCACGACCTCGACATCATCGGCATCATCGGCATCGTGCTGTTGATCGGCATCGTGAAGAAGAACGCCATCATGATGATCGACTTCGCGCTCGAGGCCGAGCGCCATGAAGGCAAGCCGCCGCGCGAGGCGATCTACCAGGCGTGTCTGTTGCGCTTTCGCCCGATCATGATGACGACGATGGCGGCCCTGCTCGGCGCCGTGCCGCTGATCATCGGCAACGGCGCAGGCAGCGAACTGCGCCGTCCGCTCGGCATCGCGATTGCGGGCGGCCTGATCGTGAGCCAGGCGCTCACGCTCTTCACGACGCCCGTGATCTATCTCGCGTTCGACCGGATCGCGCAGCGTCTGCGCCAGCGCTTCGGCGGCGGTGCGCACAGCGCGCCCTCGTCTTCGACGGAGAACTGACGCGATGAATCTCTCGCGCCCGTTCATCTCCCGCCCCGTCGCGACCACGCTGCTCGCCATCGGCATTGCGCTAGCCGGCCTCTTCGCGTTCACGAAGCTGCCGGTCGCGCCCTTGCCGCAGGTGGACTTTCCCACCATCTCCGTGCAGGCCACCTTGCCGGGCGCGAGCCCCGAAACGGTGGCGACCAGCGTGGCGAGCCCGCTGGAGCGGCACCTGGGTTCGATCGCCGACGTCACGGAGATGACCTCGCAAAGCTCGGTGGGCAGCACGCGCATCACGCTGCAGTTCGGCCTGAACCGCGACATCGACGGCGCCGCGCGCGACGTGCAGGCGGCGATCAACGCGGCTCGCGCCGACCTGCCCACGAGCCTGCGGCAGAACCCGACCTACCACAAGGTCAACCCCGCCGACGCACCGATCCTGATTCTCGCGCTCACCTCACCCACGCTCACCGCGGGTCAGCTCTACGACTCGGCGGCCACGGTGCTGCAGCAGTCGCTCTCGCAGGTGGATGGTGTGGGCGAAGTCGACGTGAGCGGCTCGGCGAATCCGGCGGTGCGCGTGGAACTGGAGCCGCACGCGCTCTTTCACTACGGCATCGGCCTCGAAGACGTGCGCGCGGCGCTCGCCTCGGCCAACGCGAACAGTCCGAAGGGCGATATCGAGTTCGGCCCGAAGCGCTTTCAGCTCTACACCAACGACCAGGCGAGCAAGGCGAGCCAATACAAGGACCTCGTGATCGCCTACCGCAACGGCGCGGGCGTGAAGCTCTCGGACGTGGGCGAAGTGGTCGATTCGGTGGAGGACCTGCGCAACATCGGTCTGGCCAACGGCAAGCGTTCGGTGCTCGTGATCCTCTACCGCCAGCCGGGCGCGAACATCATCGAGACCGTGGACCGCGTAATCGCGATGCTGCCGCAGTTGAAAGCATCGCTGCCCGCCGACGTCGAAGTGATCCCGACGTCCGACCGCTCCGTCACGATCCGCTCCTCACTCAAGGACACCGAGCGCACGCTGATCATCGCCGTGGCGCTCGTCGTGATGGTGGTGTTCCTGTTCCTGCGCAACTGGCGCGCGACGCTGATTCCGAGCGTGGCCGTGCCCATCTCGATCATCGGCACCTTCGCGGCCATGTACCTGATGGGCTTCTCGCTCGACAACCTCTCGCTCATGGCGCTCACCATCGCGACAGGCTTCGTCGTGGACGACGCCATCGTCGTGCTCGAGAACATCTCGCGGCATATCGAGAACGGCGTGCCGCGCATGAAGGCGGCGCTCCTCGGCGCGCGCGAGGTGGGCTTCACGGTGCTCTCGATCAGCGTGTCGCTCGTCGCCGTGTTCCTGCCTATTTTGCTGATGGGCGGCATTGTCGGGCGCCTCTTCCGCGAATTCGCGCTTACGCTCTCGCTCGCTATTGCGGTGTCGCTGGCCGTCTCGCTCACGCTCACGCCGATGATGTGCTCGCGTCTGCTCGAAGAAGCACACGAGAAGAAGGAAGAAGGCCGTTTCGCGCAGTGGCTCGAACGCGGCTTCCTGCGCATGCAGCACGGCTACGAGCGCACGCTCGGCTGGGCGCTGGCGCATCCGTTCGTCATCCTGCTCACGCTCGTCGCGACCATCGCGCTGAACGTCGCGCTCTACGTGATCGTGCCCAAGGGCTTTTTCCCGCAGCAGGACACGGGGCGCCTGATCGGCGGCATCCAGGCCGACCAGGCGACCTCGTTTCAGGCGATGAAAGTGAAGTTCGCGGAGATGATGCGCATCGTGCAGGCGAACCCCGCCGTGGAATCGGTCGCTGGCTTTTCCGGCGGCCGCGCAACCAATTCGGGCTTCATGTTCGTCTCGCTCAAGCCCAAGAGCGAGCGCAAGCTTTCCGCCGACGAGGTGATGGCGCAGTTGCGCGGGCCGCTTTCGAACGTGGCGGGCGCGCGCACCTTCCTGCAGGCCGTGCAGGACATCCGTGTGGGCGGCCGGCAGTCGAACGCGCAGTACCAGTTCACGCTGCTCGCCGACAACACCGCCGATCTCTACAAGTGGGGGCCGAAGCTCACCGAGGCGCTGCAGGCGCGCCCCGAACTCGCGGACGTGAATTCGGACCAGCAGCAAGGCGGCCTCGAGTCGATGATCAACATCGACCGCGCAAGCGCCGCGCGGCTGAACATCACGCCCTCGCAGATCGACAACACGCTTTACGACGCGTTCGGCCAGCGCCAGGTCTCGACGATCTACAACCCGCTCAACCAGTACCACGTGGTGATGGAAGTCGCGCCGAAGTACTGGCAAAGCCCGACCATGCTCAACGAGATCTGGGTGAGCACCTCGGGCGGCACGGCGAGTGGCGCGCAGAGCACCAACGCAACGGCGGGCACGGTGACCGGCCCGACCACCGCCTCGACGGGCGGCACGGCCGCCACCACGGCTACGAGCGCCGCGGCCATCGCCGCCGACTCCGCGCGCAACCTCGCGACCAACTCGCTCGCCGCGAGCGGCAAGTCGAGCGCGTCGTCGGGCGCGGCGGTGTCGACGTCGAAGGAGACCATGGTGCCGCTCTCGGCGATCGCCTCGTTCGGCCCCGGCACGACGCCGCTCTCAGTGAATCACCAGAGCCAGTTCGTGGCCTCGACGATCTCGTTCAACCTGCCGCCCGGCAAGTCGCTCTCCGACGCCACCCAGGCGATCTACGACACGATGGGCGCGATCGGCATGCCCGCGACGATTCACGGCAGCTTCCAGGGCACGGCGCAAGCGTTCCAGCAGTCGCTCGACAACCAGCCGCTGCTGATTCTCGCGGCGCTCGCGGCCGTGTATATCGTGCTGGGCATTCTGTATGAGAGCTACATCCACCCGCTCACGATTCTCTCCACCTTGCCCTCGGCCGGCGTGGGCGCCCTGCTCGCGCTGCTCCTCTTCAAGACGGAGTTCAGCATCATCGCGCTGATCGGCGTGATTCTGCTGATCGGCATCGTGAAGAAGAACGCCATCATGATGGTGGACTTCGCGATCGAGGCTTCGCGCCAGGGATTGAGTTCGCGCGATGCGATCCATCAGGCGTGTCTCTTGCGCTTCCGGCCGATCATGATGACGACCTGCGCGGCACTGCTGGGTGCGCTGCCGCTTGCGTTCGGGCGCGGCGAAGGCGCGGAGTTGCGTGCGCCGCTCGGTATCTCGATCGTGGGCGGGCTGATCGTAAGCCAGATGCTCACGCTCTATACGACGCCGGTGGTGTACCTGTACATGGACCGGCTACGCGTGTGGTGGGATGCGAAGCGCGGGCGCGGAGCGCCGGCAGCTACTATGGAATAGGCGGTGGAATAAGCGGCAGCGCTCTCCTGCTCGCAAGCGGCTGAAGCCTGGCTTCAGCCGCTTTTTTATGCGCGTGCGCTGCGCGTCCCGCGCAAGTGCACCGGCAGGCAACGCACGATCAAGTGCAACACCAGCGGCACGATAATCCCATCATCTACGACACCGGCGAGCGGCAGCGCGATATTGAACGGGTCGAGCGCATAGAGCGCGAGCAGCGCCGTGGCGGGCACGAGCCACACCGGGCGCTCCGGCTGGCGTAGCGCGTGCCACAGCACGCGCGCATCGCCCTTCACAACATTCCAAAGCAACGCGATACGTTTCATCTGCTTCCTCCTTGCCGCTTATGCCGCTTATGCCGCTGGT